>DATHSI010000289.1:0-50709 GCA_035464315.1 Candidatus Sulfomarinibacteraceae bacterium
AGTTGACTGTGTGCTGGCAGTGGATTTGCAGGAGCTTGTAGATGGACTGCCTGTAAAATTCATGCGAGAGCCGTCTTATTTCATGACAGCGCTCGATCAGGCTTTCGGCCAGCGTCGTCCAGGAATAGATGATGGGCGTACCGTCGGCCGAGAATACTTTTTCGATGGTGAGCACCTTTTCGTCGGAAGCGACATTGAGATGCGCGCCCAGCTCTCCGGCGGGGATGGTGTTGGTGCTCAACAGAGTGCATTCGGCGTCGTAGCCCGACTGGGAAATGAGATCGACGAAGGCGGGAGCCTGGTCCAGCCAGCCCCAGATCATGCCCGGCTGATTGCGCAGCGGCTCGCTGATGAAGGTGCCGATCCCTTGCCGGCGCACGACAACGCCGGCCGATTCCAGACGCGCCAGCACGTCGCGCACCGTGGCGCGGCTGACGCCATAGGTCTGGCTGAGTTCTGTCTCGGAGGGTAGCCTGCCGTCTTCCTTGATCAGAGCGCCGCTGGAGATGGCGCCGGCTATCTCTTGCATGAGCTGGTCGGTCAGTGCGGTGCCACGTATCATCATTCCTCCCCGGAATCACTATTACTTGTGTCATCGGTGGACGCTTGTTGGCGAAGCGCCCTGAGCACTTTGTCCGGCGTGATCGGTAATTCGCGGATGCGCACGCCGAGCGCATCGTAGACGGCGTTGCCAATGGCGGGGCCGATGGCGATGATGGGATCTTCGCCCACCCCTTTGGCCCCAAAGGGACCGTCGCCGTCAGGCGCTTCCTCCAGGATGATGGGTTTGATAGTCGGCATATCCATGGAGAGAGGCATCTTGTAATCGACGAAGCTGGCATTGAGGGCGCGGCCTGTTTCGGGGTCGATGACCAGATCTTCGGTCAGCGAGTGGCCGATGCCCTGCTGAATGCCGCCTTCGATCTGTCCTTCGACGCCAATGGGATTGATGGCCTTGCCGATCTCGTGCACGGCGATCACTTGCTTGACTTCCACCTGGCCTGTTTCTGTGTCTACCTCCACCTCGACCACGTGCGCGGCGTAGGAGTAGGCCTTGGTCGTTTCGTAAGTGGCCGAGGCCACCAGGCTGCGTGGGGTGATGCCGCCTTCGTCGCCTTTGACCACGTCGCCGACGGCGATGGCCTGATCCGGCGCGCCGCGTACGAAGACCTGCCCCTGGCGCACGACCAGGTCTTCCGCTGCCGCTTCCAGCTTGTCTGCTGCCAGTTCCAGGAGCTGTTTTTTCAGGTCAGCCGCCGCGCGCTTTACCGCGCCGCCGCCGATGAACGTGGTGCGGCTGGCGTAGGCGCCGATGTCGAAGGGCACGACGTCGGTGTCGCCGTGGGTCACGGTCACATCTTCAAAGCGCACGCCGAGCTCTTCGGCGGCGATTTGCGAGAGGGCGGTGTGCGCGCCGGTGCCCAGGCCGGCGGTGCCCGTCAGCAGGTGCACGGAGCCGTCCTCGTTCATCTTGACGATGGCGTTGGATTGCTCCTTGATGCCGGGATAGGCGCTGCTGCCGTGCATCTCGGTGCCTATGCCCCAACCACGCAATTTGCGGCCGCTCTGGTTCTTTGTCTGGCGGCGCATTTCGTGCCAGTTGCTCTCCTCGATGGCGCGGCGAATGCAGGAGGCGAGGGGGTTGCCGTGGATGGTGTGTTCCGAGGGGGTCAGATCGCCGTCGCCAACGGCCTGCTGCATTTTGTACTCGGCGGGGTCCAGGCCCAGCTTTTCGGCGATTTCGTCCATCTGCGTGTCCAGGGCGAAGTAGGATTGCACCACACCGTAACCACGGAAGGCGCCGGAGATGGGCGTGTTGGTGTAGACACAAATGCCTTCAGCGTAGACGTTGGGGCAGCGGTAGAGGGAAGTGAGCGATTGGGCGCCGACGCGGGTCACGCCCGGGCCGTGGGAGCCGTAGGCCCCGGTATCGGTGATGTAGCGCGCCTGGCGGGCGGTGATTGTGCCATCATTCTTTACACCCTGGCGCAGCCATATTTTGGTGGGGTGCCGCGTGCGCCCGCCCAGGAAGGATTCCTTGCGCGTATACTCCATCTTCACCGGGCGACCTGTCTCTTTGGCGAGCAAGGCACAGAGGAATTCGTGCTGGAACAGGTCTTGCTTGGCGCCAAAGCCGCCGCCCATGTGCTCCACGATGACGCGCACGTGGTGGATGGGAATATCCAGTACTTCGCTCAGAATGCCGCGCACCATAAAGGCGCACTGCGTAGAACTCCAGATGGTCAGCCGGCCGTCGAGCTCATATTTACAGACGCAGGCGTTGGGTTCCATATAACTGGGGGAGGGCCGACCCGTGCTGTAGACGCCTTCGACAATGAAGTCGGCTTCCTCAAAGCCCTTTTCTACGTCGCCCCAGTCGACGATGTGTGGCGGGAGGACCAGGTTGCACTCGGCGCCGTGAATCTGCGGGGCGTCGGGCTGCATCGCTTCCTCAACGTCGAAGACGGCGGGCAGCGGATCGTATTCTACTTCGATGAGGTCCAGCGCTTCCTCGGCAATCTCTTCGCTGACCGCGGCTACCACAGCCACGCCTTCGCCCATGAAGCGCACGCGCCGGTCAAAGATGTACTGGTCCTTCCACACGGAGGAGGAGCGGGGGTGCGGCTGCCCGGCGTGTAGGACGCGGGGCACGTTTTCGTGAGTCAGCACGGCCTTGACGCCGGGTAGGGCCAGCGCTTTGCTGGTATCGATGCTGGCGATGTTGGCGTGGGCCACGGTGCTGCGTTTGATCTTGCCGAACAAGAGACCGGGCAGGTGCACGTCGGCGGCGTAGCGGGCGCGCCCAGTTACCTTTTCGATGCCGTCAATGCGTTTGGGGCTGGTGCCAATGACTGCGAAGTCGCTCATTCGTCCTCCCGTCAACTATTGAGATGTCTGTTGTTTTGTGTTGTCTGCCGTGGCGTTTTCTTCTGTGGACATCTCGGACGCCGTTACTTCGATTGCCTGAATGATTTTGCTGAAGCCGGTGCAGCGGCAGATGTTGCCGGCGATGCCGAAGCGAATTTCTTCTTCGGTGAGCCGCGGATTTTCGTCCAGCAGCGCCTTGGCGGTGACGATCATGCCCGGCGTACAGAACCCGCATTGGGCGGCGCCAAACCGCAGGAAGTTGTCCTGTAAGGGGTGCAGCGCGCCGTCGGGCCGGTGCAGGCCCTCGATGGTCGTAATCTCGCAGCCGTCAATTTCCACGCCAAGCACGAGGCAGGAATTGACCGGCTTGCCGTCGAGGATCACCGTGCAGGCGCCGCAATCGCCGACGTCACACCCTTTTTTGGTGCCGGTCAGAGCCAACTCATGGCGCAAAACGTCGAGCAGGCTGCGGTAGGGGAGTACGGCAAATTCGACGGGTTCGCCGTTGATGGTGGCTGAAATTAGCTTCTTCATGTCGTTGCTTTCTCCCAGGCCCGGTGCACAGCTCGCGCTGTCAGCACGCGGACCATCTCGCGCCGGTAGCCGGCGCTGCTGCGCACGTCGCTGATGGGGCGGGACTCTTGCATGGTTGCGTTCGCTGCTTCTTCGACGATGGTTTCCCGTACCGTCTGGCCCGATAAAATGGCTTCTGCTTGCGGGGCGCGAATGGGCGTGGGCGCCACGGCGCCCAACACCACGCGCACATCGGCGACACGGTTGTCCTCGACCGTCATGGTCACAGCAACGCCGACGGTAGCCAGTTCCATGGCCTTGCGGCGTCCGTGCTTGATATAAACTTTTCCGGTGTTGGGGGGTGGATCGGGAACCAGAACGTCGGTGGCGATTTCTGCCGTCTGCAAAATGGTGCGCCCGGGGCCGGTGAAAAATTGCTCCAGCAAGACGGTGCGCTGGCCCTGGGGGCCGTTGAGGCGGATGTGCGCGCCATCGGCGATGAGTGGGGGCAGGGTGTCGGCGGAGGGGGAGGCGCGGCAGATGTTGCCCACCACCGTGGCCCGGTTGCGTATCTGGATGGAGCCTAATTCGCGTACTGCCTGGGCTAATCCGGCGTATTTCTCGATGACCACGGGCCACGTCTCTATCTGGCGTGCGGTGACCAGCGCGCCAAAGCGCAGCCCCTGTCCCTCTTCGTAGGAGCAGGCGTCCAGCCCGGGAATGCGTTTGATGTTAATAACGTAGTCGGGCGAGCGCAGCGCTTCTTTAATCTCCACCAGCAAGTCGGTGCCGCCGGCGAGAATCATGGCCTGCCCGTCATATTGGGCCAGCAGTTCCTGCGCCTCGTCCATGGTTTGCGGTTCGAAGTATTCGAATCGTTTCATTATTGCCGTTTTGAACAAGCGGTAAGGTGCAGATGGTTTGTCTGTGCGCCTGGGGAACCGGCACGCACGTTAGATGCCGGTTCCCCGGGCCGCAGGGGTGAGTAACGGAGCTTGAGGAAGCTATGAAAGCTACCGGCTGCTCCAGCGACAAGCGGCGCTGGGCCGCGTGTTGCTCACTTAGTCTGCTGCCAGCGCCTGGCGCGCCTGCGCTTCGGTCAACTCTGCATCAAGGCCAAAGTCGGCAAAGGCTTCTTCGCGAGTGGGCGGTGGTGTGGGCTCCAGGTCCAGCAACTTGGCTGCGTTGTTGCCCAGGTAATTTTCCAGCCCTTCTTCGCTGAGGTTGAAGCCCTGCGGGTAATCGCCGGTGAGTACCTCCAGCATGTGCATCCACACGCCGGGCTCGTTTGGCGGCGAGTCAGTACCCAGCATCATGCGGTCGTCGGGCATTTGCTCGGCGAATTCGACGAGGCGCGACTGCAGGCACCAGCCTGATTCCACGTAGACGTTGGGGCTATCCATGACCATCCAGAAAGCCTCGAAGCTATAGACGCCGCCGGTCTGCACGCCGAAGTGGGCGATGATGAAGTCTACCTCGGGGAATTCGCGGATGATGGGATAGAACTGGGTGGGGATGCTGTAGGGGCCGTCGCCGGTGTGCATCATCACGGGGATGCCCAGCTCGGCGCATTTGGCCACGGCGGGGCGAATCCAGCTCAGGGCGCGGTCCGGACGATAGGCGTGCATGTTGGTGTGCAGCTTCATCATCTTGTAGCCGCGCTCTTTGACGTGGTATTCAAGCTCGGCCACGCCTTCTTCGACGCCGAAGCGTGGGTTGTAGGTGAAGTTACCGATGAGGCGATCAGGATAGCGCTCGACCAGCTCGGTACAGTAGGCCATGTATTCACGGATGCCTTCGCGGCCGGTGGATAACCCTTTGGACCACACGGTGTTTCCCGGCGGGGGCTGGATGACGCCCCAGTCGATGCGGCGTGGTTTGCCCTTGATCCAGTAGGGGCCGTCCATCATTTTGATCAGGCGCTCGCCCGTGAACGGCTCGCCGCCGTGACGCCAGGCCTCGTCGATGTGGTCAGTGGGATGAAAATGAACATCAATAATCATTTGTGACTCCTTTGAAGCACGAGTAGGTGAACGAACTCGATCACAGCCGAGGTGGGGTTATGATCGAGGGTGTAGCGCTTCTCCGTTTCCGGAGAATTGTCAGACGTCTGACAATCACTGAGGATGACTATAAAGAATTTGCGGCGCGTTGTCAAGCGATCTGGCGCTATATGGAGGGTTCCCGGTACAATTGGTCAGACAAGTACGCGCGTGAGGCCACCGGAGGGATAACGATGGCTGATCCACCGATCTTTGACGGGCACAACGACACGCTCACCAAGCTGGAAATGCCGGAGAGGGGGGCGGTTCGTGGTTTTGTGGAAGGGAGGGAAGCGGGTCATCTCGACCTGCCTCGGGCGCGGGAAGGCGGGTTGGCCGGCGGTATCTTTGCCATCTTTGCGCCGCCGCCCGAGGGCTCGAAGGAGCGCGATCCCATGTATGGACTGACCTTTACCGAGAACGGCTATGAAGTCGCGCCGCGCAGCGCGATTGAGCATGCCTATGCCAGCGAGTTTACGGTGGCGATGATCGACCGGCTGGCAGCGATAGAGGCGGAGGCGGGGGGCGCCCTGGGCATAGTGCGCACCTATGCGGACCTTGCGCGCAACCTGCAGGAGGAGGTATTCAGCGTCGTCCTGCACCTTGAAGGGGCGGCTGCGATCAGCTTCGATTTGAGCGATCTGGGAGATTATTATGCTCAGGGCGTGCGCTCCCTGGGGTTGGTCTGGAGCCGGCCCAATGCGTTCGGACACGGCGCACCGTTTCGCTTTCCCCATTCGCCCGACGTGGGGCCGGGGTTGACGGCGGCGGGCGAGGCGCTGGTGCGGGCGTGCAACCGGTTGGGCATCGTCATTGACCTGGCGCATATCAACGAGAAGGGGTTCTGGGATGTGGCGCGGCTCTCCGATGTGCCCCTGGTTGTGAGCCATACGGCTGTCCATGCCCTCTGTCCTTCCACGCGCAATCTGACCGATGCGCAGATTGACGCGGTGGGCCAATCGAATGGCGTGATCGGCATTATCTTTGAACCGCTGAACATACGCTCTGACGGATATCCCGAGCCGGACACGCCGCTGTCGCAAATCGTGCGCCATATCGACTACGTGGCGGCGCGCATTGGCATTGATCACGTGGCTTTTGGGTCAGACTTCGACGGCGCGCAGATGCCGGCGACGTTGGGGGACGCCGGCGGTCTGCCACGGCTGCTAGGGGCGTTACGCGATGCGGGCTATGATGGCGACGCGCTGGCGAAGATTGCCTACCGCAACTGGTTTCGGGTGTTTCGGGATAGTTGGAGGGAGTAGGCCGGCGGCGCTTGTCCCAGTTTCCCTTTCACGGTACATTTCAGGGCATGATCAGCGGCGTCATCATGCAGAAACTGATCGTAAGATGGTCCAGTTTCGCAATTTCATCGTTCACCGTTATGAGCGGGTGGATGTGGCGATTCTGGCAGATCTGGTGAACCGGCAACTGGATGATTTTGATCAGTTTCGGCAGGAGATTCTGGACTATGTTCAGCGTTGACTGGAATAGTTTGGAAGCTGTGCTGGCGGACAAGAGAAAAGCGGGAGTATGAAAACAGTATGGCTTTGCTTAGACGAGGGCTGGCCTGGCGGCGCGAGGCGCTGGAACGCAATTAATGAGCTTCTGAGCGGGCAGATAGGAACGGGAAGGAGTGGGCATGCAGGTACAGGAGAGGCAACCGCTGGCCGGCGCAGAGCGGCGTGCGGGACGCCTGCCGCAACCACCGACCCCCTTTGTAGGTCGCCAGCACGAACTGGCGGACATTGCGCAGCGATTGTCCAATCCTGAGTGCCGGTTGCTGACGCTGGTAGGGCCGGGCGGCATGGGCAAGACGCGGCTGGCCATTGAAGCAGCGGCGCGCCGGCAGGCGGAGGGCCAGACGGTGGCTTTCGTGGACCTGCAGCCGGTGCAGTCTGCTGCTTACCTGGCGCCGGCCATCGCCGAGGCTCTAGGACTTCCCGGCGCCGCGAAAGACGATCCGCGCGCACACCTCTTGCGCAACGTGGGCAACCGCTCGCGCCTCCTGGTCTTGGACAATTTTGAACACCTGCTGGCTGGGGCCGATCTGCTGAGCGACCTGCTTGATGCCGCGCCGCGTTTGACGTTGCTGGTTACGTCGCGCTTTGTACTGAAGTTGCGCGAGGAGTGGCTGTACCCTCTGGGCGGGCTGCCCTATCCGCCGCGGGAAGCCGCGACCGCCGAGCCGCAGACGCTGCTCGCGCGCTATGGTGCGCTGGACCTTTTCGTGACCAGCGTGCGCCGCGTGCGCCCCGATTTTCGTTTCGAGGAGCACGTTGACGGCTCGCTGCGCGTGTGCCGCCTGGTGGAAGGCATGCCCCTGGCTCTGGAGATGGCCGCGAGCTGGGCGCGGACGGTGACCGTGGACCAGATCGCGCAAGAGATTGAACGCGATCTGAATTTTCTGGCCACCTCGTTGCGCAACGTCGAGGACAAGCACCAGAGCATGCAGGCCGTATTTCGCGGGTCGTGGCAGCTGCTGGCTCCAGAGGAGCAGGAGGCGTTCCGGCGCCTGTCTGTGTTCCGCGGTGGGTTTGATCGCCAGGCGGCGGTAGAGGTAGCCGGAGCCTCCCTGGCTACTCTGTCCACGCTGGCGGACAAGTCCTTATTGAGCCAGGAATCGTCCGGCCGCTACCGCGTGCACGAGCTGCTGCGACAGTACGCGGGCGAGCGGCTGGCGCAGGATGAAGCGCTGCTGGTCCAGACGCGAGACCGGCACTGCGCCTATTATGCGCGCTTCTTTGGCGACCGTTTCGGCCCGCTGACCGGTGAGGGGCAACGGGCCGTGTTGCAAGAAGTGGCCGCCGAACTGGACAACGCGCGCTCTGCCTGGGAGTGGGCCGTGCGCCAGCGGCGTTTTGCTGACCTGCAGCGCGCGGCGCTGACGCTGCACACGCTGTACCAGTATCAGAGCCGTTTTGTGGAAGGCGCGCAGGTCTTCGCAGCGGCGATCGAGGCGCTGGAGCAGGAACCGTCCTCCCTTGAGCGCGACCGCGCTCTGGCTGTGTTGCTAACCTGCGCCGGCTGGCTGGAGCTGCGTTTTGGCCGCCTGGCGGAGGCCACTCGCCTACAGGAAGGGGCGCTCGCCCTGTACGAAGCGTTAGACCGCGCGCCGCCGCCGGGCGCCGGTACGGATCCGCTGACTGTGTTGTCGCTGTTGGCTCTAAACAGCGGTGACTTCGAGCGAGCGCTGGCGCTGGGTCACGGCGCCTGGCGGCGGGCGAGTGGGCGCGGAGACCGCGGTAATATGGCCTACGCCGGGTATGGGCTGGGCAGCGCCGCGCTGGCGCAGGGCGACTATGAATCGGCGGAGCAGTGGACGCGCGAGGCGCTGGATGCGGCCAAAGCGTCCGGCAACGAGTGGTTCACGGCGTACCTCTACATTCAGCTGGGACAGATCAGCCAGGCTCAGGAACAACCTGCGGCCGCGATTGCTTATTATGAGGCCGGTTACGCTATCCGCGAGGCGTTCGACGACCCTGAAGGGATGGCCGTGGCGCTGTCCCACCTGGGACAGATGGCGCTGGCGCAGGGAGATTACCAGCAAGCGCGCGGGCGTTACCGGGATAGTGTGACGCTCTATGAGAGACTGGGCGACCGGGGTGGTCTGCTGCGCAGCCTGCAGGGATTGGGCGTGGCCTCCTGGCGTCTGGCGCATGGGAGCGAGGCGCGCGCCTGCTTTGCCCGAGCGTTGCGTATGGCGCAGGAGGTACAGGTGGTGCCCATGACCCTGGCCCTGTTGCTGGATGTGGGCGCCTTCTTGCTGGAGAACGATTCATCAAAGCAAGGGCGGGCTGCGTTGGCCCTGGTGGCAGATCATCCGGCTGCGGAGCAGACCACGAGGAATAGGGCGCAGCGGCTATTGGAGGCGCAAGGGGCGGGAGAGACAATCCCCACCGAGTGGGCGGATGCCGCGCTGGAGCTGGACGTGGCTATTGTGAGCCTGCTGGCTGAGTTGACAGCGAAGGATGAAGAGCCGCAAGAACCACTGGCGGATCTCCAGACCACAGGGCAGAATGACACGTTGGTGGAACCGCTGAGCGAGCGGGAGCTGGAAGTTCTGCAACTGATTGCCGATGGTCTCAAGAACCGGGAAATCGCACGGGAGCTGACTGTGGCTCTGAGCACGGTAAAAACGCACATCAACAACATCTACGGCAAGCTGGGTGTGTCTAATCGCGTTCAGGCGGTGACGCGAGCGCAGGAACTGGACCTTATCAGCTCGTAATCCGCTGGTACGCGCCCTTCGATCCACCCCCCATTTCACCCGTCCGGTGGATGACGGTCCACCCCCTTTCTTTCTATCCTGGACAGTAAATAGTTTGAAACAGCAAGAACCGATTGCACCGGAATGGAGGTATGCTCATGGATCGGAAACACGTTGTTATTGTCGGCGGTGGGTTTGGCGGACTTAATGCAGCCAGGGCGCTCAAGGATGCGCCCGTGCGCGTGACGTTGATCGACCGGCGCAATCACCATTTATTCCAACCATTACTGTATCAGGTAGCCACCGGCGCCCTGTCCCCGGCGGATATTGCGTCGCCGCTGCGCGGCCTGTTGAAACGACAGGAGAACTCGCGCGTTCTCCTGGGGGAGGTGGTGGCTTTCGATGCTGAGCGGCGCCTGGTGATTATGCGCGATGGCGCGGTGAACTATGACGTGCTCGTCGTGGCTGCCGGGGCCGACGGCCACTACTTCGGCAACGACCATTGGGAACAGTGGGCGCCAGGGCTGAAAACGGTGGAAGACGCTCTGGATATTCGCGGGCGCATTTTATCAGCATTCGAGCTGGCCGAGCGCGCCAGCGACCCTCAGACCATCCAGGCTTTGCTCACGTTCGTCGTGGTGGGCGGCGGCCCCACCGGCGTGGAGCTGGCGGGCGCCCTGGCCGAGATTGCTACGAAGACGATGCGCGATGACTTTCGCAACATTGATCCCGCCGACGCCTGCGTCCTGCTCGTGCAATCACCGCCGCGCGTTTTACCCGGCTATCCACCGCTCCTTTCAGAAAAAGCGGAGGAAGCGCTGCAGAAACTGGGCGTCACGGTGTACACCGGCTCGCGGGTGGTGGACGTCAACGCTGAGGGTGTGACGCTCTCCATGGAAGGGGAGCACACGTTCATCCCTGCCGGAACTGTGTTATGGGCCGCGGGCGTCAAAGCCTCGCCCCTGGGGCAGGCTCTGGCCGAAGCCACGGGCGCGACGCTGGCGCGTGGGGGGCGCGTGGTCGTTGAACCGGATATGAGCCTGCCCGGACATCCTGACGTTTTCGTCGTGGGCGATCTGGCCGCGTTCAAAGGGGAGGATGGCGAGCTGTTGCCCGGGGTGGCGCAGGTGGCCATCCAACAGGGGCGCTATGTGGGACAGCGCATCAAGCGACGCCTGCAAGGCCAGAGCAGCGGGCCCTTCCGCTATCGCAACCCGGGTAGTGTGGCTACCATTGGGCGCAACGCGGGCGTGGCCGACCTGGGCCGCATTCAGTTTCATGGATGGCTGGCCTGGCTGATCTGGCTGTTCATCCACCTGGTTTATCTCGTGGAGATGGAAAACAGGATGCTCGTGTTCCTGCAGTGGGCCTGGAATTACCTTACTTACGGGCGCTCGGCGCGGCTAATTACGAGGGCCGACCACCAGGTACACCGCGCCCGGCCCCTGCCCGCCGCCAATCGGTGGCAGCGCGCGGCAACGGAGGATGGCCCGGCGGCTCTGGCAGCGCTGCAACCGGCGCAGGAGTATTAGTGCTCGAGCTGGGTGCAGCACGCGAGGGTTGCCCGCCGGTCGACAACCAGCGAGTGAAACGCTATGATTCGTCTGGCTCACCCAGTGGGAAAGTGTTTGGATGGATTGGCAGAGAGAGTGTGAACCAGGCCACGAGGACGTCCGCGCGGCCAGCGCCGGTCATCTCGCTCTGGCGGCGATAGCCGAGTCGTCGCAGGCGACGGTGCTGGGCGCGACGTCCCGCGGTTTGTTTCTGCGCTCGAATAGCCGCTGGTTGACCTTCCTTTCTTACGAACAATATCGAAGTCCGTTCACGATTACGTTGCACGGGACGAGCGCCAGGTTGCGGGCGGTCGAGGCGAAAGCGGCGGTACGGATGGAGCGCCAACGCCTGCTGTTTCCGGCGCTGGAACTGGCGGTTGTCGTGTCGCCCGACGTAGTGTGGCGCCCGGCTCAGCCAAACGGCGAGCCGGATCCCCATCCTGTGCAGGTGGCTCGCTTGCGGGGCGTGGCGGAAACGGCGCTGGCTTCCGGCCGGAACCGCGGCCTGGCGCCGCTACTGGACCGGCTGCTCTCGGGACAAGGAGCGGGCGCGTTGTCGCCGGAGCAGCAGCGGGTGTTGGACGCGGTCACCGATTTGCAGCACGCGGTGGGCCGCGGCAACGTAATTGGAGCGAGCGTTGCCGCCTCCCGGTTGCTGGGCCTGGGGCGCGGATTGACGGCATCCGGAGACGATTTCCTGATCGGATTCTTGCTCTGGTTGAATCGATGGGCGGCGATGGTCCCCTGGTTGCAGGGGCTGAACGAGGCGCTTGTAGCCGGCGCTTACAAGCAGACAACGACGCTCAGCGCGAATCTGATCGAGTGCGCCGCGCGGGGAGAGGGAGACGAGCGGCTGGCGGCGATGGCCGATTGTCTGGCGGTGGGAAAGCCTGCGGTTGGCGAATGCGTGGGGCCGCTGCTGAGCTGGGGAGCGTCGTCAGGGGTGGATGCGCTGGCGGGAATGGTCGCGGCGCTGCTTGTAGAGCCTGTGTCCGCAAGCTAGAATGGCGCACACATTGCGTGATTTAATCCCCGACTGATGGTGACTGTAGGCAAGTATGTATAAGGTCCGGGCGCTGCGGCTGGCGCTCACTGATCTGTGGGAGGAATTGTTGCTGGTGGTCGTCACCGGCGTGCTCGGCGCCTTGTTGGGGGCGCTTCTGCTGCCGCTGCCCTTTGTCGTCGCCACGCATTACCATCTGGCGCGCCGCGTGAGCCGGCGACGGGTGGTTTCCTGGCGCGAGTTGCCGGCCCTGGCTCGTTCTAATCTTCGTTTCTTTGCGCTGTGGACGGCGCTTGTGGTTCTCGTTTCGCTCGTGTTGATGGGCAACATTTTCTTTTACCTCTCTATAGGCGCCGTGTGGTCGCAGATGGCGGCCTGGGTTATGGTGGGCCTTCTGTTTACGTGGCTGGTTCCGCAGCCGTTTGTTCCCGCGCTATATCTGCAGGCGCCGGAGCAAAGTGTGCGTTCGGCGTTGCGCCGGGCGGCCGTTTTTGTGACGATGGATCCCCTGGCGCCGCTTACTTTGCTGCTCGCCGTGGCTCTGCCCGCTGTCCCGCTGGCCTACTACGCGTGGCCCTTGCTGGGCATTCTTCTGCCCTTTATGGCCCTGGTGGTCACGCGCATGGTGCAGCTTCGCACAGAGAGCGACGACATGAAACGATGAAATTCGGATGCGGTCGTTTCACCGACGCGCCGGCTCTCTGTCAGGTGAAGAGGTCGTGCACGACCTGGCTGAGGTCGAGCGTATCTCCTCCCGATTGAGTGGCGCCACGCGTAGGGAACTCTTGAGGATATCCAGGTCTGTAGAGGCGCTTCGTCTGTGGGTGCCATTGAGTCCTCTTGCCCAGACACGTTTGGCTCTTTATTTTACCCCTGCGCGGTCGAGACTTGTACTTCAATACACGATAAATATACGCTCAATACACGCTGCCCTGTTAGGATGCAGGAAAAGAACGCTCTTGATGCCTGTGAGGAGAAAAGCGAATGAAACGGAGAACGATCCTATTGATAAGCCTTGTACTTACCATGCTGTTACTGGGCGTGCTCGCCGCGGTGGCCGCCGGGCACGGTCACCACGATTTAGCTGCCAGTCCCCGGCAGTTGACAACTCCCGTCAATTCTGTCGCCCACTATAACATCACCGATCTTGGTACGTTGGGCGGCGCTACCACTGCGCGAGGCATCAACGAGTTGGGACAGGTTGTGGGTAACTCAGGAGTTCACGCCTTCCTCTGGCTACCAGACCCGGCTTACGGTTTGCCGGCTGGTATGAACGAGTTGGGTACCCTGGGCGGCAACGTCAGCGCCGCGTATGACATTAACGACCAGGGGCAGGTCGCCGGCTGGGCCAACACGACCGGCGGCGACCGGCGCGCTTTTCTCTGGTTGCCGCAGCCCGACTATGACTTACCGGCAGGCATGAACGATCTGGGACACCTGGGGGGAAGCACGAGCCAGGCGTACGCCATCAACAATGAGGGCCATGTCGCCGGAGCATCGTCGCTTGCCAATGGCGATACTCATGCGTTTCGCTGGATGAACAGCGTGATGACAGACCTGGGAACGCTCGGCGGGAGTTTCAGTCTGGCTCATGGTCTGAACGACCAGGGACAGATCGTGGGCGAAGCTCTGGTTGAAAACGATGACGCCTACCACCCGTTCTTGTGGCACGGCGGCAGTATGATTGCTTTGCCAACACTGGGGGGCGGCGAGGATTCAGCGGCGCTGGATATCAACGATGCCGGCGACGTGGTTGGTTATTCGGAAGACCCAGTTGATCAGCCCATCCTATGGTCGCCAACCATGATCGAGTTGGACACATTGGCAGGCGGGTCCGGTCTCGTGCGGGCAATCAATAATTCCGGCCAGATGGTAGGTTCATCTTCGGATGCTGACCATCAACAGCACGCCGTGCTCTGGGAAAATGACACGATCACGTCGCTCAACGATCTTATCGATCCTGATTCCGGCTGGCATCTGCAGATTGCCCACGACATCAACGACGCCGGCCAGATCGTGGGCCGCGGCATTTACGACGGACAAGTTCGCGGCTTCCTGCTGACGCCCGACGCGTGGACGGTTATGTTCTACCTGGCCGCCGACAACGACCTTGCGCACACTTACACACCCATATTCAACGAACTAGAAATGGCCGCCCATAACCCACACGTCAACGTCGTGGTTCTGTGGGACGGCCCTGAGGACGGCGACTCCGCGTACTATCACGTTCAGTATGACCTCAATTTCACCGAGCCGGCCGATTACGTGGAAGGCGAGACAAAGTGGAGCCAGGGCGAGGTGGACATGGGCTTCCCCACGACCCTGTCTGATTTCGCCACCTGGGCCATGACTGAATTCCCCGCCCAGCATTATGCGCTGGTGCTGGACGACCACGGTTCCGGCCTGGGCGGCGGGCTGGTGGACGATACGTCTGGCAGCTCCATGACCCTGCCCGAGATGAAGCTGGCGCTGGCTACCATTCACGAGCAGACGGAGCAGAAGATAGACGTGCTCTATATGGCCATGTGCCTGATGGGTATGATCGAGGACGCTTACCAGTTTCGCGGTCACGCCGATTACTACGTCGCCAGCGAGCACCTGCAGTGGGCATTCCACGTACCGTACTATAACTACGTAGCCGGTATCACCAACACCAGCACCCCAGCACAGGTGGCCCAGATCTTTGCCGGTTCCTATGCCAACCGCGCCGAGACCCGAAACCACCCCTACACCATCTCCGTGGTCGATATGGCGCAGCTGGACCCGTTGGCCGTAGCTACCCAGCAACTGGGCGCCGAATTAGATTGGTACATGGAGGAGATTTCTCCCACCCTCACGGCTGTGCTGACCGACGTGCAGCGCTTCGACAACAGGCCGCCGAGCGGCATTACCCCGGCCGATACGACCATCGACCTCTATCACTTCGCCGACCTGGTCAGCCTCAACCTGCTCGACTACGGCGACATTGTGACGGCGGGGACGGCGGTGATGAGCGCGGTGGACGACGCCGTCATTTACGAACGACACGGAAGCACCGCCGGCACAAATCTGGATAACAGCCACGGCATTGCCATCTTCTTCCCTTCCAACCGCAGCAGCTTCTACCATCCGGACAACTACGACTTTGCCGTGGGCGCCAATTGGGATGATGTGAACGCGGGGGCCGTGGGCATCGAGGAGACCGCCGGCGGAGGAAGTTGGGGATCGATGCTGGTCAACTATATTCAGCTGGTGAATCCTACGGGTCCGGACGACTCCAAGCCGCCGCCGCCGCGGCCCAAACTGCTGCCGGAGACTTCTCTCTTCCTGCCGCTCGTCGTCCGTTGAGCGGTAAGAGGAAGCAAATGAGCATCCTCCGCTCACATTGCGGTTTGTCTACTTTGCGATATTCTTCTTCTTTGGAGGTAACAGTTTCATGGAAGATGAACGTCGCCTATTAGAAAAATACGGTGGGCACCTCGTTCTGGCTGCTCTGGCCTTACTGATATTGCTGGGCAGCAAGACGCGCGCGGCCGATGGCTTGCTTTCCCTGGACCAGCCGGAGCCCAGCCCTGTGGCTGCCGTTTCGGAGGCTGCGCCGCAGCCCTTCGCTGTCGCGGAGAGCGCGCCGGCGGAGGTCGAGGGCGAAGCGGCATTTGACATCGGCGAGTTGCCGGTGCTGGCCGATCACAGCCTGTCTCCCGCCCCGATCCCCGTGACGTATAAGCCGGGCCAGCCGCAGCACGAGTTCATTACGTATACGGTGCAGCCGGGGGATACGGCGATCGGCATTGCCGAGAGCTTCGGCATACGGGAAGAGACGATTTTGGGCGGCAACAGTTTTCTGCAGAATGACGCCGGACAGTTGTGGGCGGGCACGGAGATTATTATCCTGCCCATTGACGGCGTGCTGCACGACGTAGTGCAGGGAGATACGATTGATGGGCTGGCGGAGCAGTATGAAGTGCCTGTGGAGGACATCATTGCCTACGAGCCGAACAACCTTGAGTTTCCATACCGGCTGACGCCAGGCACGCAGATTCTGGTGCCCGGCGCTGTGGCCGAGGTCTGGGAGTGGGAGGCGCCGAATCTGGCTGCAAGCAGTGGATCCGATGGCACTTTCGTTGCCGTGCCCGGTACGGGCGTGTTCGTCCGGCCGTGGAGCGGGGGACGCATCACACAGAACCCCTGGTACGGGCACATGGCTGTCGACGCCGGTCTGGTCACCGGTTCACCCATTTATGCTTCGGATACAGGTACAGTCACTTTCGCCGGCTGGGCCGCGGCCGGTGGCTTCGTGTGTTACGGCAACCTGATCGTGATCAACCACGGCAATGGTTTTGAGACCTACTACGCGCACCTCAACGACGTCAACGTGGTGCCGGGCCAGACGGTCTACCAGGGCGGCCTGATCGGCTGGTCGGGGAACACCGGCTGTTCCTCCGGACCGCATATCCACTTTGAAATCCGCTACCTGAAGCAGCGTCAGAATCCGTGGAATTACATTCCTTAGCGTGGCCGGGGGAGCCGCGCGCTTTGCAGAAAAGAGCGGCGCCAGGCGTCATTGAGCTCGGCGGCTCGTTGCTGTAACTGGTCGCGAGCTTCTTGTAGCAGCGCCTCAGCGCGTGCATCATTTGTGGCGCGCAACACTTCGTAGCAGTTGCGATAAAGGCGGAACGGTTCCCGCTGCCCGTATAGCCCGCTGCCTCGCTCGCCGGCGTGTAACTGAGCCAGGATCTTTACCACACGTTTGCCTGCTTCGGCGCGGTTACCCAATGCCAGCGCGGCGCGAGCCAGCCCCGCGCTGGCTTCCAGGGCCAGATGTGGCTGCCGGCGCGCGCGTCGCAGTTGTTCGGTTTCGGCGTAAAGCGCCTGTGCTTCCTGCCAGAGGCCGAGGTCGGCCTGCACATGGGCCAGCCTGATGGTGCACTCTGGCAGCAGGCGCGCATTACGCCCGCGGACCAGAGCCAGCGCCTGTTGGGCATGGCGGCGCGCTTCGTCCAGGTGATCCTGGTTGTGGCAGAGCCGCGAACGCGCCAGGTCTATCCAGGCGGCATGCTCCAGGGACCGATTCTGGGGCAGTAGGCGCTCGGCCGCGTGTAACTGCGTCTCCGCCAGAGGCATATCCCCCACTTCGATGGCCAGCCAGGCGAACCGCCAATGTGCTTCCACCTGCTGCAGCGGCGATTCGAGTTCAGCCGCCAGAGTCTGGGCATCGCGCAGCCACTTGCGCGCTTCCATGTATTTGCCCATGGCCTGCGACACATTGGCCAGCCACAGCTGAATTTCTACGTCGCGGTGCTGCGCGTTCGTCTCGCGGTATAGAGCCAGAGCCAGGTGCAGGTAGCGCCGGGCCTCCAGGAAATCGCCCTCTTCTACGGCCAGCACGGCCTGGCTGTGATAGCCGAGGCCCATACGCGCGCGGTCGCCCGATTGGCCGTAGGCTTCCAGCGCTGTGTCGTAATAGGTGCGCCCGGCGGCGAAATGACCCTGTTGCAGGGCCATGGAGCCCAGGTTGAGAGCGATGGTGCCGCGCAATTCGCGGTGTCCGCTCTGCTCCGCCAGGGCGCTGGCGCGCTGCAGTTCCTCTTCCGCGCCGGCGTAGTCGCCGCTTGTACCAAGGACCAGGCTGTGGTTGATATGAGCCGAGATCTGCAGCCGTTGGTCGCCCGCCGTCTGGGCCTGTTGTAGCACCGCTTTAAAGTAGCGTTGGGCTTCTTCTAGATCGGATCTGAGATAGGTGCGGCCTATCATGTTCAGCAGCAGCGGCTCAAAGCGCGAGAGCTTCTCCTGTCGCGCCAGCGTAAGCGCTGCCTCCGCCACCTGCCTGCTATTGCTCTGCTGTCCCTGGTTGAAGTTCGCCAGTGCCTGGGCGTAGGCCGCCTCAACCTGGATTGTGGCGTCGTTTCCGCCCCAGTCCAGCGCCTCTTTTGCCACTCGCAGACTGTCCTGTGACTGACCTGTCAGCGCGAGCAGGCGCGCCCGGGCGGCCAGGAGGCGCGCGGTGACAGGGGCGGGAGCTTCGTGTGTTTCGGCCTGTTTCAGGGCGTCGTCCAGCAGGGGTAGAGAGTCGCGCCCGCGCCCGCCGTGTCGGTAGAAACGAACGAGGCTGTCGAGGCTGTGTAACAGTAGCTCCCAGGTTCCATACCGGGCGGCGTTGCGCCAGGCGGCGCGCACGTTGTCCGTTTCCCGCGCCAGCAGCGCGCGCGCTTCTCTGGCCTGATCACCATTCAGTTTGTCCCCTTCGTCGGCAAGGAGCGCGAGATAAAAGCGGGTGTGAGCCGCCCGTACCCTGTCCCACGTCTGTGGATCTGTCTTTGCTTTTTCCTCCGCATATTGCCGCAGCAACTCGTGCAGCTCGTATCGAGGCGCGCGTAGATCGTCGCTTCGCCGCAGCAAGGAGTGGCTCAGGAGGTGCTGTAGCTGTTGGCGGGAGACGCCGGCGACCGCTTCCGCGGCGTGGAGCGAGAAGCCGCCGCGGAATACGGCCAGTTTACGAAAGGCTTCCTGGTCGTCGCGGGTCAGACGCTCCCAGGAGTGGTCGATGGCGGCGCGCATGCTGCGATGGCGAGGGGGCACGTTGCGCAGGTCGGTTTGTAGGACATCCAGATTGGCTTCAATCGCTGCGGCAATCTCTTTAAGGGAAATTGTGCGAGCTGAGGCGGCGGCGAGCTCGATGGCCAGCGGCGAGCCCTGTACGAGGCGGCAAATGCGCGCTGCCTCTGCCTGATGCTCGTCGAGTGGGGGACGTGGATGGAGGCGGGACAGAGCCTGGTCCAGCAGGCGCATGGCATCATACGCTGTCCAGACCTCCGCTGCTTCTTCGGGCTGCGGATAGGGGAGGCCAGGCAGGTCATAAAGCTGTTCTTGCCGTAATTGTAGTTCCCGGCGCGAGGTAACCAGGATCGTCACGTGAGGGGCCGACTGCAGAAGGTCGGGCAGAAAGTGATCGTCGCTGACCAGCTGCTCGAAGTTGTCCAGGAGCAACAGCAGTTCTCTGTCACGCAGGAAGCCGAGCAGGTGGGATTGTACATCGGCGTTTTGAGGGAGCGAGAGCCCCAGGGCGCCGGCGATGGCGCCGGGCAGCAGCCGGGCGCGTTCTACTCCGGTGAGGTTGACGTACCAGACTCCCTCCAGAAAGTGGCCGAGGCAGCGACGGGCGGCCTCCACCGCCAGGCGCGTCTTGCCGGCGCCACCGGGACCGAGCACGGTCAGCAATCGGAGGCGCGGATCAGCGAGCAATTGGCTTATCTTTGCCAGATCTTGCTGGCGTCCGACGAAGGGGGTGGGATCCGGCGGCAGATTGTGGCGGTGCTGCGGCGCGTAGCGGATGCGCTCGTAGAGCCTGGAGGTGGCGGCCGAGGGCGTTAAATCAAGCTCCTCGCGCAGGATGCGGCGGCACGTATCGTATTGCGCCAGCGCTTCCTCGCGACGGCCGGTTCGGGCCAGCAGCAGCATCAGTTGCCGGTGCACGTCTTCACGCCAGGGATCCATCTGCGCCAACCGTCGCGCGAAGGTCAGCGTTTGCTCCGGCGCTTCCGTTGCGCCCTCTGGTGCGGGCGAGGCGATGAGGCGCCGCAGCACTTTGCCGGCAGCCATCCGCAGGCGCTCCTGTTCCGCTGCCAGCCAGGCTTCGAACTGCGGGCAGTCGTCGAGGTATGTGCCTTCCAGGAAAGGGGCGCGAGCGAGGGCTGCGGCCTGTACCAGCGCCTCGCGCTCTGTAGATGCGCGCAACTGGTCGAAGCGATGGACGTCGACGGAGGCCGGGGCTTCTGGGCTGTAGCGCGCCGTGCGGCGGTCCACGTCCAGGCAGCCGGGCAGCAGGCTGCCCAGATTATAGAGAGCGCGCCGCAGATGGCCCAGCGCGTCCGATTGGGTGGTTTCGGGCCACAGCAGGCCGGCGAGATAATCGCGCGCCAGCGGGCGGTTCTCTACGATGAGGTAGGCCAGCAGGGCCAGCGTCTTCTGCGAGCGGAAGCCGGAGACGGCTTCGTCGTCCTGTAATACTTCCACGGCGCCAAAGAGGCGGATCTCGAACATTGCTTCCCAGCGTACAGAAAAGTGGCGGGACTGACAATAGGACGTTGTGAGGACGCTGTCTGGCTATGATGGTTCTTACAGGAGGAGAAGGAAGGAAAATGAGCGAATTTGAGGAGCAGGAAGGTGGGACGAGACGCGATGACCCAGGCAGCGAGCGACCATACCACGCGTTCTTGTTGCGTTGCTGGCAGGAGGAGAACGGCTGGCGTTACTCGCTGGAGGCTATCGGCTCAACGGCGGGCGAGCGGCGACGGCAGGGGTTTGACTCTGTGGACGCATTTTTGGCCCGGCTGCAGAGTGAGCTGGCGCGTCTGGCTGATGCCGCCGGTGATACGCCGGCAGAGGGCGACTTGTAGATGCGCCATTGCCGATTCCGGCTTTCCCTGGGCACAATCGGTTCAGGGGTCTACCTTCAGTCGTCGTTTCACGGGATTCCCTCGTCTCGGGCTGCGCGTCTGCCGGTTGCTGGCGTTCGATCTGTGGTACGCGCACGCCCATGACGCTGGCAGCGCTGACCTCAAGTGTGAGCTCTTGGGGCGTGGCCAACGCCGCGGCGCGCACGGCTTCGGGCCCGGCTGTGGCCTCGGCGTGCGCCTGAGCTCGCTGAGCGACCTCGCTCGCCGCCTGCAGCGCGTCGAATCGTTCCAACACCGTATCTGCGGTGGCTAATAGTTCCTTCATCAGCGCGCTGCGCTTCTGCTCCAGTAGATCGCGCCCCTGCCGGGCCAGGGCCAGCTGATTTTTGTGCGCCAGAAGCGCCATACGTGTTGCCGACGATGCTGTTCCTGGCGAATCCATCACGCACCTCCGATATATTTCTCGATCAACTGTTGTGGCACTCGCTTCAACAGGCGAACCGGCACCTGGCCCAGCAGTTGCCAGGCCAGATCCAGGGTTTCGTCGATGGAACGCTCCACGTTGCCCTGGCCGACGAACGTCTGCTCAAATTCCGTCAGAAAGCCAAGGACCTGGCGATCGTCGGGAGAAAGGGCTGCCTCGCCGATGGCGGTAAGGACGACGGCAAATTGATCGTCGTCCTCGCTGCTCCTGACCCGCGCCTGGGCGGTGATCTGTGCTGTGAGTTCGCTGGCCGGCAGGCCGGCGGCGGAAAAGATGGGCACCTTCTACCCACGGGCCAGGCTATTCAGGCCGTCGATGATGCGCGTGCCGGTCAGCAGCGGCGACTTCATTGCCCTCAGTCGGCCGTTTCCGTAATCGTAGCCAGTGGTTGTTCATCCTCCTTCAGTTCGCCGGGCAACAGGGCAGCCAGCGAACGACGTAGATAGCGGTTTGCACGGTCAAATCTGGACTCCAGGGTATTGTTGACGAGGATGCGCTCGCCCGCGCTGCTGACCATCACGCCGCCCCAGCAAACGAGGCTATAGTCGACTTGCAGCGCCAGGCCAAGATCGTGAAGAAGGGGTTCCAGCCCTGGAGTGACCGAACAGTATCCAGCGGGCCACAAATGGTAACGTGCACTGTTACCAGGATAGGGAAGCTGCCGGCGCCGGAGTAGTGGCAATCAGCATATGAAGTGCTGAGATTCTTCATATTCGCGTGGGATATGCAAGTTGCGGCGCGAGCGGGTCAGCGTTTGGGCATGGTGCCCGTGGGCATGCGCCGCCCGTCGTCGGCGCTGTGTTCTTTCGCAGCCAACGTGGCCGCGGAGGGCATGATCTGGTTGGCAGGTAGATCCTGGATGATGAGTGTGGCAACGTGGCCGTATAAGATTGATTCTGTCACGAAACCACCATAGGGATGCTTGCGCAGGCAGCCGTGACCATGCGCGGTACAGACGATGAGGTCTACTTCGTCCTCGACGACAATGTTTTCCAGGGCATCGAAGATATTGTCTGCAGTGCGCAGGCGGGCTTCGCTTGCGACAGCCAGGTGGTCCTGCATCTCCTGCAGGTAGCCGGCGGCGTCTTTCATGTTGTGCTCTACACAGGCCTCGATCAACTCGATTGCCTGCGCACTGAGCGGGCCACGAGAGAAGAGAACGGGCGGCGTCACGATGTGGGTGAGCAGAAGTGAGGCCTGCCAATATTCAGCCAGAGAGCGGGCGTAGGGCAGCGCATATTCGGCGCGCGCCGAACCGTCGA
Source organism: Candidatus Sulfomarinibacteraceae bacterium (assembly GCA_035464315.1). Taxonomy (GTDB): domain Bacteria; phylum Chloroflexota; class Anaerolineae; order Promineifilales; family Promineifilaceae; genus JAAYYY01. The sequence goes on from DATHSI010000289.1 coordinate 22,311, forward strand.
GGGGCACCATTATGCGGCGATAGCCGGCGACTTGCTCGCCTCGAGACGAGCGGCGCTTTTCGTAAGCGCGCACCAACAGAAGCGACGTTCTCGCTTCCTGGATGACTTTCTGCACCACGCCACTGAGGTTCCACAGTTGCAGGCCGCTCTTGCCGTGGCTGCTGAGAATCAGTAAATCGGCGGCTTCGTTGTGGGCGTGATCCACAATATGCCGGGCAGGCGACCCTTCCTGAACAATACAGTGGGCGGAGACCCCACTGCGGGTGAGCCGCGCGGCGACGTCTTCCAGATACTCATGGGCCTCTGCCTTGCGCATTTGCCAGTCGAGAAAGTCGGTGGAGGTGCTGCGCTCCCGCCGCCGCGGTTCGAGGACGTGCAACAGCGTGACGCGGGCCTGATGTGGACGGGCCAGGGCCGTGACATGGGGAAGTACTGTTTCTGCCAGAACGGAACCGTCAAGCGGAACGACGATTTTTTGTATCATCCTGGACCTCACCCCCTCAGCGCTTGCCAGGGTGCGGCGAGCACCGGCAATCGCTGCTGTGTACCATTCAGTAACCTGATGATCCAGGGTTCGGTGGAAGCTTTGAGGTTCAAGACCCATTTCGTCCCCTTTCGACCTGACCGGGATACAAATGGGACTCCTTCTAATATTGTATGATGGGCCGCGGTTCTGATGGCGGTGATTAATTGGCTTCTCAGAAACCACGTGTCAGCGCAGCGGCCGAGCTGCTGGCGAACTCCGTTTGCACAGCTTATACTCCGGCTGGGGAATGTTCAGAGGTTATGGGTAATCGAAGTCAAGAAAACGCGCCGGTAAGGAAGGTGACGAATGCCCGAAACCTCTACTCACGAGAACCAGGAATTTCAGGAGGAGCGCTGGGAACTGCTACGACAGATTGACGAGATGGCTGACCTGCCCTTGACCGCTCTTTCCTTCGTCTGGCTTATCTTGTTGATCATCGACTTCACTGCAAGTCTCAACCCGTTGCTCCAAACAGCAACCTACATCATCTGGGCGCTGTTCATTCTTGATTTTGTGTTGGGAGTGACCATTGCTCCGCACAAGGGGAGCTATCTACGCCGCAACTGGCTCACGGCGGTTGCTCTCCTGCTACCGGCGCTGCGCATTTTGCGCATTTTTCGCGCCTTTCGCATTCTGCGTGCGGCGCGGGGCATTCGCTCCGTTAATATGGTCCGTCTGGTGACATCACTCAATCGCGGAATGCGCGCGATACGAAAAACGCTGGGCCGCCGCGGTATCGGCTACGTGATTGCGCTGACACTTATAATTGCCTTTGCCGGCGCTGCCGGAGTCTACTTTTTTGAGGGCCCGCCGCGCGCTGATGTAGGCGCCGGTGTGGATAACGGAGGGATAGACACTTACGGCGATGCCCTGTGGTTCACCATGATGCTAATGACCACCTTGGGTTCCGAGTACTGGCCCATGACGGGCGAGGGACGACTGCTCACGTTCTTTATTTCGCTCTATGCGCTCGGTGTGTTTGGCTACATAGCGGGTACCATCGCCAGCCTTTTCGTGGACCCTGACCGGATGGCCCGGGTAGCGGCCGGCGCGGAAGAGACCGGCGAAGCGTCGGAGCTGACCTCGGAGATCGCCTCATTGAGACACCAACTGGCGCTGCTGTCGGCGCGGCTGGAATCAGAGAGCGGCCCTTGATCAGAGGTAGATTATCGATCAAATATAGCCGAGTTCGTCCAGCGTCTGTTGTGCATCCTCATAGGTTGAGGCCGCGAGTACCTCCCTGATCCCGATGGCCAGGCTGCCCACCGTTTCCTCTCTTTTGATGGCTCTGGCCAACTCGCGTGCAATGGCCGTCCATGGTATCGTTTCCAGGTCCGAGGAAACATAGAGCGTTGCGGCGGCGTCCCCGGCGCCAGGGCTATACGCCAACGCTGCGTCTACCGGCTCCGGCTCAGAGACCAGCACCGTCCCGGCGACGGGTAGGCGGTGTTGCACCTGTAGCTGGGGTAAGGCCACAGTGCGTATCGTTTCCAGAAAGGTGGTTTTTTGCCGCACGTCGTCGCTCTCACCTTCCGTCCGCAGGAGTCGGACAATGAGCGGGCGGCGCCGCCGGATTCGTTCCTGCACTTCACTCAGTGGCGCGCTTTCGCCCTCCCCGACGATGTGTAACTGCAACGCTTGCGATAGACGCCGCACGCCGGCAGCCAGAGCGGCATTCGCATAGTCAACATCAGTAGGCAGGAGGTACTCTGGCAACTCTGGTGCCTCTCCTAACGGCGACGCCTGGTCCACGAGAATCAAGTTGGAGGGACGGGCCAGGCGTTGGCTTCGATTGGGGAGCACTTTCTGGTCGCGCAAAGGGCCCAACTGAGCGGGCGATAATCGCTGTTTCCGGAGAAGGGTGTCCAATCTTTGCCAGCGGCGCCGGACCAGGTCCATCGTCTGAGCATCTAGGGCGGTGTCTTCCCAGGCGCGGGCGGTACCGAGCAGGGCCTGCACGATGTCCGCAGCCTGCGGCTCGCGGCGCACGCCAAGCCAGTGTTGCAAGGCGCGCACGGCTTCGCCGGGGGGTGGTTCGGCCACGTGAGCGCCTTCGCCCAGCAATTCAGCGGCCTCACGTGATTCGTAGACGACGTTGGCCGGGCGGAAGGAACCGTCCATGCAGGCCACGAGGGGTAACGTACTCAACGTATCCTGCAAACCCTCGTCATCGCGAAACTGGCCCAGACGCTCCGCGAGGAGCCGCACCAGGCGGTGCAGGGCGTCGGAGGGTAGATGCGGGTCCTGGCCTAACAGGCGTGGCAGGTAGCTGTGCAGATAGGTGTCGAAATCCAGCTCGCGCATGCCCAGGTCGCGCAGGAACTCGCGGCGTCCACCGATGGCCTGAAGATCGACGACGCCGGCGACGCGCAACGGGTCTTCAAACCCGCCGGGCAAGTAGAGATCGCCCAGCGGGCGCAGTTCCCCTTCTACGGGACACAGAGGCAGGCGTCGTATCTCTTTCTGTAGGGAAGGATCGTCGGCGAATATTTCAATCTGCCGCGATTCGAACCAGCGGAAGAGGCGCGGCAGGTCTAGCTGTCCCATGCGCCAAGCATGTTCCAGCCGGTCGATGGGTGTGTCCGCCAGCCGCTCAACAGCCTGGCGCGCTCCAAATTGAGGTACGTAGCGGCCGGGAAAGCTGTCGGTGGGCAGTTCGGGGTGCAGCCAGGCCACGTCAGGGAAAAGGGTTTGAGCTTCGGAGTCACCGCGATAGACGCGGTTCAGCGGTGACAAGGTCATCGAGTTGCTGAGGACCAGGGCGCAGCGGCCGAGTTGTTCCAGGGCAGCGGCGCGCTCCCGAGGACCAGGGCTCTGTCTTAGCAAGCGGTCGATGAGGGCCCATACCTCCTGCCAGGCGCTCAGGTTACGCAAAGGCGCGGGCGCTTCGTGTAGCGGGGTGGGACGCGTGAGGCCCACTCGCATAAGGCCGGAGACCAGATCCTCTACGTTAAGTTGGCGAGCGCCGACCTCGCTCCGCTGCATCAGTTCAAAATAGGGGATCAGATCGGGGTGCGCGGCGGGGATATGCAGCGCCTGTAGCAGCGGAATCAGCGCCTCGCGGGCCACAAGGCGCACGTCCGGCGCCGGGCGCCACTCTTCGGTCGCGGTGTAAGCGATGGGCGCCTGATTGAGCTGAGGCGCCAGCACGCGCCAGAAGGCGGCAAACACAGCGGGCAGCAGATCGCGGTTGGCCATTTGCTCTGTTTCGGCGGTCTTCTGTAGCAGTTGCCACAGGCCGCGGTGTCCTAGCAGGTCGGGGAGCAAGGAGAGATTCTGGGCCAGCGTTTGCGCGGCGCAGCGGATGGCTGCTTCGTTCCAGCGGGCCTGGTAGCCGCCGTCAAAGTGAATGCGTTTGCGATCGGTGGTGGGGAAGAAGTCGGCGCTGATGTGCAGGGGGACAGGAAAAGTCGTGTCTGTGGGCAGGACGGCGAAGAGGCGACCAGGACTGTCACCTGCTTCGGTGGGCAGGGCCAGGCGCACGTTGCTGTGGCGATGGGCTTCTATCTGCCAGCTATATTGCGCGCGCAGCGTGCCGGCCTCTTCGGCAAAATCGCCCTGGAACAGAAGCCAGGTGGCGGGGCTGTCGCGGGAATCGTGGAGCACGATCTGGCGCCCGCCGGCTGCCTCACGCTCAATACGCCGCAGCAGCTCACCATTGCGGCGAACTTCAAGTACCTGTAGTTGTTGCAAAAAGAGGGCAGCCAGCTCGATGGCGCCGGCAATGGCTTCGGCGAAGCGATCCAGATCCTGGGGCTGAACTGCTTCGATGCGCAGGGTGCGGCGCACGAGAGAGGCCGCGTCAAAGGCCCAGGGCAGGCGAAAGCGGGTACCTTCTGTCTCCACGCGGCGTTCCCGGATGCGCCTGTCGGGCGGCGCCTGGGGTCGAATGGTCCAGTGGATGCCGTTGGAGAAGATCTCAGGGGCGTCGGTGATCTGGTAGACGGCGATGAAGCCCAGGCCGAAGGCGCCGGTGGTGCCCGCTTCTTCGCGTTTGCCGCCGCTGGCGATGTTTTGCAGCCGCTCGAAATCGACGGAGCGAAACACGCCGTCATTCTCTACGATCAGAGCCTCGTCGGTGACGTCGAAGGAGAGCCAGGTTGTCTGGGGCCGCCCGCTTTCATCACGCACGTCATCTGCGTTTTGGATGAGTTCGTAGGCCAGGGCGTCGATGCCCTGTAGATCGCGAAGCTGGGCTTCCAGGAAGCCCAGATAATTGACGTCCTGGGGTTTATAGGTGAAGTCGCTTTCGCTCATTCAGGTTGTATCAGCCGGCGGTCACCGGGGAGCCCACGCCCCCGGAGCAGGTGGCGCCCGGTTCCGGCCCCTGTCCTTTATAGCGGGCCATAAACAGATCCAGACTATCGTCCGGCATGCCCTCATATTGTACCTGCGCGCCCCAGGCCGAGGCTACGACGTCGGTTATCAGACCGGGGTAAGGCGCGACGATCGTGTAGTTGTCGGCGTACGCTTCCAGCTCTGCAATCTGATCCTCAGGTAAATCCGGGTGGTAGGCGATCCAAACGGCTCCATGTTCTAGCGAGTGCACGGCCATGGCGGAGTCCACGGGTTCGCGGTAGACGCCGCAGTTGAGCCAGCGTGGATTGTGGACGCCGCCAACGGGCGGTAATCCTTCATCGGGGATGCTGACATTTACGGCGTGGCCCCGGTCCTGGCCGGGGAATTCTTGTAGGCCGGGAATGGTTTGTAGGAAACGCGCGTAGATCAAGGCGCCCAGACCGATAACGACTATAGCAGTGATGGAACCAATGATCAGGCGCCGCTTCCGGCGCTCGCGCATCAATTGTTCTCTACGCCTATCTTTCAAACTCTTGGACATAAATACTTTCCTCGCACATTGTCACTGGATTTGGGGCAGGCGCGCATGCGGGCGCAGGCACACCGCCCTCAATTCTAACACAGGTCGGGCAGCGTGCACTGTGGTTGAGCTTACAGCGGTATGCGGAGCGGCTGGTTCAGGGAGAAGCCACAACCGCGAGCATGTGCAGGTGGTGATTCGGGTGTGAGGTCTCGGTCCCTATGAATCGTCTTCCGGCTCTCCCGGTTCTTCAAGCGGTGGCGGCTGCGCCAGCAGCAGGGTTGTGAGGCCGCCGATCAGCAGGCCCAGGGCAGCGCCGGCGAAGGCCCAAAAGGCGTAGAACGTGAATGGGGTCAGCGAGAAAAGGCCTTCCCAGCCCGAAGGCGTCAGCCGCCCGCTGTGTACCAGCCAGGCGAATAGCACGCCGAACACAGCGCCCAGCAGCAGGCCCCAGAAGATGCCGTGGTCCAGCAGGCGTGGGAAAAAATTGGGCGCGTAGGCCGTGGCCTGCGGGCTGGGAGCCGTGTAGTGTGCCTCCAGGCGCTCGGCGAGTTGGAACATGTTTCCGTTGTGTTCGCCGTTTTTCTGTTGCTCGGACTTTTCGTGGGTGCCGGTTGTCATGCCTGGCTCCTTTTGTGCTCTCGTTCTGTTGGTTTCGCGTGGTGAGATCCTTCGGCTGTCGCCTGCTAAGAAACAAGCCCGCAAAAGCGTGTTTCTTTTCTCATAGAATACTGCAACGCAGCTTGGCAAATCTCAGGATGACACTGTGTGCGATCCGTACGACAAAGGCCTACTCCTCTTCTGGGAAGGGCAAGTACGGATCGAGCATCTGGTCCAGCATCGTTTGTGTGTCCCAGGTGATCGTTTCCTCGCCGCCGATGATCCAGCCGTGGTTAGTCAGTTGTTGTTGCGGCGCGGTGGGATACGGTTTGGTGCTCTCCAGGTACTCTGCTGCGGGCGGCGGCACGCCGTCGACGTCCACGACTAGGACCGGCGCGTGCTTGCCCATGTGGGAAAGGGTGGTGGCGCTCATGACGTTCTGCCAGCCTCCAGGGCCAGCGGGGTTGACAACGATGACGTTGTGCCCGGCTTCGTCGATGCCCCAGCCCATGGCCCGCGGCTTTTGCCAGAACCAGGCGCCCCAATCCTGGCCTTCGTCGTGAAAGCCGGCGAAAAAGGCGCTGGTGGCGGTCACGTCAGGTCCCACGATACGGGTGACGTGCCCGTACTGCGCCAGCTCGCGTGCAATCTCCTCGGAAACGACCGTTTCGTCGCCGAAGATGTAGAGCCAGGGCCCGTTGGCCCGCAACCGGAACATGTCCACGGTGGCCTGTGGTATGCCCTCGTCGGTGACGAAGGCCAGGCCGTCGCCACGGTGGGCGTTCCAGAAGGCGCTGGGGATGGCCGGCTCCAGGTTGTCCAGGTTGGCAATGACGATCTCGTTGCGGTGATCGCCGTGTTGCGTGGAGGTCCAATCATCGACAATTTGCGACAAGCGTATGGGATCTTCGGCAGCGAACACGCGCGTCTTATAGCCCATCTCCTTCACCTGCTCGTTGACGGCGGCGGCGGTCCGCCCCACGAGGTAGACCTGTACGTTGCGGTCGGCGAAAACCCCCTCGGGCTTCAGCCGCAACAGTTCATTGCGCGTGGCGTCGGGGATACCGTTCTGATCCACGTAAAGGATGGGCGCGTTGACGGGAAAGTGCTGGATGCGGCTGGCGGCAACCATGGTATTGGCGAGGCTGTCCATGCCTACCAGGATCACGGCGCCCGGCGTATTCTCAGGCTCTGTCGCAGGATAGACGACGTTGGCAACAGCGACTGCTGTTTCTATGGGATCATCACTGCCCACCCGCACCGTATTGACGGTTACCTGAGCCTGGTTGTGGGCAAGGTAAGGCAGTTCCTGCGGCTCGTCTACCGGCATGTGGGCGCTTTCGACCAGCGCCGGCCCTTGCCAGGCGTATAACAGGATACCGAGGGTGATTAAAATGAGGGTGATTGCTGTATCGCGCATGGTTTTTTGGGGAGATCGGAGATTGGTTGATTGGAGACTGGAGATCAAACTATGGGGTCAATGGCCAATCTCTGATCTCTAATCTCCAATCTCCGATCTCTACTACATCAACCCTGCCTTCCTCTGCTCTCGCACAAAGTAATAGTTCAGGGGCCAGGCGATGAGGAAGGCCAGGAATACGGTGACGAACATGGCGCCGAACCAGAGGATGGACTCCTCGGTGGGCATCATGGGGAATTTGGACATCATGAACCACCACATGCTGGGGTTCATGCCGATGGCGGCAGCTAACATAGAGGTAGCGACCAGCGGAAACGCTTTTGGCAGCGCTTCCTGGTAGCTGACGCCGTGCATGGTGGCCATCATCGGCGTCTGGTAGAGAAGCCAGGCGACGATGACGGCGACGACGTAGTTGATGATCATGACCAGGATCATGGGCGTGCCCAGGAGAAAGGCGACGTTGTTCATGGGAATCAGGGGCAGGCCGAAGAGGGTGATCAGATAGCCACTGGTGACCATGATCAGGCCTCCGAAGCCTACGGCGGAAGCGGTCGCTACCAGACCTTGCAGCCACAAGGGCCGGTCCCACATGATCATGTCGCCGTGTTTGATGATGGGCCGGTCGTAGGCCAGGCGGTAGAAGGGGATGCCGAAGGGACCGATCATCATCGCCAGCAGGGGCCAGGCCAGTTTCATCAGCCAGTTCTGGCGCGGCAGAAAGCGCGTTTCGTGGATGGCGATCCACACGGCGGAAGCCACGCCCAGGAGCACCCAGGCGGTAGCCAGCATGTCCATGGGGCCGGCGGCAAACCCCTTCTGGAAATAGGGTCCGATCTCCACGCTGTAGTCGGCCTGTCCCTGAGCGTCGAAGCTGATCATGTCTGTGTCGCCGATGATGTAGAAGTGGTGGAAAGGACCCTCTGACGGCGTCACCCACCAGGCAGGGCGCTGGCTGAAGAAGTAGTTGTAGACGCCCTGTGGCAGCTCGTCGGTTCTGCTCCAGAAGAGAGGCCCCGGTTTTCCGCGGCGAGCCAGGTTGGCGCTGAGCAGGGCCAGGGTAGGCTCGTCTTCAGGGGCGATAGTAAAGGCGCGGTAGCCGGTCAGAGTGTTGGCGTTGAAGCCCCAGCCGAAGAGAGGGGTGTTCTTGTCTTCAAACGAGGCGAAAGCGATGGCCGTAGCGTGGGGATTTTCGCCGCCGATGCGCGGCACGCCGGCGCCGGCTTCGGCCGCGCCCAGGACGTAGGCCGGTATGTCGCCGGGAACCTCACTTTCGTCGAAGACGATCAGGTCGCCGCTGTAGGCGGCCCAGGGCGCGGCGAGGATGGCCGTGCCTGGGTCGTCCTCGTCCACGATGATGGCGTGCTGTGGCGCAGCGCCGGCTTCCCGCAGCAGGGCGGCGATGTCACCGCTGCTGATAGGTGTGGCGCTGAAGCGAGCGTCCTCCAGAGTAGCGTCGTCTAGCAGCAGGACCTGGGCGCCGCCGATGGCGTCGCTGCCCCTAACGGCGAACTCGTCGGGAAGCGCTGTGGCAGCGCTGGCCGGTAGCAACAGGCCGTTCAGGGCGCGGGTGAGAGGCGCGGCGGACAGTCCGGCGCGCCAGTTGGCCTCTTCGTAGAGCATGAGCAGATCTGGCGTGTTGGCCTCCGTGCTGCCGGGATAGACGGCGCGGGCCACCAGTGCTGCCGTCTGCGCTATGTCGTCGCCCATGAAGCGTGTGGTGTTCTTGGTGTTGTAATGGGCGCGTGGCTGGCCGGAGGGCGGGTCTGATTGCACCCAACGGTAGGGCACGGAAAGGGCCGCGCCCAGCAACAGTACGACCATCAGGCCTGCCAGGGCCACGGCCAGGATTTGAAACCAACGTGGAATTTGCATCAAGTTCTTCCTCGCAGGCGCTATAGAACGTTGTGCCAGGGAATCGCGCCTGTTGTTAAGAATAGAGGAGAAGGGAGGGGTGGGGAATGTATCGGGATACAGGAGGCGGATATAAAGGGCGCTATAAATCGGGGTGGGGAGGCCATGCGGTGAGGGTTGCCGAAACAGGTTCAGATAAGTACGATAAGGTTGCAGTCAACATCGCCAGGAACCCGATTATGTCCAGTTCAGATGTGACCCTTCAGAATGTTTATCAGGCTCGCAAGCGCATCAGCGCGCTGGTGCGAGAGACGCCTCTCGTATCCTCGCAGACGCTGGGCGAACGGTCTGATGCTGAGATTGTTCTCAAGCTGGAAACGGTGCAGGAGACGGGGACGTTCAAGGTGCGCGGGGCGGCGAACAAAATCTTGAGCCTGTCGCCGGAACAGCGAGCGCGTGGGGTGGTTACAGCTTCGACGGGCAATCATGGGCGCGCGGTTTCACACGTGGCGCGACAGGTTGGGATTCCCGCCGTTGTCTGCATCTCGGAGCGCGTGCCGCAAAACAAGGTGCAGGCTCTGCGGCGCACGGGCGCGGAAGTGGTGATTGAAGGACAGGGTCAGGATGAAGCGGCGGAGCGGGCGCTGGCACTGGCGCAGGAACGCGGCCTGACAATGGTGCATCCCTTCGACGATCCGCTGGTCATTGCCGGTCAGGGTACTATCGGGTTGGAGCTGCTGGAGGCGTTGCCTGACGTCGATTCCGTCCTGGTACCGTTATCGGGCGGCGGCCTTATCTCGGGCATTGCCGTGGCGCTGAAAGCGGCGTCGCCCACGATACGCGTCGTGGGCGTGTCGATGGAGCGCTCGCCCGTGATGTATCACAGCCTGCAGGCGGGCCAGCCGGTGCAAATGGCGGAGGAGGAGACGCTGGCGGACAGCCTGTTGGGCGGTATCGGTCTGGATAACCGGCATACCTTTCGTATAGTCAATGAACTGGTGGATGACGTGCTGCTGGTCAGCGAGGAGGAGATCGCCGGGGCCATGGCCTTTCTATTGCGCGAGCAAAGCCTGGTCGTCGAGGGCGCGGGTGCTGTGGGCGTGGCGGCGCTGCTCAGCGGCAAGCTCTCTGTGACCGGCGAGCGTGTGGCTGTGATTATTAGCGGTGGCAATGTGGCGCTCTCGCGGCTTCTGGACGTTGTGTAGACGGTCGAAGCGCAGGTGGATGGGGCGTTAGTGTAACCAGGTTGGTGCTTGCATATGGACAAAGGTTCTCCGCGATTTGAAGCAGCGATGCGCGACTTTCGCCGCGCGCGCCAGCGCGGCGCGTTGGAGCGGGTCGTGGCCCAGCTCCGGGGGCGCTCTTCAGAGCTGTTGCACTATGGGGAAGTGTCGGAGCAGTTGCGGGCGGGCGAAGCGGTGGGGCGCGGTCTGCAAATGATTCCACTGGATGCCATCGTGGGCAGTGTGGGGCGCTATACGGATTTCACGCGTAGTTTTCTGCCGCGGCGCAAGAACGCACAGGAGCGCTGGGCGCGGGTGCGCGCCGCGTTTGAGCGTCTGGAGGACATTCCCCCAATCCAGGTTTACCAGCTGGGAGACTCTTATTTTGTGTTGGATGGCAACCATCGCGTTTCAGTGGCGCGTGTGTTGGGCGCCGAGGAGATCCCGGCCTATGTGACGGAAATCCCCACAAAGGTGCCGGTGACGCCGGATATGGAGCCGGATGAATTGATTACACGCGTCAAATATGCTGAGTTTCTGGAGGAAACGGGCCTGGATGAATTGCGCCCGGACGCGGATCTCACGGTTACCGCGCCAGGGCAGTACCGGGTGCTGAAGGAGCAGATCCAGGGTTGCTGGCTGTGGCTGCGGGAGCGTGATGGGGCGGACGTGCCCTATGAGCGCGCCGTCGTGGCCTGGTATGATGAAGTCTATCTGCCCTTGGTGGAGGTTATTCGTCGCCGTGGTCTCCTGCGCTACTTTCCCAAGCGCACGGAGACTGACCTCTACGCCTGGATTGCGCGGCACCGGGAGGAGTTGGAGGAGGAACTGGGCTGGGACGTGGACGATGCGTCCGCCGCCCGCGACCTTGTGGATCGCTTCAGTCCCAACCCGCAGAAAGTGTTTAGCCGGGTCAGGGAACGCGTCAGGAATGCTCTGACGCCGGACTCGCTGGAAGCGGGACCGCCCACCGGCCACTGGCGTGAGGATGTGTTGGGGGCGGGTCATGAAAGCAACCTGTTTGGCAACATCCTGGTGGCGCTTAACGGCGAGGAAAGCGGTTGGCGCGGGTTGGACCAGGCGCTCCTGGTGGCCGACCGGGAAGGGGGCCAGGTCAATGGTCTGCACGTGCAGCGGAAGGCGGGCGAGATGGCGCCGGAGGCGCGGCAACGATTGGCGGAGCAGTTCAGGACACATTGCTCGGCCGCCGGCGTACCGGGAGAGCTGTCGCTGGAGGTCGGGCCCGTGTCTGATACGATTTGTGAAAGGGCCTACTGGAATGATCTGCTGGTGATTCCGCTCTCGCATCCGCCCGGCCCGCGACCGGGCGATCGCCTGAGTTCGGGGTTCAGCAGGCTGGTGCGCCGCTGTAGCCGCCCGGTGCTGGCTGTGCCTGGCCCTGTTTCGCAATTGCAGCGCCCGCTGCTGGCGTTTGACGGCAGTCCCAAGGCCAAAGAGGCGTTGTTCGTTGCTGCGTATCTGGCGGGCAGATGGCGCGTGGCGCTGACGGTGCTCACGGTGGCCGACGAGGGCGCTTCGCTGTCGGATGAGCGCGACGCGGCGGAGACGCTGACGTTTGCGCGACAGTATCTGCAGTCGCGGCGCGTGGATGCTTTTTACGCGGTGGAGCGCGGGCCGGCGCCGGAGGTGTTGCGGCGCACGGCGGAGGAGCGGGAGAGCGACATGATCATTATGGGCGGGTATGGATTCCGGCCACTGCTGGACGTGATGTTGGGCAGCACGGTGAATGACGTGCTGCGCTGGCGGCGCTGGCCGGTGCTGATCTGTAGATAGAGCTAGAGCTAGAGCTTAGAGATAGAGGGAACGAAGTGACACAGAGGGACACGGAGGACGGCTCCTGCGAAGCGCGGGAGGACCACGGAGCAGGCAGGGGAGAGCGTTCAGCTTGAGCTAGAGCCTGTTTGAGGGCTCAGGCGTCGATTTGTTGGCCGAGTCCCAGTTCCCGGGCTTTGTGGTAGGCGAGGAGGGCGATGGCGGTGTCCTGGACGCCGGTGCCGGTGAGGTCGCAGATGGTGATCTGCTCGGAACTTTGCCTGCCGGCTAGCTCGCCGCTGGTTAGTTGGCCCAGCTCGATGATCTGATCCTGGGACGGCAGGGCGCCGGCGTCGTGAGCGTGGTGTAACTCGCCCAGGCGCAAGGCCTGTGATTTGCGGTCGCAGACGATGAGACCGGCGCGACGAAAGACGTCAGGGTGCAGTTCCTGCTTTTCTTCGGCGTCGGAGCCCATGGCCGTGATATGCAGGCCGGGGTGCAGCCACTCGGCGCGCAGATAGGGGTCTTTGGCGGGTGTGGTGGTGACGACCACGTCGCTGTGGCGCACGACGGCTTCGGCGCTTGCCACGGGTTCAACCGGTCGCTCCAGGCTTGCTGCCATCTCCTCGGCGTATTGTCGGGTATTTTGCGGCGTTCGGCTGTAAACGAGCACGCGCTTGAAGTCGCGCACTAGTTGCAGGGCGCGCATCTGGTAGCGGGCCTGGGCGCCGGCGCCGATGACGCCCGCCGTGCTCACCTGCTCGGGCGCCAGGTGGCGGGCGGCGAGCGCCCCGGCCATGCCCGTGCGCACGTCGGTGAGGTAGCCGTTGTCCAGGAGCAGGGCCTGGGGAAAGCCGGTGCGGGCGCTGAGCAGGATCATCAGGCCGCTGAGGGAAGGCAGGCCCAGCTTGTGGTTGTTGAAGAAACCGGAGGAGAGCTTGACGGCGAAGCCGTCCAGGCCCTGGAGATAGGCGGTCTTGACGTCCACTTCGCCGTTGTGCTCGGCGACGTCCAGGCGCATGATGGGCGGCATGGTGGCCTGCCCGGCGGCGAGGCGGTTGAAGCCGTCGGCCACGGCGTCCAGAGCCTCGTGGTTGACGCCGATGCAGCGGCGGAGTTGGGGTTCGGTTAGGATTAGGACCATGGTTACGAGTTTACAGGTTGCAGGTTTACAGGTTGCAGGTTGCGGGTTGTAGGTTGTTAGGGTTCGTAGTTGATTTGGGTTTCGCGGAGGCGGCGGTCTTTGGGTAAGGATTGGAGATAGCGTATGAAGGCGGCGATTTGGCGGCTGCAGATTTTTGCCTCTTGGAAGAGTTGGTCGAATTGCTGGCGTTCGAGATATCCGGCGTCTAGAGCAACGTAGAGCTGGGCGCGTAGTTCGCCACAGGAGGCTTTTGCTCTTCCCAGATATTCGATAAACAGTGAGGTCGTGCGACTTTCGAAACCTTCTGCTATATTAGACATAATGGAGACGGCCGCGCGTCGCATCTGATCGCGCAGCCCATAGTCTCGCGCAAACGCACCTTCATCCGACAGCTCATAAAACAAGCGCGTTAGCCGCCTCGCCGTCTGCCAGGCCTCAATTTCCTCAAACCGCCGAATTGTAGCCATCATCCCAACCTTCTAACCTGCAACCGGCAACCTGCCAACCAGCAACCTGCCAACCAGCAACCTACCAACTTGCAACCCATCAGTGCCGCAACGTCGCGCCCAGGAAGGAGCGCGTGCGCGGGTTCTGGGGATCGTCGAAGAGTTGCTCGGGCGGGCCCTGTTCCACGACCTGACCGTTGTCGAAGAAGACGACGCGGTCGGACACTTCGCGGGCGAAACCCATTTCGTGCGTGACGAGCAGCATGGCCATTTCGCCTTCCTCGGCCAGCTCGCGAATCACGCCCAGTACTTCGCCGACCAGCTCAGGGTCCAGGGCGGAGGTGACCTCGTCGAAGAGCATGACCTTGGGTCGCATAGCCAGGGCGCGGGCGATGGCCACGCGTTGCTTTTGGCCACCGGACAGCTGCGACGGATAGTGATCGCGCTTGTCGGCCATGCCCACCTTATGCAGCAGGTCCTCGGCGCGGACCATAGCCTCTTCTTTTTTCATGCCCAGGACGTGAATGGGCGCCTCTGTGATGTTGCGCAGGGCCGTCATGTGGGGAAAGAGGTTGAAGTGCTGGAAGACCATGCCGATCTTGCCGCGCACCTTGCGCAGGTGTTTCTCGTCGGCTTCGACGAGCTGGCCGTTGGCGCGCTTGTGCCACAGCGGTTCGCCGTCGACCCAGATGACGCCGTTGTTAGGCTTTTCCAGCGTCATCAGCACGCGCAAAATGGTCGTTTTACCCGAGCCACTGGGGCCAATGATGGTCACTATCTCCGCGGGTCCCACTTCGAAGTCAAGTTCGCGCAGAACGACCAGATCGCCAAAGGCTTTGGTTACTTTTTCAAAACGGACGATGGGATCAGTTGTTGTTATTTCCATATTACCTTGCATAGCGTGCCTCCAATCTACGAACGAAAATGGACGAGGGATAGCTGAGCAGGAAGTAGAGGGCCCCGACCAGGGTAATCGGCTCCAGATAGCGGAAGCTGCGGGTGCCGATCGTCTGGCCCGTGTACATCAACTCAGTCACCGTAATGGAAAAGAGCAGCGCCGATTCCTTGAACATGGCTACCAGGTAGTTGCCCAGCGCCGGGAACATGGGTGGGATGGCCTGGGGCAGGATGATGCGCGTCCAGGTGTGCATCGGGGAGAAATTGAGAGCTCGCGATGCTTCCCACTGCCCTTCCGCTACGGCGTCGATGCCCGCACGGTACACCTCCGACGTGTAGGTGCCATAGTGCAAGCCCAGGGCCAGCGTACCCACGATGAAGGCCGGCAGGCGTAGACCGTAGCGCGGCATGACGTAGAAGAAGAAGAAGAGCTGCACGAGGAGCGGCGTGCTGCGTACGAACTCTACAATGGCGCCGGACACGTTGGACAGCAACCCGTTTTCACTGCGCCGGCCCAGGGCCAGTAGCAGGCCGGTGATGGCAGCTACGGCGAAGGCGGCGAAGGATACCTGGATGGTTACCAGGAGCCCTTGCAGCAACTGGGGCAGAATCTCCAGAGCAAATTGAAAATCGAAAAATTCAGTTAATTGGTTCATGGGTTATTGCCTCCTATGCTACCCAACGTCGTTGCCGTTCCAGCCAGCGCACGCCCAGCGTCAGCGGATAAGCGATCAGGAAGTAGATGAAGAGTAGCAGGATGAACACTTCGGTGGTGCGGCCCACACTCTGGCGCAGGGTCAGAGCCTGGAAGGTGACGTCAGAGAGGGTGATCAGAGAAGCCAGCGAGGTGGCTTTCAAGAGTTCGATGAGTAGATTGCCAAAGGGAGGTAGAATGCGCACGATAGCCTGGGGCAAGATAACGCGGCGCATCATCAGGTTGCGGGACATGTTGAGGGCGGTGGCTGCTTCAATCTGCCCGCGGGGAATGGCCTGAATGGCGCCGCGCACGACTTCAGCACCGTAGGCGCCCACGTTGAGGCCCAGGGCCAGTACGCCGGCCTGAAAGGCGGTGATACTGATCTCAAAGGGGGGCAGGGGCAGGACGAAGTAGATCCAGAAGAGCTGCACCAGAATGGATGTGCCGCGGAATACTTCGACGTAGATGCCGCTGATGCCGCGCAACAAGGCGTTGTCCGAGGCGCGCAGGATGCCCGTGAAGATGGCCACCACCAGCGCCAGCAGCGCCCCCCAGAAAGTGAGGGTAATGGTGATGCTCAGCCCCCGCAGCAGTGTGGGCATCAGGTCGAACGGGGCTAGTTCTGGCGGGTTGGTCATCATCTGCACGCCAAATGCGGTGCCTATGGTGAGTATAGCGATCGTCAAGAAAATCATGTTCTTGATGCGATCTGAGTCAAGGCCAAGACGAGCAGCCATCGTTCCTCCTTTGCTACTCCCTCTCGTAGGTTACGAGAGGCGATGGATAGCATTAGACAATGTGAAGTTGTTGCGACGTGGTCGTCAATCGTTCACAGCCCTCCTCTGTGACGAGAGCGGTGTCGGACACAAAGTAATCACCGTAACCGGTGTCCATGAGCCAGGACATGACGTGGAAGGTCATGCCCGGTTGCAGTTGCAGGTCGCTATCGTGTCGCAGGCCGACGACGTCGCCGCCGCCGACCCAACTCGGCGGGAAGCCCAGGCCGATCAGGTAGCCGCAGTGGTGGCGACGATAGTGGGAGAGACCGGCGGCATCGACGCGATCCTGCCAGGCGCGATAGACGTCCTGGGCCAGCGCGCCGGGGCGCATGGCGCAGATGACGTCCTGGAACGCCTGCAGGCAGAGCCGGGCCATCTCCTGCGCGCCGTCAGAGGCCTCGCCGATGAAGAGCAGCCGGCCCATTGCCGCGTGGTAGCGTCGCACGCAGCCGGCGAGCTCAACGAAGAGCATGTCACCCGGCTGCAAGACGTAATCTTCCCAGTAGCGGTGTTCCTGCCCCAGACGCGCCGTGGAACGGATGAAAGGGCCGAAGCCAGGTTGCTCGCCCCCGGCGAGGGCCATGGCCCGTTGCACCTCGGCGGCGACTTCTTGCTCGTTGACCCCGGCGCCGGCGGTCTCGATGGCTGCCTGCATCATGGCCTGGGCCACGCCGGCTGCCTGCCGGCTATAAGCGATTTCTTGCGGCGAGCGAGTCTGTCGCAGGCGATCAACCAAGCCCGAGACGTCCAGCTGGGCCAGCTCAGGCAAGGCCGCCGTCAGGCCTTCGGGGATGATTGGGGGCAAGAAAAGGCTCTGTTTTTCCAGGCCCAGCCGTCCTCGCTTTATGCCCATCTCGCGCAGGCTTTGGGCCGTGAAGGCGACGCGGTCGGCGCTGTCGCCGTAACCCTTGAAGTAGGTGTCGACCAGAAAGTGGTCCATGGTTGCCTGTTCCATGGCTCGCGCGATGAGCACCATGTCGCCCTGACCTGGCACGAGCAGGGCGTGGTAGGCAAAGTAACCGAAGTGATCGAGGCCTGTGAGGTAGTAGATGTTCTCCGGGACGGAAATCAGGCAACCGTCGAGGTTCTGCGCTGCCATTGCCTGGCGCAGGCGGCGCAGACGGGCGTCGTATTCCTCTGGTGTAAAGAATGAGTGGTTGCTCATCAGATGTTTCTTGTGCAGCGACGCTTACGTCGGAATGCGCGGTGGGCCCTCAATCGGTTCGTCCCGTTTCTCTAACCACTTTTCTTCTTCCCGCAGGCGATAGCGCCACCAGGGAATCGTCAGCAGTGGCCCCAGTAGCAGGCCGATGCCGGCGATGATCACAGCCTGCGTATCGGTGTGCAGAATGCCAGATAGGATGCCGGATGTTTCTTCGGGAAGGGTGGCCTGTTGTTGGGAAAGCTCTACCGTCAGAAGAATGAGTCCGCTGACGAAAAGGAGCAGGCCAAGGAGTGCCAGTATGTTTCGTAACACCAAATTTCACCTCCCGGTTTCACTACTACCTTGATAGCGAGTTGCCTCCTGGTTTATTGTCTCCGGTGCAATTGTACGCCAGCGGAAGCGCTCCCGATCAGGATTGTCCTTGCCTTCGACGGCGTCGGCGATCAGGTCGCCGAGCACGGGCGCGAATTTGAAGCCGTGCCCGCTGCCGCCGCTGGCCACGACGAGACCTTTCTTTTGCGGGTGGTGGTCGATCCAGAAGTGACCGTCGCGCACATCACAGTAGAGGCAGAGGCGCGTGTGCACCAGCGGAGCTTCGTGTAGCGAGGGCAGCGCTTCCTTGAGGAAGGGTCGTAGGCTGTCTGCTTCCTCATCAGACACGCGCCGCTCGTCACGGATGGGGTCGATGACGCGGCCGGACCCGTGAAAGGCGACCTTAATTACGCCTTCTCTGGGATGCAGGGGGAAGCCGTACCAGCCACTGCGGGCCACATCGGCGGCGAAGGTGAAGAAGTGGGGCGGACGGAATAGGTCGGGAGCGTCCGGTTTGAGGTGGAAGACCGGCAGGCCCACGGGCGTCATTACCTCTTGCAGTTCGGGCAACAGGATGGGCGTCCAGGCGCCGGCAGCGATCACGACGCTTGCGGCCTGCATCTGTTGGCCATCGTGCATGCGCACGCCGCGCACGCGCCCGCCTTCCTCCAGCAACCCGGCCACGGGCCAATCTGCCAGCAAACGGACGCCGCGATTCACAGCAGCGCGGGCCAGAGCAGCCACGACGCGACCGCTCTCGGCATAGCCGCTGCGCGGGTTGTAGTAGCCGTCGCTATAGACGTTGGCGTTCCAGGCCGGCAACCAGCGCGCTATCTCGTCGCCATCCAGCCGTTGCAGCGGATGACCTCGCTGGCGCAGCAGCCGGTAGCTCTGGGAGGTGAACGCGTCGTCCTCCATGGGACCGCGGGTGAGCATGGTGACCCCGTCTTCGTGGTACAGCCTCTCGCCCAGCGTCTCGTTCCAGCGCAGCCAGCCCTGGCGGGCCTTTTCCATCAGCTCTGTATAGAATTCATCGCCGCCATACTCCAGGCGCACGACCTTGCTGATGTCTGTGGAGGCGGCGAGGGGGTTGGGCGTCGCGCCGGCTTCCAGAACCGTGACGTCATGCCCCCGCTCGCGCAACGACAGCGCAGCGGTGAGACCAAAGATGCCCGCGCCGACAATGGCTACGTCGTTTGTCGTCTGCACTGTTCCCTTCACGCACTCCCATGAACCTCCGGGAAGTTTGGAACCTCCCGGAGGTTGGTTTACAGGTTAAAGCAAATTACTTTGGGCTCTGTCATCTCCTGTAGAGCGAAGCGGATGCCTTCGCGGCCCAGGCCCGAGCCTTTGACGCCGCCAAAGGGCATGGCGTCGATGCGATAGTCTGTGCTGTCGTTGATCATCACACCGCCGCATTCCAGGCGCGCCGCGGCGTCCAGCGCTGTGCCCAGATCGTTGGTGAAGATGCCGGCTTGCAGCCCGTATTCCACGTCGTTCGCCCGGCGGATCGCCTCGTCCAGCTCGCTGAACCGGTAAAAGATGGTGACCGGTCCGTAGATCTCTTCCCGCGCCAGAGGCGTGTGGTCGGGGACGCCGGCGAGCACTGTGGGTGCGTAGAACGCGCCGGAACGGCTGCCGCCGGTGAGCAAGGTGGCGCCGTCGGTCAGGGCCTGGTTCACTAATCGTTCTACCCGCCGGGCGGCGCTTTCGTTTATGAGGGGCCCCATGTCGGTATCTTCACTCAGTTTGTCGCCTACGTCGTACTGTTCGGTCTGTTCTATGAAACGGTTGCAAAATTGCTCGTACACATCCTCGTGGATCAGCAGCCGCTGTACGTGCAGGCAGTTCTGGCCCGCGGCCCAGAAGGCGCCGCTGACGTTGGCTGCTACGGCGTCCTCCAGGTCGGCGTCGGGCATGACGATGACGGGGCTGTTGCTGCCTAACTCCATACCCACTTTTTTCAACCCTACGTTTTCCATGATTTTCAGGCCCGTATCCAGGCCGCCTGTGAAGGAGATCATGCGCACCCGGGGGTCAACGACCAGAGCGTGGCCCACGTCGCGCCCGTCGCCGGTGATTACCTGCAATATGCCCGGCGGGATACCGGCGTCGTGGACGGCCTGGGCCAGCTTGAGGGCGCTGAGGGGTGTCTTGGAATCCGGCTTGACGATGATGGCGTTGCCCGCCGCCAGCGCCGGGCCCACTTTGTGCGCGACCAGATTGAGGGGGTCGTTGAAGGGCGTGATGGCGCCGATGATGCCGATCGGTTCGCGCCGGTAGTAGCCCACGCGGTTCTCGCTGCCGGGCATCTGGTCGAAGGGGATCGTTTCGCCGTTGAGCCGCCGCGCCTCCTCGGCGCTGATCTGTAACGTCTGGATGCAGCGGGTCACTTCTTTGCGCGCCTCGCGGATAGTCTTGATGCCCTCGCGGGCGATGGTGCGCGCGAATGATTCGTGTTCCCGCTCCATCGTCTGCGCCGCCTGGCGCAAAATGCTCATGCGGCGGTGCGCCGGCAACGCCCGCGCCCGCTCGAAGCCGTCCTGCGCCGCTGCGATGGCTGCTTCCATGTCGTCAACGCTGGCCCGCGGCACCGTATCCACCAGGCTGCCATCCTGCGGATCGCATACTTCGATCTTTTGCGAGCGGTCGACCCATTGGCCGTTGAGAAGCATTTTCATGGTGTGTCCCCTCGGGAGAGCAGAGATTGGTAATTGGAGATTGGAGATCTGGACGAGTCGCCAATCTCCGATCTACAGTCTCCAATCTCTAATCTCTCCTCCTGTGTATCGCCAACATATCTCCCAACAACGCATATCCCGTCTCCACGCGTCCGGCGCCGGGGCCCACGAGGGTGACCTCGCCGAGCAGGTCGGTGGTGTAGGTAATAGCGTTGGTGGCGCCGCCGACGGAGGCCAGGGGGTGGGCCAGGGGCAGCCGCGTGGGTCGCACGCTGGCGGTGAAATCGTCGCCCTGTTTTTCCACCAGCCCGATCAGCTTCCAGCGCTCGCCGGCCTGGGCAGCCTCCGCGATGGCCTGGGGGGTGAGGCCCGTGATGCCTTCGGCTGCCACGGCGCTCATGGTCAGCGGCAGGTCCATGAGCAAATTGGCCAGGATGACCACCTTGCCCGCGGCGTCGTGGCCCTCTACGTCGCCGGTGGGATCGGCCTCTGCGTACCCTTTTTCCTGCGCTTCGGCCAATGCTTCCTCGTAGGTCGCGCCGGCTTCCATCTGTGTGAGTATATAGTTGGTGGTGCCGTTGAGGATGCCCTGCACGCGCTGCACGCCGGCGGCGGAGAGCAACTCCATGCCCAGGCGCAAAGCGGGCGTGCCGCTCATCACGGTGCCCTCGACGCCGATTTCGACGTTGTTTTCGTGGGCGAGTTGTTTTAGCTCTGGAAAGTGCAGCGCAGTGGGGCCTTTGTTGGTGGTCACCACGTGGCGTCCCTGTCGCAGGGCGCGTCGCACGTGTGTCAGGGCCGGCTCGCCTGTTTCCAGGTCGGTGTAGCTCATCTCCAGGATGACGTCGGCGTTGCTTTCTTCGATGGTGCGTAGCGCGTCCCAGCCGCGGTGCGGCGCGGGCACGTTACTCAGATCGCCGTCGTTGCCAACAGCCTGCAGCAACTGCTCAGCAGCGAGTCCGTCAGGATCATATACGCTGCCCTTGAGCAGATCGCTGACGGCAACGATCTGGAAGCGGGCGCCGTGCCGCTGTGCAATGTCATCGCCGCGGTCGCGCAAAATCTGGGCCAACCCCTGGCCCACATTG
The DNA here is from genome assembly GCA_035464315.1 of Candidatus Sulfomarinibacteraceae bacterium. GTDB lineage: Bacteria > Chloroflexota > Anaerolineae > Promineifilales > Promineifilaceae > JAAYYY01. The sequence goes on from DATHSI010000289.1 coordinate 43,732, forward strand.
CCAAACCCGATCATCGCCAGGCGATAGGTGTTCATACGCTTACTCCTGTGCGGTGGCTGTCGCCGTCTCCTGCTCGGCTGCGGTGGCGTCCAGCGCCTGTTGCAGGTCGGCGATCAGATCGTCGGTGTCTTCGATGCCCACTGAGTAACGGATGAGGCTTTCGGGGATACCCATCGCTTCCCGTTCTTCTGGCGTCGATTCCACATGGCTGGAGGTACGCGGCGGGCCCACGACGGTCTCTACTGCGCCCAGGTTGGCCGCGGCGTGGGCGTATTGGAGCCGGGGCAACAGGCGGCGCACGGAAGGAAACCCGCCGCGCAGCATGAAGCTGAGCACACCGCCGTAGCCGCCCATCTGGCGCGAGGCCACGTCGTGATTTTCATGGCCGGGCAGGCCCGGATAAAAGACGTCTTCTACAAATGAATGGTCCTGCAGGAATTGGGCAATGCGTAGCGCGCTCTCGTTCTGCTGGCGAATGCGCAGGTGCAGGGTTTTCATGCCGCGCAACAGCAGATAGGCGGCCATGGGGTGTAGAGTAGCGCCGTTGATTTCGCGGTAGTGGTAGATGCGTTCAATCAGCTCCGCCGGGCCGCAGATGACGCCGCCCAGGGCGTCGGCGTGCCCGCCCAGGAACTTAGTGGCGCTGTGCAATACAAGGTCGGCGCCAAGCTCCAGGGGATTGCTGTTGATAGGCGTGGCGAAGGTGTTGTCTACAACGACGATGGCGCCCACTTCGTGTCCCGCAGCCGCCAGCCGCGCCAGATCGACCACTTTCAGGGTGGGGTTGGTAGGGCTTTCCAGATAGAGCAACGTGCACCCTTTGGCTACTTCGGCTTCGATTGCCTCGTGGTCGGTGGTATCGCACAGGGCTACGTCTACCTGCATCTGGGGCAAGAACTCCAGGAAGATTTTATTGGTGCCGCCATAAGTGTCTTTCACAGACACGACGCGGTCACCGGGGCGCAGGAAGGTGTACAGCGTGTTGCTGATGGCGGCCATACCTGTGGCAAAGCTGGTAGCCGCTTCCGCACCTTCTAACTGGCGTACCTTTTCTTCAAAGGCAGTGACGGTAGGGTTGGTATTGCGCCCGTAGATGTGGCCCGGTTGTTTGCCCAGGGCCACGTCCTGCCACTGGTCAACGTCGGTATAGCCGAAGGAGACGCTGTGGACGACGGGTACCTGCGTGGCCCGTTCCCAGAGGTCTTTTGCTTCCTCTCCGGCCCAGACGGACAGGGTGCCTTTCTGCGGTTGGTTTTTGCTCATGTTTGTAGCTTACTCCACTTTTTCTAATTGATATGGTCGCGGCCTGTGTACTGGTGGAACCAATGTTATATGGAGAGCCGCGGAGGAGACCATGGAGGGACACTGAGAGAGGTGGAGAGCGTGCCGCCTGGCAAGGGGAGGCACACTCTCTACCCGCCTTTTCAGACTCTTATTGTAGGTCGCTGTAGGCGTCGGGGCAGATGTCCTCGGCAGTTGTGTCTCCGGGCAGGGCGGCCTCGTCAAAGCCTTCGAACTGACCGATGAGGTCCAGCAACTGGCCGGAGTCCTTCAGGTTCTGCAGCTCTTCATTGAACGCCTCGCGGAACTCCAGGTCTTCGTAGCGGAACGCGGCGCCACCGTAGGAGATGACCGGTTCACCGTCAATGGTGGGCTGCTCGAACGGGTCGGCCAGCTCAATGTTGGGATCATTCGTCGTCTCCAGCGTTATGAGCAGTGTGGGACGGGTGCCGGTCCAGGCGTCAATCTGACCGGCCTGCAGGCCAGCCACGCCGGAAGGATCGTCGGGGAATTCAACGATCTGGTCTTCAGAGACGCCGGCCTCAAGCATGTAGTCAATTTCCAGGTAACCCGCGCCGGTGCCGACTCTTACGTCAGGGTTGGCAGCGATATCTTCGTAGCTGTGCAGATTGAGCGGATTGCCGGCTTCAACGATCAATGCCTCGCCTACCTGATACTCAGGATCGGCGAAGAGCACCTGCTCGCAGCGGGTGGGTGTGATGTACATGCCGGCTGTGATCACGTCGAAGCGTCCGGCCTGCAAACCGGGGATGAGGGAGCCAAACTGGGTCAGCACGCCTTCCATCTCTTCAATTCCAAGCTCCTGGAACACAGCGCGGGCGACTTCTACGGCCTCGCCGGAGAGCGTGCCGTCTGGCTGGGCGAAGGCGTAGGGATTCTCATTGGCGAATCCCACGCGGATCACACCTTCACGCCGGGCGCGCTCCAGGGTGCTTTCTCCCGCATCTTCGTCATCGCCGGTTGTTTCTTCTGCCGACGTATCAGTGTCGGCCGGGGCTTCGCCGCCGCCATTTGCCGGCTGGCAGGCAACGGTCAGCGCTGTGAGGGCCACCAGTACGAGCAATAGAGTGAGAAGTTTACGCAGATTCATAGATCCTCCTTTCAGTAAGGGAACGAAAATAAACTGTTCGACATTCGGCGTTTAGCTAATGGCCAAAGTGTAAGGACGCCCGTGGCACGAAACCGAAGTGGAGGCTCGGACGTTGTCACTCGCGACGTCGAACACATCGGAATGAAATCTTGAGTTGGCGGGCCTGCACACCACCTCCTTTTTGGGATATTGCCAGCCCGGCGTCAGATGGGTTTGAGCGCTAGACGCGTGAATCGGCGCTGGCCAGATAACTGTTCATCCGCGCGATAAACGAAGACATGTAGTCGCGCCGGACGCGGGCCGCTTGTTTCAGGTCGCCGCCTTCCAGAGCGGCAATTGTCTCGGCAATTTCGTCACAGGTGATATCTACCTCCTTTTCCCACTCCAGATCGGGCAGGATCTCCAACCAGACGCGCGCCGTCTGGTAGTAGAGCTGGTTGTAGATTTGGCGAAGCGGTTCGTTGCCGATGATGTTCAACATCTCGTCGTGGAAATCGTTGTAGAGGCGGGCGATGGCTTCCGGATTGTATCCGCCGTACATCTGGCGGCATTCCTCCAACAATCCCTGTAGCAGCTCAATGGTGTTCCCTGGGACGCGGTTTCGTGTCAGATCACCGACAATTTCAGCCAGTTTGATGCGAAAGGCGTAGACCTCTTTAAGGACCTTGAGATCAACCGAGGTGACCATGGTGCCAACCCCAGGCAGGCTGGAAACCAGACCTTCGTATTCCAGCCGCTGTAGCGCAGAACGCACAGGCGTGCGGCTGACCCCGAATTCCGAGGCCAACGCGTTTTCGCTGAGTACCGTGCCCGGCGCATAGTGCAGGAGACAGATACGGTCGCGAATCTGCTCATATATTTGTTCCTGGCTCTTTCTGGCCATCGTTGTATTGTTGCCCGTCTTGTACGCTTACTGGATAAGTGTGGTGGTGCGGGACTGGTTGACTTGCGGCACGAAAACGTGTATGATAATCCAGGTTGTATACAACCTGTATACATATGATGGACAAGTATAACACACGCGTTTCTTGACGTCAACTCTCCCCGGTCAGCGAGCGCCAGGAACACCACACTCAGGAGGACTTTATGCTACATCGAGACGATCTGGTTTTTCCTATGGACGAGTACCAGCGCCGCCTGCGCGACCTGCGCCGGCGCATGGATGAGCGCGATCTGGATCTGGTGATGACGACGACGCCGGAGAACATCTGCTACCTGTCCGGTTTTGAGAGTCCCGGCCATTACTACTTTAACGCGCTGATCGTTCCGCGGGAGGGAGAACCGGTCGCCGTGCCCCGCCGGCTGGAGGACAGCGGCTATCAGGCGCTGACTTGGTTGGAGCAGACCCGACCTTATCAAGATCATGAAGAGCCCATGGATAAGACGGCGGACACGCTGGAAGAGTTCTGTTGGCAGGATAAGCGAATTGGTTATGAAAAGAGCTGCTGGTTCTTCACGGCGGCGCAGCAAGAAAAACTATTTGGCCACTGTCCGCAGGCCACGTTTGTGGATTGTTCGGGCATTGTGGAGGCCGGTCGCCTGATTAAGTCGGATCACGAGGTGGCGTTGATGCGCCAGGCGGCGCGGGCCACGGAAGCCGGCATGCGGGCGGGCATTGACGCGGTGGCTGCCGGCGCGAGCGAAAACGACGTGGCGGCGGAGATGCATTATGCCATGATCAAGGCCGGCAGCGAATGGCCCTCTATCGTGCCCTTCGTGGCCTCGGGTTACCGCGGCGCGATTGGCCACGCCACGTGGGCCGGCCGTACCATTGAGGAAGGCGACATTATTATGCTGGAACTGGCGGGCTGTCTGAAGCGTTACCACGCGCCGCTGATGCGCACCGGTTTTGTGGGCGAGCCCAGCGCGCGCGTGCGGGAGGCCGAACAGGTGGTGCAGGAGGCGTTCGAGGCCATGGTGGCGACGATCAGGCCGGGCGTGACGGCCCACGAAGCGGATGCTGCCAGCCGCGAGGTCATTGGCAAGGCGCAACTGGGCGGCGAGCAGGGCTCGCGCTCCGCTTACTCGGTGGGCATCGGGCTGCCGCCTGACTGGGGTGAGGGGCAGATTCTGAGTATGCAACCGGGCGAGATGCGCCCTCTGCAGGCGAACATGACGTTCCACGTGTTGCCCTGGGTGCAGGCGCCGGGTGAGGGCGGGATCAGCTTTTCGGAGACGATTCGCATCACGGAGGACGGCTGCGAATTGCTGACCGATTTTGAACGGGCGCTGTTCGTGCGGTGAGGGTTTGATCGAATTCTTTTTCAGCGCAAAAACATCGTAGCGAGGCTATTTTATGTCGGCCGAACGGTCACCAGTCAGTACGGACGTCGATTTCGAGCAAGACGGAAAACAACTCTCTTATCTACGCGCTCCTTCATCCAGTAATGAGTCGGCCTGGGGGTCGGTTCTGGTACCCGTGGCCGTGATCAAAAACGGCAGCGGCCCTACGGTGTTGCTGGTGGGCGGCAACCACGGCGGTGAATATGAAGGGCCTGTCTCCCTGGCCAAGCTGATTCGCCAGCTGCAGCCGGAGGACGTGCAGGGACGGGTGATCATTCTGCCGGCTCTTAATACGCCCGCCGTGCACGCGGGGCAGCGCCTCTCGCCTCTGGATAACAAGGATATGAACCGTGTCTTTCCCGGTCGTTGGAATGGTACGATCACGGAAGTCGTGGCGCATTACGTGCACGAAGTGATTCTGCCGCTGTGTGATGTGGTGATCGATTTGCACTCTGGCGGTTACTCCCTCTCCCTTATGCCCTACATCAGTATGCACTACCTGGATGACGAGGCGCAGCGGCAAAAGACGTGGGCGGCGATGATGGCCTTTCAGGCGCCGGTGGCGATTGTCATGAAGGAGATCAGCGGGCCCGGCCTGCTGGATTACGCGGTGGAGAGCCAGGGCAAGGTGTTCCTCTGCGCCGAAATTGGCGGCAAGGGCACTCTTGACCCGCAGATGCTGGAAATTATGGAGACGGGGACGCGCAACGTGCTGAAGCAGTTAGGCGTTCTGGAGGGCCAGCCGCTGATGCGGGAAGAGCAGGGGTTGCCGCCCACGCGCCTTATGGAGATACCGGAGCCGGCCTATTATCATATGGCGCTTGTGGACGGCGTTTATGAATCTTTCCACGAGCTCGGCGAATGGGTCGAGGCGGGCCAGCCGCTGGGCCAGATACACTTCTTGCAACAGATCGATCGCCAGCCGCGGCTGGTGAGCGCCCAGCGCGCGGGCATGCTGGTGGGGCGGCGGGGGCCCGGATTTGTGCGAGTAGGGGATACGGTGGCTGCGTTGGCCTGCGATCTGACCTGAATTAGTTGACGCGATAGGCCCAGGCGCCGTCTACGCGCTCGCGTGCGAATTCTTCCTGGTAGGGGGAATCCCCGGCGCTCATGCGCTGGCTGAACGCCTGGATCATCCAGGCCGCCCAGCGCCTGACGGTATGTCCCTTGCGCTCCACGGCCGTTTCTGCCAGTTCCCGTCCTTTAGGATGCGCCAGCAGGGCATCGACGAGATCGTGGTGGGTGATCGCGCCGTTGCTTTCCTCAGTACGGCTGCGAATGAGGTCGGCGATGAGCGGTAGAACATCTTCCTGGCGGAATCCGCGCACGTTGCTCTTGCTGGATTTGCTTTTCTTTTTCTTGGAACGGGGCTCCGGATCTGGCGCGGTGTCCGTTGTACGCAGCAGTTTCACGTCTAGCTTGCGGGCAATGGTTTGGGGGACGCGGATGAAGCTATCGGTGTTGTACCAGGTGTCGTTGATGCGCCGGTATACTGTTCCGTCCAGTGTCACTTCGGTGGCCATCAGGTACCTCCTTTAACAGGGGACGCGGCAAGCGGCCCACGCTGTTAAGCGTCACAACAGTAATTGCCCGTGCATGACCACAGGCCCTGGCTCCTCCCATATTGTATTATAGGGGAACTTGCAGATCGCTCACAGTGGTATGGTAGAATGGCGAAGTCATGAAAGAGAAGAGGGAGGCCCACTATGCCTGAACACGACCTGCAGTTTCTGCGCCGTTCCATCGAACTGGCGGCGAGCGCGAGGCGACGCGGGGACAATCCGTTTGGCGCCGTGCTGGTGGATGGCGGCGGCGCGATCGTCCTGGAGGCGGAAAACACGGTGCACACGGATGGAGATCTGACGGGGCATGCCGAGACGAACCTGGTACGCGAAGCCACGCGGCGCTTCACGCCTGAGGAATTAGAGCACTGCACCCTTTACGCCAGCACGGAACCGTGCCCCATGTGCGCCGGGGCCATCTTCTGGAGCGGCATTGGACGCCTCGTCTTCGCCCTGAGCAGCGAGCGTTACTATGAGTCTCGTGATGAGGATGTGCGACAGTTGCGCCTGAGCTCGCGGGAGGTATTGCGCCACGGCAATCGCCGGATAGAGGTTTTGGGCCCGCTGTTGGAGGATGAAGGCCTGACCGTTTTCTTCGGCGGCTAGCGCCGGAGCAAAGCCCGTTATCATTCTTGCAAGAGAGGGAGAAAGGCTCGATGGGGATCATTATACAGGATGATGATTGATTCATAATCTTCGATATGGGCGTAATCATCACCATATAATTCCGACTCAAAGGCC
>DATHSI010000290.1:0-2364 GCA_035464315.1 Candidatus Sulfomarinibacteraceae bacterium
AAACCAGCTACTACTGTATACACCACCAATAAAGTCAGCATTATTGGTGCTTACGTCAAACGGCTTATCCCCCACATCACATTGGCCAAACGCAACCATACTATAATCACTCAAGTCACCGCCCGTGTTACCCCCACGAACCACCGCTACAGCGTCGGCGCCGATTTCAAGCTCGTTCTGACCGATGACGCCGATAAAATAAGTTTCGACCTGGTTCTTGAGGTTCACTTCTACACCGAAGGCCCACGAGGGCACCGGGCCCAGGGGACAATCACCCACGATGTAACAGGGCTGAGTATCCATGCGGTTGCCACGATTGTCCGTGTAGTAAACAGTCACGTTGTCATTTATTTCATTGCCGGGAGTATTGTCAGTGTCCGGCACGCCGTTTGACTCCACCACCTGGTTGATGACTTTCAATAGTTGTTCTTCAGCTGGAGCATCGCTAGACGCTATATAGTGGATGCCACTCAACGCCGACGCATCCGCCGCATTCTGCGTGATGCGACGCTCGTTCAGCGTGTGCCCCCCATCCACCGCCAGACCCACAAAAGCCACCAGGCCGATGATCATAAGCATAAAGAGTATGGCGGTCTGCCCCGATTCAGGTGCAGCGACCAGGCGCCGATAGTAACGCTCCATGAGAGTCTCCTCTTTCCATACGCGCAGCAACACAAACTGTCTCTCTTTCCAGAGTTTCAGCCTGTGGCGGCTTTGTGCGGTTCGTGGTGTATGTTGCCTGTTCAGTTGATTACCCTCGGGAAAACGCGCGAAAACGCTCCTGACGGCCCAGCACAGTTCAATACTGACATTGATTATAGACTCCGCGCCTTTCAATTTTCATTACAGCGAGCGTGTTCCTGACACCGATTCGGTGGCGCGGCCCGCTGGAGACAGGAAACAAGTCATAGGACCGTTTACTTATGTACAAAGAAGGGCATTCAGTTTATTGTGGAATTGTACAAACGTTAGCCCGTTCACAGCAGCAGGAGTAGAACACAATGATGGTTTTCCAGATGATGATCAAGAGCACTCTGGGCCTTCTACTGGGTATTTGCGCAGGCGCCGTGCTCGGTGGCCTGATCGCAATTGCCTTTGTTGGATCGCAGTGGGTTATCGGCGGTATGGCCCTGGGCGCTATTGCCGGAGCGGCATTAGGCGCCGCCGCCGGCTTCTGGACCAGCATCCATAGCAGCCAGCCTGCTCCAGCACGCCAGCCGGTTCGCCCCGAGCAGCGTCCGGCCTGGACGCGTGCGGATGTGACGGCGTCTGGCGATTAGTACATAGTAAAAACGCCCAACCCACTCGAGCAGGTTGGACGTAATGGTTTCTCCCACTTCCTTGTAAGAGCCCGGCTTCCTCCGCCGGGTTCTTACGTTTTACCCCTATGACGCCTCGCTTTCCAGGCGCAGACCGGCAGTGGCCTGCAGAGCCATATATTCCCCCATTGCTGCTGCCTCCCGTTCCAGCGCGTCGATGACATCGCGATCCAGGGGCCGGAAAGGGTGGACGACCAGCGTGCGGCCCTGCCTCTCCTGCTGCCAGCGCCAGGTACCGGCGGCCTGGCCATCCAGCAGCACCGTGGCGCGGATCATGCCGCCGCCGGGATGCACGCGCCGGGCATATGGCTGGGCCACGATCAGGTCGCGGTTGCGGTAGCCGAGCAGGTAGGCGTCGAAGGCGGGCAGCAGGCGTACAACCGGGCCGTCACGGGGCGCCGCGTCCAACCACTCGCGCTGTGCGGGCAGCAGGTGTAGCGTCTCCCCGCCCGCCTCAACCGTGAGCAGCTCGGCGTTCAGCCGCTCAAACGCCGCCCGCGTCGCGCGCAGCCCCAGGCCGGACCAGGAGGCGAAGTCGCGCGGCCCGACCGGGCCATAGGCCTGCACATAGCGGCGTACCAGGCCGGCGTATGCCTGCGCTTCGTCGATTTCGTCTGGCGCAGCCAATTCGACGTCGACCCACGCCTCCAACAGTACGTAGGTGTGTTCCCCGTCCGCCGTGTCCGGCCCGAAGCAGATGAGGCCCTCCATCGCCGCGCGCGCCACCAGATGGGCGATGGCCTGGCCCTCCGTGGGAATGTCCCGTTTTGCCAGCCGCTGCGCCAGTGCCGGGCGCGTCAGCGGGCCGTGTTGGCCCAGAATGTCGCGGATGGCGGGCGCTGCGCGTTTCCAGACAGCCTCAACCAGCCCCAATTGTTTGCGGCGGCGCGCGCCCTTGGGCACGAACAGAGGGCCCAGCAGCGGCAACAGCCACGCGGCGTCCTCTGTCGTCACCAGATGCAGCGTGCCGCGCATGAGCCAGGTGCGGATGATGGAGCGGTCTTTCTCCAGCGCCGCGCGCACGTGGTTCACCGTCAATCGCCGG
>DATHSI010000291.1:0-3079 GCA_035464315.1 Candidatus Sulfomarinibacteraceae bacterium
CGCATCGACGCCTGGCTGAAGTAACGGCGTTGTATCTGCCATTCTTCGTCAGCTTCCACCTGGAGGGCGCCAAGGCAACGCCGACCAGAACCTGGCCATCCTACGCCCCATGGCCCTCAATCTCCTCAAACAGGAATGCACGGCCAAAGGCACAATCACCGCCAAGCGTCTGCAGGCAGCTTGGAACGAAGACTCAGCCTTGACAAAGTGTGTCCTTGGAGACAGGTTCGCCCGAATGGTTAATTACCATCATACGCGCACAATAATCGGCCCGTTTTCCATTCCAGGAGAAATGGCATGAAGAGATTTCTGTTATTCACGGCCTTTAACCTGCTCGTGACCCTGGCTCTCGCGGCCTGTGGCGGCCAGGAGCCGACGTCCGCAGCACAGCCAACTACGTTCGAGACGGCCATGCCTCAGGTCGATCAGGTCGCGCCAGAAGCTGAAGGAGCCGCTGCCGCACGCCTTTACGCTTTTAGCAACAGTTCGCCCCACGTCAGCGTCGTCGACACTTCGACGCACACCGTCGTGGAGACGGCTGACATTCCCGATTTCACCTCGTGGACCTGGAACGACGACAATAATTTCTATGACGGTGAGAACCTGTGGCTGGGCACAAAAGACCCGGACACGGACGAGGTCGCCGTGTTACTGCTGAATCTGGAAACACTGCGAGTGACAGAGCGCATACCCCTGGGCGTGGATGAGGTGACGCTCTACATTGGCAAACCGTCGCGCAACGGCACATTATTTGTCAGCAAGCACGCCTCGGGGCAGGTGGCGGCCATAGACATCGACTCGCGCGAAGTGCTGGAAATCAAGGAGGTTCCCGTCAACGGCGGCGTGGCCTGCGACGTGGACGTCGTCGTGGGCTCCGACGGCGTCGAGCGCGTCTTTGTGCCCACAGACAACGGCGATACGGTGCTGGCCCTGGACAGCGAGACGCTGGAGCCCATGGATGTCTACAAGGGCGAATCCGGCACACGCCCCTTCATGCTCACGGCGATGACGACCAAGGACCAGGTCTGGGTACAGGAGCGTAGCACCAACGCCAACCTGGTCCTCGACGCCACCACGTTGGAGGTCATCGAACGCGTGCCGGCCGGCGAAGGGATCATCGCCAACACCTTCAGCCCTGATGAGCAGTTGGGCTATCTTGGACACTCCAGCGACGTTTTCGTCGGCGTTGTGGACACCGAGACCCTGGACGAAGTGGCGCGTGTGGAAGCCGGCAACAACCCTCAGAAGCTGGCCGCGCACCCCAACGGGCAGTTCGTCTATGCCATCCTGACGCAGGAAGGCGCCGTCGCCGTCATCAACACGAACACCTGGCAGGTCGATATGCGCATCCCGCTGGGCACCAACCCCACGACCGTTTATGTACACGACGTAGACGCATCATCATAGAAACAAAAGGATCTGCGTATGCGAACGGTATCCATAACACTGACTGCCGTCCTGGCCCTGACCATGCTCTTGCTGGTGCAATGCGCCCCGGCTGAATCCCAGAAGCACCCCGATTCCGAGAACCGGCCTGCTGCCCCTGCAGCGACCCTTGCCGCCGTGGAGGCCCAGGTACAGGAACTGCGGGAAACGGTCGCGCGCCTTTCTTACAACACGGCATCGGGCGGCGGGGTTAACTTGAAGATGATGCCTCATCCGGAAACTGGCGAGCCCACGGTGCCTATGCACGAGGTGTTCAGTTTTGATCGCAACCACGCCATATGCCGTGTGGACACCAATCCCGAGCCGTTCAAGATGCAGACGCACGAGATGGGTGAAGTGGTGATCGAGGCTCACCAGTTTTACATGTCCATGATCGCCACATCTATCGAGCAGTATGAGGTCACCACAGATGCCGACGGCACGCGGCGCGTCAACATGCGTGGCGGTCTGGATTGCGCCACAGAGGTGGGTCAGGCCGAAACCACCATCGGCTCGCGCACGGCGGCCGAACACGCCACCTACCTCATCGAAGCCGGCGACGGCGGCATTGGCGGCGGCGAGGTCGGCGACACCTTCGCTTTCACCGTCTTCTTCGACCCCGACGAAGCGCCGGTCAACTACGCCATCTTCGGACCTGAATTCACCTTTACCGGCGAGATGATAGAAGGGGAAATCAGCATCGACGTGCCTTAAAGCTGCGATTGCACTAATTCTGAGTTAAGGATTAACATTATGCTCCCGAAACGCAGCCATCTTGCGCCTTGGTACGCTGGATTACGAACGCCTTTGCGATCGAGCAGTAAGCTAATGACATGTTCAGATATCTTTGGAAAAAACAGCGATTTCGTTCTTTCTGGTTATTGGGCATCGTCGTAGCAGCATTGGCGCTCCTTGCCGCCTGCAGCGGGGCAACATGGGGGCCGGGCGGCTCACCTGCTTCAGAAGCGCCATACGACAGTCATGCTGACGCATCAGAGGCCGGCGCGGCACAGATCCGTAGTACACTGCCGGCCGATTTTCCCATCACCATCTACCAGGGCGCCGGGTTCGAGGAGGGAGATGAGGTGTTGTTTTCTGATTTGGTAGCTCAGGGCAGGCCGGTTGTACTTAATTTCTATGCCGGCCTCTGCCCGCCGTGCCGCCTGGAGATGCCCGACCTGCAAGCAACCAGCGAAAAATATGCGGATCGCATCCTCTTGGTCGGCCTCGACGTGGGTCCCTTGACGGCGCTGGGTACACATGAAGACGGGCGCAGGTTGATACGCGATTTGGAAATCACCTACGCAGCGGGCGCCACATCGGAGGTTGATGTTCTGCGCCAGTATGAAATCCGCGGCATGCCCTCGACCTACTTCATCCTGCCCGACGGTGAGTTATTCCTGGACTGGACGGGTATCCTGACCGAAGACAGATTGACCGAACTCGTCGACGACATGCTGGCGACGTGGGCAGAGTCGTGAGCGACCAACGGGGCTTTGATCGGGTGATGAAGAAGACAACCGCGGGCAAAGAGAGAACACTGGGGACTGCGGAGCGCCGCCTTCGCCTTATCGCCCTTATCATTCCGGCCGTCATTGTGGCGCTTCTCTTCGTGCTTCTGCTACGCGTGCAAAACAGCGCCGAGACATCTGTC
>DATHSI010000292.1:0-23623 GCA_035464315.1 Candidatus Sulfomarinibacteraceae bacterium
TGTTGGGCCATAATCGATCACATCCTTTCCAAGATCGTTTCGTGCTTTTCCCCTTCAAATTGGTTCATCTGATCCGCAGTTCAAAGGGCAGCATGGCCAACGGTCCGTTGCCCAATGCCTGCAGCCGTTCTGCGCTCAAAAGGTCGACCAGCATCTGCCCTGCCTCATATGGCTCAGGGGTCAGGTACGGCCGCGTCTTAGGATAGAAGTTGCGCGTTTGAATGTCATGATCATCGTCAATTGGTAGCTCGGCCAGCATAGCCGCCTTACGTACCGCGTCCACAAAGTCCCCGTGGCTGTCTACCAGCCTATGTTGCAGCGCCTGACGCCCGGTCCACACACGACCGCCGGCGACCGGCTCCACTTCATCAGCCGAAAGATTACGGCCCTCGACGACAATTTCTTTGAAGCGATCGTAAGTGTCGACGAGTGAGCGCCATAATAGATTGCGTTCCTCCTCCGTCAGCGGGCGTACCTCACGGTAGAGGCCGGCATGCCGCCCTCGCTGCAGGCTGGCGCGCCCGATGCCCAGCCGCCTGTATAGATCTTGCGCATTGAAACGTCCGATGATCACGCCGATGGAGCCGGTGAGCGTTGCGGGCTGGCTCATGACGTGTTGTGCGCCGGCAAGTACGTAGTAGCCGCCGGAGGCAGCCACGTTACCCATGTAGGCCAGCACCGGCTTTTTCTGCGCCAATCGCTTCACCTGACGCCAGATCAGGTCAGATGCCAGGGCGGAGCCGCCACCAGAATCGACGTGAAGGATTAGCGCTGCCATCTTCTCGCTCTTCTCAGCTCGCCGCAACAATTGGCTGATTGTCTCTTCCCCTGCCATGGCGCCGCCAATGAAGGGAATGGGGATGTCGATTGGCGGCTGGCGGCTGGGGCCCATGGTGATGGCTCCTTCCAGGCTCACGACGCCGATGTATTTCTCAGTCGGTCGCCGCGCTTTTTCCAGCAGTACGTTGCGCGCCCGCTGCCATGAGAGCAATTTCGCCTGTGGCCTTTCCTCCTCTGGCTCGTTGTGCTCGGTTGTCTCGGGCCGGGCTGGCGCCAGTAGAGAGGGCAGTTCATCCTCGTAGGCCACGTCATCAATCAGGCCCTCGTCCAGCGCTGTTTCCACAGAGAAAGGTGCGCGATCGATCAGAGACTGAATCGCTGCTGGCGTGCTGGCGCGGCCCTGCGCCATCTCAGCCGAAATCAGTTCATAGTTATCGTCCAGCAGCCAGGAAAGTTGCTGGTGCTGCTCTTCGGTGATTTCCGACTTTTCGAACAGGTTGAAGGCAGTTTTGTATGGTGAGATTTGCAGGACTTCGGGCTCGATGCCGATCTGCTCTAGCGCCTCCCGCAGAAACAGAGCTTCCATGTGTAGGCCCAACACCTCAAATTGTGTTCCCGGTGGCGCTACGATACGCTCGGCGGCGCAGGCAACATAGAAGTGGGCCAGATCAAGGTGTGGCGTGTAGACGACGGTCTTCTTATCCGCTACTCGCAACCGTTCGATTGTGCGCCGCAGGCTCTGCAGGCGGGCCAGGCCGGGCGCGGCGAACTCCTGCAGAACGAAAACGACACCGGTCACGTTCTGTGCATCGGCAATGGCCTGTGCGCGGCGGTTGAGTGTTTCCATCGCTAACGGCGCCGGCGGCAGAGGCAACTGGCGTTGCAGGAAGGAGCGCGGCGGCCCTGAGCGTTCGGGCAGCGAGCCGGAAACAGGGATTACGACGTAGTCCAGACGCCGGTCGCGCAGGCGTCGAATCCAGTTGCGGAAGGCGACGATATCATGACGCCAGCCGTCGCGTATCGTCCGCGGAAATTGTCTCAAACCGAGACCAAGGCGAGCGAGGATGCTATCTTCTTTCTGCTGGTTCATCTCATGTCCATAATAGATTTGTAGTGGCGGTGCTGCAAACGCTCAACGCCGGCGGCACAGTGAGCGGGCCAGGCTCTCCACTGGACAAAAGTATTCTGGCGATGCTACGCGATGTCTATTATAATCGATTGTGACAATTGAGGAACGCACAGGGAGTCAGGAATTGGCCTGGCTGAGAGGGCAACCCATTTGTTGCCGACCTGAGAACCTGATCCGGGTCATGCCGGCGTAGGGATGCAGTGCATGCTTACCAGCTACCCGGAAATGGGTAGCTTTTTTGTTGCCCTATGTGGCTAACGGAGGTTGTGTGGCTGTCTTAATCTTTGCCAATGGAGATATGCTCGCATCCGGGTGGCTCTCGCCCTACCTGGCGCAGGCAACGATGTTGCTCGCCGCCGATGGCGGCGCCAGACACTTGCAGGCCATCGGTCAGCGACCTGACGTCGTCATCGGCGACCTTGATTCCTTTCCTGCCGTTCTGCGGGAGGAGTGGCGCGCGGCATCGACGGAGTTTGTGACCCATCCTGAGGCCAAAGATGAGACGGATCTTGAGCTGGCGCTGCTTTACGCTGCCGCCAACTACGAGGACGAAATTCTCGTCTTTGGCGGGATAGGCGGGCGCCTGGATCAGACGTTGGCCAACATGCTGCTCCTGATGCATCCACAATTGCGTCATCGGAAAATACGTTATTTGACACAGTATCAGCAGATCTGGTTGGTGCTTGACGACACTGAGATTCGCGGCGAACGCGGCGATCTGGTTTCTCTGATTCCCTTGCAGGGAGACGTGCACGTGCGATCCACCAGCGGCCTGCGCTGGTCGCTGACGGACGAGGTTCTCACTTTTGGTCCCGCGCGTGGCCTGAGTAACGTCATGGTTGACGATATCGCCGCCGTATCCGTGCGTTCCGGATGCTTACTTTGTATACACACCAGCCAGCTCTGGGAAAGATAGGAGAGAGTGTGATGCGCAAACTACTGATGATCTTGCTTGTGCTGACGTTGCTTATTGTGGGCTGCGCCGGCGAAGAAGGGGAGCGCCCGGTTTCTGACCAGACGCCGCCGCCAGAGGCGGCCCCACCTGAGACCGATAACGGACGTGAGGCAGAACCGGTTGAGCTGACGCTGATGACACATGATAGCTTCGACGCCAGCGAGGAAGTGTTGGCTCAGTTCGAGGAGGCGCACAACGTGCGCCTGGTGCTGTTGCCCTCGGGCGATGCGGGCACGGCGTTGAATCAGGCCATTCTGGCGCGCGATAATCCACTCGCGGACGTCTTCTTCGGCGTGGACAACACCTTCCTCAGCCGGGCGCTGGAAGCGGATATCTTTGAAACGTATGATTCTCCCATGCTGGAGCAAATACCAGGCCGCTTCCAGCTGGATGGGACGAGGCGTCTGTTGCCCGTGGACTTTGGCGACGTCTGTCTGAACTACGACAAGGCCTATCTGGAGGAAAACGATCTGGAGCCGCCGCAGAGCCTGGATGACCTCACCGATCCTGCTTATGGTGGGCTGCTCGTGGTTGAAAACCCGGCAACTTCCAGTCCTGGCCTGGCCTTCTTGCTGGCAACGATAGCCAATTATGGGACGGAAGGGGATTACACCTATCTGGATTACTGGAGCGAATTGCGGCAGAATGACGTGCTGGTTACCAACGACTGGAACGATGCTTACTACGGCAATTTCACCGTAGCCAGTGACGGTGACCGGCCAATCGTAGTCTCCTATGCCAGCAGTCCGCCCGCAGAAGTGATCTTCGCCGATCCACCTGTGGATGAGGCGCCCAGCGCTGCTGTGACGGCGCCCGGCACCTGCTTCCGCCAGGTGGAGTTTGTAGGCATCCTCAGTGGCACCGAGCATCGCGCAGAGGCCGAGGCGTTGGTCGACTTCATGCTCAGCGAGACGTTCCAGGAAGATATTCCGTTGCGCATGTTCGTCTTCCCGGTCAACGAAAATGCGGAATTGCCAGAACCGTTTGTGGCTCACACAGAGGTTGCCGAGGAACCGGCTGACGTCGATCCAGAGCAGTTGGAGGCGAACCGCGAGGCGTGGATAGAGGCCTGGACGGAGACCGTTTTGCGCTAGGCCTTCTCATGAGTGTAGCCGGGGAACTGCGCGAGGAATGGATTCCCGGCTGCATACGCCAGAGACTACTACACCGTTTCGGCGCTCAGGACGCGTTGGCGCAGCTGACCACAGCCTGCGTCGATGTCGAGGCCCCGGCGCTGGCGAACGGTGCTAGGCAGGTCGTACTCGGCCAGAATGGCCTTAAAGCGGTCGATTTGTGACCGGCGGCTGGCGCGTCCTGAGTAAGCACCGGTGGGGTTGAGGGGGATGAGATTGACGTGCGCGTCCAGGCCGTGCAAAAGCTGGCCCAGCGCGTGTGCCTGTTCTTCCGTGTCGTTCTCGCCGGCGATCAATGTCCACTCGAAGAAGATGCGGCGGTTGCGGTGGGAACTGTAGTAGCGGCAGGCGTCGATCAGCTCGTCCAAGGACCAACGGCGGGCCACAGGCACTAACGCCCGTCGTTCGGCGTCTGTCGCACCGTGCAGGCTGACGGCAAGATTGATCGGGCATTTCTCGTCAGCCATGCGCCGTATGGCGGGGGCAAGTCCCACGGTGCTGAGAGTGATGTAGCGCGGGCCGATAGCCAGACCGCGATCATCTGTCAGGATGTCGATAGCCGTCATCGTCTGTTCGTAGTTGTGCAGCGGCTCACCCATTCCCATCAGCACGATGTTGCGCAGTGAGCGCTTCGGCGCGTTTTTTTCGGCAAAACGCCGGGCGAACAGTACCTGGGCTACGATCTCACCCGCGGACAGGTGCCGGTCGAAGCCCATTTGTCCCGTGGCGCAAAAGACGCAGCCCATGGCGCAGCCGGCCTGGGTACTGATACAGGCGGTGTAACGATCGCGGTAAGGCATCAGGACCGTTTCTATCATCTGTCCGTCGGCCAGGCGCAAGAGGAACTTCTGCGTCCCATCGCGGCTCTGCAGGTGCCGCTCACATTGCAAGTGGCCCAGATAGGTTTGCTCTTGCAGCATCATCATCAATTCTGGGCGCAGTGCATCCATGTCCGGGATGTCGCCGGTATCCTGCCGATAGACATAGTCCCAGATTAGGTCGGCATAGTATTCACTGTATCCCCAATGCGCCAACAGGCGTATCAGCGCGGGGCGGCTCAGATCATAGAGGTTGGTGAGCCATTGTCCGGTATGGTCCATCTTCCTTCGTCAGGCGACTGGTCGTGATTCGACAACATAGAGAAAGGGCCCTCAATGTGGAGGGCCCGGTATGTCTGATCGTTCTGATTCCTGGGGAAGGGGGTTAGAAAAGGCCCCAGTCTCCGCCGGCCCCTTCCTCCATCAGCGACGGATCCCATAACTCGCTTCCGATTTCAACTTCGGTGCTGCTCCCGGTCACGTTGTTTGTCGTCTGCCGTACCTGCTCAATAAGCTGGGGAGCGTAGGGGCAAAACGGCGTGGTCATAATCATCGTGATGTGTGTGTTGCCTTCCTCGTCGATTTCGAGGTTGCGGATAAGACCCAGCTCAACCACGTTGAGCCCAATTTCGGGGTCGATTACCTCGCGCAACGCTTCCATGATTTCATCTTCTTTACTGGTAATCATATTCCTTCCTTTGTAACGTTACGCGCGGCCCCAGGCTGCTGGCCGCGAGTAGGTCTATATTTTAGGGGGTTCGTGTATGGCCGGACCTTAGTTGCTAAGGGGTTTTGTAAAAGAGAATTCACAACAATGGTCGCCATTAAGCATGCAACTGTGTTGCTTCACATCGGTGTCGAGGACGGAAATGATCAGTTCTTTGTCAAAGGAGCAGATCTCCATATGCTCCTCACCCACCGAGATGTATGGACAACTATACTCTATTAGATGGTATTCGTCGTCAATCTTTTCCCAACGAGCGAGAAAGCCTTCCTCGGCAAGCATATCAACCAGATAGGAAAGGCGCTCCTCAAAGGGCAACCCTTCAAATTGCTCGCGATGCTCTTCGACGATGCCGGCCACCACGTTATGAAACAGCTCCGTCACTACTTCGGCGGGGAACTGTTTCTTCAATTCTTCAAGAAGCCGCGTGCTCAGGCGGGCGTATCGTTTGGGAAAGAGCTCGTGTCCTTTTTTGCTCAGGCTGTAAACGTGATAGGGGCGGCCCACCTTGCGCCTGACGCTGTCGGACTTGAGCAGCGATTCTGCCTGCAGCGAGTTAAGATGGTGGCGCACGGTCACAGGGGAGACGTCGGCTGCTTCCGCCAATTCATTGACCGTCGCCTGGTGGCGAAGCTTAATAGTGTGTAGGATGATGTCGCGCGTACTTTCCTTACTGTTGTCTGTTACAATTTTCACGATACAATCCCTTTAGAGACGTGGATCTGCGCTTCACATGGCTGCACACCCATATTATCAGTATGAATGCAAGACGACATCCAGCGTCCTATCATTAGGAAAGTTTAGCATGCGCGCCGTTTTTTGTCAATTTACGCTATTTTTATCATTTTTATTATAAATATTGACGCATCGGCCTCGCTGTGCTATACTTCAGCCGATGGATGGAAGGGTTCCACCTGTGCCATTGTAGGCTGGGTGAATTAAGCGTGTGTTCTCATACTCAACGTATCTTTGAACCGTAAGAATTGTATCAACAGGAGATGTAAATGACGGCTGCACTCGAAATTCGGAACCTACATGTTACAGTAGGTGATGAAGAGATTTTAAAAGGAATTAACCTGCTGGTGAAGCAGGGCGAAATTCATGCTTTGATGGGACCGAACGGTTCGGGTAAGAGCACCCTGGCATATGCGTTGGCCGGCCATCCGACGTACGAGCCTACGGCAGGCCAGGTTATTTTCGACGGTAAGGATCTACTGGAGATGGAGCCGGACGAGCGTTCTCGTTATGGGCTCTTTCTTGCGTTCCAGTATCCGGTTGCCGTTCCCGGCGTGACAGTGGCGAATTTCTTGCGACAGGCCATTAACGCCCGTCGCCGCGGTGAAGATCCAGAAGACAAAGGTGTTTCCATTCCCGCCTTCCGCCGTTTGTTGAAGGAAAAGATGGACCTGCTGGACATGGATCATAAGTTTGCCGGACGTTACCTGAACCAGGGTTTCTCCGGCGGTGAAAAGAAGCGCGCTGAGATTTTGCAGATGGCCACGCTGGAGCCGAAGATCGCCATTATGGACGAGACTGATTCCGGCCTGGATATTGACGCTCTGCGTATCGTGGCGGAAGGAGCCAGCGCCATGCGCGACCAAATGGGCTTGGGTCTGCTCATCATCACGCACTACCAGCGCATTCTCAATTACATTCAGCCCGACCACGTACACGTGATGTTGGGAGGCCGCATTGTTGAGAGTGGCGACAAGGGCCTGGCAATGGACCTGGAGGAAAAAGGATACGACTGGCTTCGCGAAAAGTACGGACTGGTTGAGGAGGCCTAAATGAGCGATTTTATTGAACGCCAAGATTTAACTGAAGAAGAAGTTGTTGCGGTGGTCAACGCCGATTACGCTGCGAAATATGGCTTCTCAGACGATGAAGATTACGTCTTTAAGGCTGAGAGGGGGATCACCGAAGAAACTGTTCGGCAGATCTCGATGATGAAAGGTGAGCCGGAGTGGATGCTGGAGTATCGACTCAAGGCTTACGAGCACTTCCTTGAACGTCCCATGCCCGACTGGGGCGCAGATCTGTCGACGATCAACTTTGAGGACATCTACTACTACATCAAGCCCTCGGAACGTGAGGAGGACGATTGGGAAGACGTGCCCGGATACATCAAGGACACATTTAACAAGCTGGGAATCCCCGAGGCGGAACAGAAATTCCTTTCCGGTGTTGCTGCCCAGTATGAGTCCGAGGTCGTCTATCACAATATCAAGAAGGAACTTGAGGCCAAGGGTGTTATTTTCCTGGGCATGGACGAGGGCCTGAAGCAGTATCCCGAGCTGATAAAGGAGTACTTCGGGTCGATCATTCCCTACAATGATAACAAGTTTGCGGCGCTGAATACGGCTGTTTGGTCTGGCGGTAGCTTTATCTACGTCCCGCCGGGCGTGCACGTGGAAATGCCGCTGCAGGCGTACTTCCGCATCAACGCCAAGAACGTGGGCCAGTTTGAGCGCACGTTGATTATCGTTGACGAAGGCGCATACGTGCACTACGTGGAAGGATGTACGGCGCCGATCTACACGACCGATTCACTGCACTCGGCTGTGGTTGAGATCGTAGTTAAGAAGGGCGGTCGCTGCCGCTACACGACCATTCAGAACTGGTCCAACAACGTCTATAACCTGGTCACCAAGCGCGCCGTTGCCTACGAGAACGCCACCATGGAATGGGTTGACGGCAACCTGGGCTCGAAAGTGACCATGAAGTATCCCGCCGTCTATCTGATGGGCGAAGGCGCCCACGGTGAGGTTCTATCGATTGCCTTCGCGGGCAAGGGGCAGCACCAGGATGCCGGCGGTAAGGTGGTCCACGTCGCGCCGCACACCACCAGCCGCATTATCTCCAAGTCAATCTGTAAGGATGGCGGTCGCTCCTCTTATCGTGGCCTGCTCAAGGTACACGAGGGGGCGGGCGATTCTAAATCCAACGTCGTCTGCGATGCGCTGTTGCTGGACGAGCACAGCCGTTCCGACACCTATCCCTACATTGAGATCGACGACCAGGACGTGACCATCGGCCACGAGGCATCGGTCAGCAAGGTCGGTGAGGAGCAGTTGTTCTATCTGATGAGCCGCGGTATTGACGAGGAGATGGCCAATACGCTTATCGTCAACGGTTTCATCGAGCCACTGGTGAAGGAGCTCCCGATGGAATACGCCATCGAAATGAACCGCCTGATCCAGTTGCAGATGGAAGGTTCCATCGGCTAAACGGAATTAATTGGCCCTGGTTTCGACTATTATTATTGGTCGCAGGTTGTTGGCGGCTTCATTGACCGGCGGCTGCGAGCAGCGAAGAATAACAGAGGGGGCCGCTTCATGAGAATGGATTGGCCTCCTTTTTATGAGGATGTGGAATGACGACGAATCTTCAAGAGGATGTGCAAGACAAGAGAGCCTATAGTCGGGAAGCAGTCGAAACGCTTTCCGCACTGCTGGATGAGCCGGCATGGATGCGCGACTTTCGGCTTCAGGCATGGGAAGTCTACGAGAATACGCCAATGCCCACGCTCCAGGACGAACCGTGGCGACGGACCGATCTGCGCCGGCTGAAACTGGAGCAGATAGGCCCGTCATTGAACGGAAAGGGCGTGGAGGCGGAAGTCCCTGCCTATCTCGGCGAACAGCTTACCGAGGATAGGGCCGGAGGCGTGCTGCTGCTGGTGGACGGGGAAGTCACAAAGTATGAGCTGAGTGACGAGTTGCGCGAGCAAGGCGTCATTTTCTGTGACATGCACACGGCGGTGCGTGAGTATCCCGAGCTGGTGAAAGAGCACTTCATGAGCGAGGCAGTGCTGGTGAGCGAAGGTAAATTCGCTGCTTTGCACGGCGCTTTCTGGCGTGGAGGAACCTTTCTCTATGTGCCCAAGGGCGTGAAGGCTGCGGCGCCGCTGCACAGCGCGTTGTGGTCGGCAAGCGGCAAAACCTATTCGCACACGCTGGTTGTGATCGAAGAAGGCGCCGAAGCGGTGCTCATTGACGAGTACGCTTCGACCCCGTCTGACGGGCAATCGCTGCATAACGGGGCGATAGAGTTGCTGGTACGCGATAATGCCAGCCTGGTTTATGTGTCGCTGCAAGACTTTGACACCAATCTCTGGCAGTTCACACACGAACGCGCTCGCGTGGGCCGCGCGGGTCGCGTGGATTGGGTGATGAGCATGATGGGAACCCGGCTCACGAAGTCGTTCCAGACCGTGGAACTGGACAAACCGGGTGGCTGGGCGCGCATGTCCGGTCTTTTCTTTGCCGACGGGCGCCAGCACTTTGACCTGGACACCCAGCAGAACCACAACGCAGAAGATACGGTTAGCGACCTTCTCTATAAGGGCGCATTGAAGCAGAAGGCGCGCACTGTGTGGCAGGGTATGATCAAGGCGCTGCCCGGCTCGCAGCGAATTGACGGCTTCCAGGCCAATCGCAATCTGATTCTGGAGCGCACGGCGCGCGCGGATTCCATTCCCGGCCTTGAAATTGAGGCCGACGACGTTCGTTGCACCCACGCTTCGACAATTGGACGGCTGGATGAGATGGAAATCTTCTATCTGATGAGCCGGGGTATTCCCAGAGATGTCGCCGTGCGCATGGTGGTGCAGGGCTTCTTCGATCCGATCATGCGACGCATTCCATTTGAGGGTGTTCGCGATCGGATTGCCGAGCGTATTCTGGACAAGGTTGGCTGACGAAGCGAGCAGTTGTTGATGACCGCTTGATGATGCTGTGACATCTGAAAGGTAGCCATGAATCACTTACGTTTCTCCATCATCATGATACGCTGCGTCTGTATCAGGCGAGGGTGACTGCTCGCTCTCCTCTGGTGGCGCAAGGACATCGGTGGACGGTGGCACTCACTCTCGCCAGTTATCACTGGGGGTGATTGTCACCGTCCTTTGCTTTTCCGACCGTCGGTGATCTGATCAACCCCGTCCTGCCCGTTTCAACTTTTTCGATGCGCGGCGCTGCTGCGCACAACCTCAGCACCAATAAGCAACAGATAAGGAGGCCTGACAATGAGCAAGGATGGATATGCCAATCCCGATGTACTGGTAAGCACCGATTGGGTGGCCGAGAACCTAGAGCACACAGATGACATTCGTCTTGTAGAGTCAAATGAAGACGTGCTCTTGTATAGCACCGGACATGTTCCCAATGCAGTGCACATCGATTGGGTGGCGGATCTCAACGATCCCGTACGCCGCGACTATCTGAGCGTGGAGAAGTTCGAAGATTTGTTGGAGGCCAACGGCATTAGCAATGACACCACCGTCGTCTTCTATGGCGACAAGAATAACTGGTGGGCGGCTTATGCCTTCTGGGTCTTCAATCTCTTTGGGCACACCAACGCCAAGCTGATGGACGGTGGGCGCAAGAAGTGGATCGACGAGGGACGCGAATTGACGAAGGAAGTACCGGAGTTTCCGCGAGGAAGCTACACGGCGCAGCAACGGGCGGACTACAAGATCCGCGCTTTCCGCGACGATGTCCTGGAACACATCGCGCAAGGCCAGCCGCTGGTCGACGTGCGCAGCCCGCAGGAATTCAGCGGTGAACTGTTGCACATGCCTGGATCGCCGCAGGAAGGAGCGCTACGTGGCGGCCATATTCGCGGGGCGCGCAACGTGCCCTGGAGCCGCGCGGTGGCCGACGACGGTACCTTTAAGCCGGTAGAGGAGTTACGTCAGATCTACGAGCAGGAGCAGGGCCTCTCGCCCGATCAAAATGTGATCGCCTACTGCCGTATCGGCGAGCGTAGCTCGCACACCTGGTTTGTGTTGACGCACTTGCTGGGATATCCGTCGGTGCGCAATTATGACGGTTCCTGGACGGAATGGGGTAACCTGGTTGGTGTTCCCATCGAGAATCCCTCTAAGCAGGAACGGTCCTAAACAATCGTCCCGCCGAGCTAAGTAACTGAGGGGTCTGCCGGTAATCCCACCTGGATTTTGCCGGCAGACCCCGTCTTAGGTATAGTGCAGATGAGTTTAACCGGCGGGCATAGATAGTTGGCGCGCCAATGAGCAGTCAGGAATGAAATATGTTTGATGTCGAAAAGGTCAGGGCCGATTTTCCCATCCTCCAGCAGGAGGTGCGCCCCGGTGTGCCGCTGGTGTATCTGGACAGCGCTGCGTCTTCGCAAAAGCCACGCCAGGTCATAGAGGCCATGGACGATTACTATCGAAAATATCATTCCAACGTCCATCGTGGTATTCACGCGCTCAGTGAGGCGGCGACGAACGCGTATGAGGGTGCGCGAGTAAAGGTTGCCAGGTTTATTAACGCGCCGAAGCCGCATCAGGTCATTTACACGCGTAATACAACCGAAGCGCTTAACCTGGTCGTCTATAGCTGGGGGAAGACTAATATCAGGGAAGGTGACGAAATCTTGCTCACGGAGATGGAGCATCACGCCAACCTGGTTCCCTGGCAAATGCTGGCAGAAGAGACGGGCGCGCTCATTCGTTACGTTCCCTTCAACGCCGATGGCACGCTGGATCTGACGAACCTGTCGCAGTTGTTGACGGAAAAAACGCGCGTGTTTGCTTTCACAGCAATGTCCAACGTGTTTGGAACCATCACGCCTGTGAAAGAGCTCGTGGCGGCGGCGCATAAGGTGGGCGCGATTGCCGTGGTCGACGCGGCGCAAAGCGTGCCGCACATGCCTGTCGATGTCCAGGACCTGGACTGTGATTTTCTGGCCTTCTCCGCGCACAAAATGTGCGGTCCGACAGGCATTGGCATTCTCTTTGGCAAGGCTGAGTTATTGGAGGAGATGCCGCCTTTTCTTGGTGGGGGTGACATGATCCGGCGTGTCACATTGGAAGGGTCGACGTGGAATGACCTACCCTGGAAGTTCGAGGCGGGCACACCGAGCATCGCAGAAGCGATTGGGCTGGGTGCAGCGGTGGATTATCTGAGTGAGCTGGGCATGGCTGAGGTACACCGGCACGAGCAGTTCATTACTAATTACGCTCTGGAGGCTCTCAGCGAAATCTCTGGCCTGCGCCTGTTGGGGCCGCCCGCCGCGCAAAAGGGTGGTGTTGCTGCTTTTGTAGTGGATGGCGTTCATCCTCATGACATTGCCCAGTTGTTGGATGAGGATGGCATTGCCATCAGGGCCGGTCACCATTGCGCAATGCCTCTACATCAGAAGCTGGGCCTCGCAGCTTCTGCACGAGCCAGCTTCTACGTGCACACCAAGACAGAGGAAGTTGACCAGCTGGTGGAGAGCCTGCACCGGGCAAAGAAGGTATTCCGCCTGTAATGGTGTTTGAGGGTGATATTTAACAGGAATCAGACGATTCTTGCATACAATAGTAGCATGACATCATTAGACTCTGCATGCAGAAGGTGACGTAGACCATGAGCAGCGATATCTATCGCGAACAGATAATTGACCTTTACGAGCATCCGCTCAATTATGGGGAGCTTGATCCAAACGATTTCACTTATGAAGAGGACAATCCACTCTGTGGCGACGTTGTGCGCATTGACGTGCGCCTAGACGAGGACCGTCGCATAGTCGACGTGCGCTGGCGGGGTGAGGGATGTGCTATCAGTCAGGCCTCGGCTTCGTTGCTCACCGAAGAGATAAAAGGCTTGACGTTGGACGAAGTGAAGGAATTTGACAAAGAGCACCTCCTTGAGCTGATTGGCGTACCCCTGAGCATGGCGCGCATCAAGTGTGCGCTCCTTTCACTCAAGGTTCTAAAGGCGGGCGCCTATGGGCTCCCGTCCCCCGATGAAATCCGGGGCGAGTAGTCCCTTTCCCGGAGGATACATGGCAGAATTTGTTAAGGTATGCAACGTTGACGAGATCCCTGAGGGTGAGCGACGTTGGGTGGAGTTTGAAGAGGAAACGCTGGTCGTCTTTAATGTAGGGGGGAAGTTTTACGCCATCGCCGATGTCTGTACACACGATGGCGGTCCGCTAGAAGACGGTGAACTGGACGGTTACGAGGTGGAGTGCCCGCGGCACGGCGCCCGCTTCGATGTTCGCAACGGTGACGCGGTACGCTTCCCCGCGGTGACGCCGGTCCCCTGTTACCGCACACGGGTTGAGGACGGTGCGCTCTACGTAGAATCCCCTGACGAATGGTAAGAAAGCCACGGCTCTCAGGTGAGTGCGCACCATTGATCTCCTTGGTTTCTTCGATTCCGGTTTGACTACTGGAGAAGATGGCGTTATTCTCGCAAGGCGGTCAGATGGAAGGCGGCTGATAGCAGTAGGGCGAGATCGCGACGATCTTGCGATGAGTTGTTTTTGTGACAGGAGCAGCGCTGGCAGCGTAAGAGCGCCGCTCCACACGACGCGGAAAGTAGGAGAGTGACACATGAATTTTAGAGACAAATGGGCGACTGATGCGGATGGCAAGAAGTTTATCTTCACGGTCGAAATGCAGCGCCGGTTACACAAGGCCGGCCTGCCGGTAGAGCCGGAGTCGCTGGCGGAGATTGACAGTGTGCCAACGCCGCAGCCCATCAGCTACGTTGATGACGAGCAGCAGAACGAGCAGGAGCCTGCCGAGCCGCAGACGATTCAGATCGATCCGGCAACGGGTAAGTATCTTGGCCGGCTGAAGTGGTACAATCCTTCACGCGGCTACGGTTTCATTGCCCGTGGCGGTGGCGAGGACATCTTCTTCCACAAGACAGGAGCCATCGACAGCCCCAGCGAATTGAACGAGGGGCAGTGGGTGCTTTACGATGTGGAACACCGCCAGAAAGGGCCGGAAGCAACCGAGGTTGAGGCCTATGAAGGCGACTTCGTCGAGTAAGTGAGCCAGAGTTAAGCAGCCGTGCTGACAAAAGCCCCCGGCAGAAGCTGGGGCTTTTTTTATCCGTGCTCAGGCTGGCGCGTGCCTTAGAGGAAATCCTCCGCGTAGTGGCAGGCGACCTGATGGCCAGGTCGCAACTCGCGTAGTGGAGGCTCTTCTTCGGAGCAGTGAGGAAAGCGGGCGATGGGGCACCGCGGGTGGAAGCGGCAGCCAGGCGGCGGATTGATCGCGTTGGGTATTTCACCCTGCGGCATGGGCTGCACGCGACGTTCGTGGGGATTGGGCACCGGCACGGCGGCGAGCAACGCCTGTGTATAGGGGTGCAGTGGGTGCTCGTAGACCTCGCGTAGATCGCCAATCTCGACCAACTTGCCCAGATACATGATGCCAATGCGGTCACAGATGTACTTGGCGGTGGCCAGATCGTGGGTAATGAAGAGATAGGTCAGGTCCAGTTCATCTTTGAGTTCCTGCATGAGATCGAGGAGGAGGGCGCGCACGCTGACGTCTGCCATGGCAATAGGTTCGTCGGCGAGGATGAGGTCCGGCTCTGTGACCAACGCGCGGGCGATGACCACACGCTGGCGCTGACCGCCGGAAATCTGGTGCGGGTATTTGTCGTAGAAGAATTGCGGGGGCGCCAGGCCAACGCGCTCCAGCATGTTCATTACTATCTCGCGATGCTCCCTGGAACGGTCCGGCGCGTGAATTTGCAAGGGGTGGGTGATCGCTTCGCCGATGGTCATCCGCGGGTTCAGGGAGGCCATGGGATCCTGAAAGATGACTTGCATGCGCCGGCGCATGCGCCGTAGTTCTTCGCTGCTGAGTTCGGTCAGGTCGATGTCATCAAAATAGACCTTGCCCTCAGTTGGTTCTTCCAACCCGATGACCAGGCGGCCGATGGTTGACTTACCGCTGCCGCTTTCGCCGGCGAGGCCGAATACTTCCCCCTTCCTGATGTTAAACGTGACGCCGTCTACCGCGCGCACGTAGGCAGAGCCGCCGGCCAGAAGCTGCGCCATTAAGCCGCTCTGTACGGCGAACCATTTCTTGGCGTTTTGAACGTTGACCAGGTACTTTTCGTTTCCGTTGATGCTTCGTTCATTCATGTTGATGTGCCTGCACCTGGATGGTAGGCGCCTCTTTTTGCGGATGATCTTCGTAGAGCCAGCAATGGACGAAGTGGCCGGGATGCACTTCCAGAAGGGTTGGCTCGATGCCGGAACAAATAGGCATCGCCTCTGGGCAGCGCGGATGAAAGCGGCAGCCGGCCGGGGGGTGGGTCAGGTTAGGCGGTTCGCCTGCCATGCGATACAGGTCTTCCTGCTCGTCCAGTTTTATGTTGGGCACCGATTTAAGCAGGCCCTTAGTATATGGGTGCAGTGGATTGTCGAAGACATCGTAGACTGACCCTAACTCGGCGATGCGTCCGGCATACATGACGGCCACGCGGTCGGCCAGTTCCG
This sequence comes from Candidatus Sulfomarinibacteraceae bacterium, assembly GCA_035464315.1. Taxonomy (GTDB): domain Bacteria; phylum Chloroflexota; class Anaerolineae; order Promineifilales; family Promineifilaceae; genus JAAYYY01. The sequence continues at coordinate 15,797 of DATHSI010000292.1, forward strand.
CGACAAGGGCGATATTGTGTGTGATCAGAATGATGGTTACGCCGAACTCATCCCGTATTTCCCGCAACTGATCCAGCAGCTTAGCCTCGACGATGACGTCCAAAGATGTTGTGGCTTCATCGGCAATAACGAGTTCCGCGTTAAGGACCAGACCAAGGCTGATCATGACGCGCTGCCGCATGCCGCCGGAAAGCTGGTGTGGGTAGTCGGGCAGACGCTCCTTCTGTATTCCCAGACGTTCGACTAACTTGCCAATGCGTGCGACTGCCTCGTCGAATTTGGTCTGCGGCTCGTGAACTTCGATGGCTTCCAGCAAATGTTCTCTTATGCGCTGGATAGGATTCAATGAGGTCATTGGATCCTGGAATATCATGCTGGCGCGCCGGCCACGGAAATCGCGGAGCTGTTTCTGGTTATATTTGAGGATGTCCTCGCCGTCGAAAACGATCTCTCCGCTCACCTCTGCGCTGGGGGGCAACATGCGCAGGAGTGCTTTGCCCAGCGTGCTCTTCCCGCATCCACTTTCACCCACCAGACCCAGGATCTCACCACGATAGATGTCTAAGGAGACATTGCTTGCGGCGTTAAGACGGCCCAGACGTGTCTGGTAGTTTACTTCAAGATTCCGAATTTTAGCGAGTACTTCTCTGTTGGCAAAAGCGCCATTCATGCTTACGTCTCCGAGAGGCGCGGATTAAGGATCTCTGAAAGGCTTTCGCCCAGCATACTGAAAGCCAGGGTGACCAGCGTAATCATAATACCGGGGAAGGTGATCAACCACCAGGCCTGGCGCATAAAGTCCTGGCCGCGGGCGAGGTCGATGCCCCAGTCAGGGGTGTCCGGCGGGAGCCCGAGGCCAAGAAAAGCGAGACCGGCTTCGGTCAAGATGGCGTCGGCAACGTTGACGGAAAAGATGACCACCAGCGAGGGGATGACGTTGGGCAGGATGTAACGGAAGATGATGCTGAAGGGACGGGCGCCCAGGCTGCGAGCGGCCTCCACATAGAGCGATTCCTTGACGGCCAGCGTTTGCCCGCGCGTGATACGATAATAGGTGGGTACGTAGAGCGTGGCAATGGCCAGGACGACGTTGAGGATGCCCGGACCCAGCACAGCGGCAATGGCGATGGCCAGGATCAGACCGGGAAAGGAGTAGAGGCTGTCCATGATCAGGGTCAGCACGCGCTCTACACGCCCCGTCCAATAGCCGGCGATCAAGCCCAGGGGGACGCCCAGGAGTAGGGCAAACACGGCGGCGGCAAAGGCCACCAGCAGCGCGATGCGCGTGCCCCAGATGATACGGCTGAAGACGTCCTGGCCAATGTTGTTGGTGCCCAGGACGAAGGCGCGGTCGGCGGCGCCAGAAACTGAGTCGCCAAATTGAAGTTCCGGATGCTCTTCGAGAAACGGTTCGAGTGACGAACGCAACTCGATGATGGCAGGCACCTCACCGGCGACCAGGCCCTCAACAGCTTCGTCCAACGTCAAATATCGTTCCGGGCGGGGGCGCAGAACGGGTTCAAGCCCTTCTTCTTCTCGTTCAGCCTGACGGAGCCTGGTCTGTTCACGAAGCACTGCGCTCGATTGGCTGCCGGCGACCAGGCCAACCCTGACGCCGACGCCTGCCAGATCGTCGAGTGTCTGGATCTGGCCCTCTCTGCTCAGCAGGACAAACGTCGGTGGTTGCTCTCCAGGGGCCAATAGTCCGGGGCCGACCTCCGCGCGTGGATCATGGGGTGCATAGAAGCCGGGAAAGAAGGCCATGCTGAAGATGAAAAGTAGCAGCAGCGAACTGAGGACGACGAACCACCAATCGGCGCCGTACCAGATGCGACCTCGTAGGAGACGGCGAACCAGGCCAACCTGATTAAGGTCCTGTTGCCAGTCAGGAATTGTGTCGGTGGTGGACGGTTGGGCTGTGCTCATAAGGATCTCTGATCAAAACAGATAATTAGGTATCTAATGCGCAAACGTAAGTATTAGCCATGTTTGGGCAGCATCAGTAACGTACCCGTGGATCGAGAAAGGCATAGATAATGTCGGTCAGGAGGCTGATGATGGCCACGGACATGGCGAAGATAATGATTACGCCCTGGACGGCAGTATAATCACGTTGTCCGATCCTCTCCACAAGATAAAGGCCCATGCCAGGCCAGCTAAAGGTTGTCTCTGTGAGGACCGCGCCGGCGAGGAGGACCGAAACCTGTAGGCCAATGAGGGTAACAATTGGAATCATGGCGTTACCCAATGCGTGGCCGAAAACAAGTACGTTTTCACGGATACCGCGGGCGCGTCCGGCCGTAATGTAATCTTCAACCAGCGCCTCGACAACGTTAATGCGGCTGAGTCGTAAAAAGACGCCACTCAAGATCAGGCCCAACGAGAGCGCGGGCAAAATGAGATGAAGGGCAGCACTCTGTAGGGCCGGCATATTGCCGGCAAGGATGGAATCTATGATCAGCATGTTGGTGCGTCGTTCGAGACCAATGCTGACGATCGGATCGATCCGCCCGGCTACCGGCAATATGGCCAGGCGCAGCGCGAATACGACTTGAAAGATGAGTCCAAGCCAGAAGACGGGAATAGAATAAGCCGTGATGCTAAAGAGACGCAGCCCGTAATCGGTTTTCGTTTTGCGATGCTTGGCGGCATAGGCGCCACCGAGAATGCCGAAGCCGGTTGCAAAAAGCATGGACGGAACGACCAGTTCCACCGTAGCCGGGAGCCGCTCGCTTAATTCATCGATCACGGGGCGGTTTCCGAAAATCAAGGAGTTGCCCAGATCGAATGTCGCCGCGCTACGCAAGTAATCAACATATTGTATGAGCAGAGGACGATCCAGACCCAGCTCCCTCGTCATTCGCTCCCGCACCTCTGCTCCACCGCGAGGGCCAAGTTGACTGGTGACAGGATCGCCGGGGATGATGCGCAAGACGAAAAAAATTAATGAAACGAGAATGAAGACCATGGGCAAGGTCAGCACCAGACGCGTAACAATATAGGCCCTTAACCCGGTACTTCCGCGCAGAAACGCATAGACAACGAATAGGAAGACGATGAGTAGCGACCCACCGCAAAGCCCGGTCAGGGGGGAAAGTTCCATATTTCGTCCTTCAACATACGTGGAACAGTTACAATTGTGGCAAAAGTTTACACACAAATATTGGCCGGGCCCGCTTAACGGGCCCGGCCAATAATCATTCTAGGTTAACGCAGATCCCGTTACTCCGCGAGTTCGATCAACTCGTACTGGAAGAAAAGGGCAACCCCGATGACCATGTCTTCTATCCGATCTTCGTTATAGACCGCATATTCGGGCTCGAAAGTGAGCGGGATGGTGACAGCATCCTCGGCGTACAGTTCCTGCGCCTGGATGTACAACTCTTCACGCTCTGCTTCATCGGTGCTTTCGCCGGCGGCGTGCAACAGGTTATCCATTTCTTCGCTGGCGTAGGAAACACCCAGAGTCGGAGAGAAGTTGGATTCGGCAAACGGATCCAGGTAGTTGCTCGAATCGGGGTAGTCGAAGAACCAGCCCAGGTAGCCAATCGGATACTCGCCGCCTGTGATGGCGCCAACGTATGTCCCCCACTCTTGTGCCTGTAGCTCAACCTCAATCAGGGGCGTTGCTTCAAACTGCTCTTCCAACACCTGGAAGATCTCGGCCGTGTGGGCGCCGTAACGCTCCGGCGGATACCAGAGGTCGAACGTCAGCGGGTTATCCTCACTGTAGCCGGCATCCATCAGAAGCTCTTCGGCGGCTGCGATGTCAGGCGAATTGTAGCGGTCGAGGAAACTCTCGGTGGCGCCCAGGAAGCCGGGCGGAACCATAGAGTAGAGCGGGTCGATGGTACCCGCCAAGACGCGATCCACAATTTCGTCGCGGTCGACGAGATAGGCCAGCGCCTGGCGGAGACGGACGTCACTGAATGGTTCCATGGCGTGGTTGGGAACCAGGTAGCGGATCCCACCGCCGCCGCTATTGTAGGCGGCCAGGCCATCGATGCCGTCCAGACGTTGTACTTCCTGAAGGCCCAGAATACGCCAGGAGATGTCAACCTCACCATTCTCTACCGCCAGAGCCAATTGGGTGGCTGCCTGGTAGTAGCGGACGATGACGCGTTCGGGGGCGTTGGGCGCGAACTCGCCCGGGTAGCAAGGATTGCGTTCGAAAACAGCCTGCTCTTCAACCGAGTAATCGGTGATCATCCAGGGACCGATCCCGATTACCTGATCGGGGAAGGGGTTGAGCTCATCCATTGGATGATAGGGGCTATCGGGCACAGGCATGTAGGCGGCGGCTGTTACAACCTGTGGGAAGAAGCCACGGGGGTTCGTTAAGTGCATGACGACCGTTTCGTCATCCGGCGCCTCCGCGGACTCTACGTAGGTCGTGACGATGCCAGAAACGTCTCCCTCGAGCGTCAGACCGCGGTCGATGGCGCGCACGAAGTCCTCGGCAACGAGGGGCACACACTCGCCGTCAATGGGGAAAGCCCAATCGCCGCCGATGGTGAACGTATAGGTCAGGCCATCGTCGCTGATCTCAGGCTCGTCTACGGCGACACCGGGCACCACTTCGGCCGTGCCGGGCTCAAAGGTCATCAGACCGTAATTCGTGTTGCGGAAGATTTCCCAGTCATGGAAGGCATAGGCGTCCTGGTAGTCTAGACTGGAGATGGAGTCTGTCATACCAATAATGACCGTCCGCGGATCGTCAGCAGTTTCCTCTTCTGCTTCCTCCGTCGGTTCCTCCATCGGCTCTTCGGTTGGCTCCTCCACCGGCTCTTCGGTCGGCTCCTCAGTGGGTTCTTCCATTGGTTCCTCGGTGGGTTCCTCAACCGGTTCCTCAACGGGTTCTTCCACAGGTTCTTCCACGGGCTCCTGGGTCGGCTCCTGCCCGCCGCCACAGGCGACCAGCGTGAGCGCACCCACGAGAAGCACGACGAGTAACAAGTACCATCGCTTCCTGTTCATGGTTTCTCCTCCTTGTCAGGAATATGAATAAACACACCGTCTTACACAGCGGTTACTGGTACGGTGCGTAACATCTTACCACGACATTATACTTGTGACAAAAGAGTCAATTGTGTGAAAAAATGGTGACAAAACTGGATGGGGCCGGTCAGGGCACTCAACTTCAGCCTTCGGATGCGGTGCGCGACAACCGTTCTCCACCGAAGTAAGCGCCGCCCTGCAAAATATGGCGAATGGCATCGATAATCCCGTGCGCGTTGGCTTTCTCCACGTATCCATAGGCGCCCGCACGCATTACCTCGCGACCGTAAATAGACTCCTTGTGGCCGGATACAATGAGACTGGCAAGGTTGGGAAACTGTTCCCTCAGCTCACGGATGAGGTTGATGCCGCTCATGCCCGGCAATGAGATGTCGATAAGCACCAGATCGGGTTGTAAGTCTGCCACCCGTTCAAGCGCCTCTTCAGCGGAGGATGCTTCGCCACACACCACCAGATCTTCTTCCCTCTCCACGAGACGCGTGAGCACTGAACGCATGATGCTATGATCCTCTACGATAAGTATCCTGTGTGGCTCGCTATGGCTCACTTGCCGCCTCCGTCTCCGGCGCCGCTGTCTCCGGAATGGTATGCTCATTGTCAGACCGGGAGGAGCAATCTACGTTCGTAGAAGTGATCCTGCTCAACTCTCCCGGTGACTGTATGGTGTTGTCACACAATGCTTCCCGCCCCGTCATCAGGTACGTTTGGTCCCCTGTCACAGGTTAAGTTTAGACAGTTGCCTGAATGCTGTCAATTGTTTTGAATTGGTGCGCTATGGCATTTCACATGCCGTTTTGTTATTCTAGGTTGGTTGCTTCTATAGCAGCTTTTTGAACTGATCTCAGCTCGACAGCGCGAATGAACGCGCGCAATAAGGACAATCAATGAGTGAATGGTATATGTCGTCGGCCGCCGACGTTGTCGCCGAACTGGGCTCGGACAGCGAACAGGGTCTTTCATCGGCGGAGGTAGAACGTCGTCTCGAACAGTACGGACTCAACGAACTGATCGAGCGGGGGATGAAGAGCCGCTGGCAAATCTTGTGGGAGCAGCTCACAGAGGTGATGGTCGTCATCTTGATCATCGCCGCCATTGTTTCCGCATTTCTCGGCGAATATAACGATGCCATTGTGATTATGGCTATCGTCATTCTCAATGCCGCCCTCGGTTATTCCCAGGAACATCGAGCTGAACAAGCTATTGCCGCGCTGAAGAAGATGGCCGTGCCGACAGTGCGGGTGCATCGCAACGGTCACATAGAGGAAATATCAGCCCGCGAGCTGGTGCCCGGTGACATTGTGCATTTGGAGGCCGGCAATAAGGTCTCGGCCGATGGACGCCTTCTGGAGAGCGTTAATCTCAAGGTGCAGGAGGCTGCTCTGACCGGTGAGTCGGAAGCGGTGGAGAAGGATACGAACGCTTTGGAGGAAGACGATCTTCCTTTGGGCGACCGCCGCAACATGGCTTATATGGGCACGCTGGTGACTTACGGCCGGGGCACGATGGTCGTGACCGCCACAGGCATGGACACAGAACTAGGCAAAATCGCGGACATGATCCAGGAGGTGGCGCGCGAACCCACACCACTCCAGCGGCGTCTCGATAACCTGGGCAAGACGCTGGCCCTGGCGGCTCTGGGGATAATTGCCGTTGTTGTCGTGCTCGGTCTCCTGCGGGGTGAGGACCTGCGAATCCTGTTCCTCACAGGGATCAGCATGGCCGTTGCCGCCGTGCCCGAAGGGTTGCCGGCGGTGGTTACTATTACCCTGGCCCTGGGATCGCAGCGCATGTTGAAGCGCCGGGCACTGATTCGCAAACTTCCGGCTGTGGAAACACTGGGGTCCGTGACCACAATCTGCTCTGATAAGACGGGCACCCTTACCGAAAATCGCATGACGGTTACCGTCCTGGATGTGGCTGGAGGCAAGCGGAGTGTAGATGCGCTCCTGGAGAAGGGGGTTCCTGTCTGGCGCGCCGATGCGCCGGTTTCCGATGACCTGGAGCCTGAGGAGCGCAGTCTGGCACTGCTGGTCCGAGCCATGGTCCTGGCCAATGATGCCGTTCTGCAACCATCGGATGAGAATCCCGAGGACATGCACGTCATTGGCGATCCCACGGAGGGTGCGTTGGTCGTTGCCGGTGCGGAGTTGGGCCTGGAGAAAGAGGAACTGGAAGAGCGCTGGCCACGCGTGGGCGAGGTACCCTTTACCTCAGAGCGCAAGCGAATGACGACGATCCATCGCGTGGACAATGGAGAAGCGCTAGCTACGCAGGAGGTGGACAGGCCGCCGTACGTAGCTTTTGCCAAGGGCGCGGTCGATTCCCTGCTGGAAGTGAGTGATCGCGTGTGGGTGGGAGACTCATGGGTGTCGCTGGATGAGGAGATGAACCGGCGCATCACAGAGGCCAACGCCACCATGGCCCAGAACGGTCAACGCGTTTTGGGTGTCGCTTTCCGGCCGCTGTCTGAGCTTCCGGATGATGAGGATATTGAAAGTGTGGAAAAGGAGCTAATCATCATAGGCCTCGTGGGCATGCTGGATCCGCCACGACCAGAAGTAAAGGATGCAGTGGCCAAGTGCCGCACAGCGGGCATCCGCCCGGTGATGATTACCGGCGATCACCCGCTCACGGCCAAGCATATTGCCAAGGAGCTGCACATTGCGGATGAGGAAAGCCAGACGTTAACAGGCCGCGACCTGGCAACCATGCCCGTGGAGGAGTTGGAGCAGGTTGTCGGGAATGTGCCGGTGTACGCGCGCGTTTCGCCGGAGCATAAGTTGAACATCGTGACGGCGCTCCAGGACC
>DATHSI010000293.1:0-3488 GCA_035464315.1 Candidatus Sulfomarinibacteraceae bacterium
TCGAAGCCTGCATGGGTGCCTGTACTCATGAAGGAATAGAGAGCAAGCCCCGCCGCGAGAGGCCCGGCGGGGCTTGCCACGCTTACGCGTTAAGGATGTTGGAAGAACTGGAGGGTGGGTCCGTCAACGAACGCTGCGACCCGCTGCTTCACGCCAGTCGCGGTATTCTCGCCGAGAATCACCGTGATCAGCCGATAGGCGCCGGCCGGAACAGTGCTGCCAGCCACCGCAATCGAAACGTCGTAATCGCGCTGATCGGCTGCGGGTGCGGCACCGGCATTAAACTTAGCGCTTTCGGTCCCAAGAGTCATGTCGGCTCCGCTCCCGAGCGCTTCGAGGTAAGCGGTGACCTGCCATTCAACAGTGTCTGCCAGGCCATCAAACAGGGGAGGGACCCAGCCTTTCGTCTCCCAGTGCACTTCGATTGTAAAAGCGTCATCGGTGTCGATGATAGCTGCTGGAGCGCCTCCCGGCTCCACCACGTCGACTGTTGCAAGCCCTTCAAAAGTCCCGGGAACATCTGGTTCAAACTGCGTGTGTGCTGACATTTAAAATCTCCTTGCTGTTGTCTGAGTCATAGGAAATCTCCCATAACCATCACTGATTTTGGCCGTCTCGAGACCGGCTACGAAAACAACTTACCAGCCCCAACTCAATTTCATTTCAGACAGCGCCCAAATAACAGGAGTTTTTCATTTGAGCCCGGGACAAATAAGATCCCATCTCAAACGAATCTCAAACCCAACTCAAACTGGTAGACAATGATCGTTGAGAATGGGATGGCAGAGCCAGAACGGCCTCCCGGGCCCTACTCAGAGTTACGGCGTCCGGTTCCGCTTAATCTCCTCATACAGTTCCCTGGTTTCGGGCATCGGATCTGTGTCCAGTTCCTGCTTCAACGCCTCCACACAAAGATGATACTGGCGCAGCGCCAGGTGGCGGTGGCCCTGGCGCATGTAGGCCATCATCAGGCGGCGGTGGGCATCCTCGCGGCAACGGTCAGCCAACAGGATCTTCTGGCAGTAGGCGATGCACAGCGAGTACTGGTTCTGCGACCAGTAGAAGCGGCTGATGCGGTCCAACAAGTCTAGATAGGCGTGCTTCAACCGCTCGCGCAGCATCAGGGTCCACTCTTCATATAGGTCTGGAGCCAGGAACTCCCCTTCGTACAGGTTTTCCGCCGCCTCATACTGCAGAATGGCAGCGGGCAACCGATTTTCCCGCTCCAGCCGCTGGCCGGCCTGATAATGCTTGAGAAACGCCTCGTAATCAACCCACAAATCCAGCTCAGGGTTGAACAGGTAGCAACTGTTTTCGCAGAGAATATATTGGAAATCGGGGTGGCTGGGCTGCAGCGCCTGGCGCAGCATGTAGACGGCCTGATACAGGTTGCGCCGCGCCGCCTCCGGATCTTCGTCGCGCCACAGCATATCGATGAGCACGTCGCGGTGCACCGGCCGCTCGCGGTGCAGCACCAGGTACTTGAACAGCGTCTTGGACTTGTTTCCCGTCCACTCGTCCACCAGGCGCCCGTTGTCGTAGACGCGCAGGCTGCCCAGGCAGTAAACGGCAAGCGTGGGCTCTTCAGGATCGGCTTCCTTTTTGGGACGCTCTTCAACGGTCGCCGCCTCTGCAGGCGCGGGATCTGGAGGTGGCGGCGGCGCCGCTTCCTGGATGGCGGCATCCGGCGCACCGCTGCCCGTGGCTTCCGCAGGCGCTTGCTGATTAAAGCCCAGCAATCCCTGCAGGCGTTTCAATATGCTCGGAATTTCTCGCCGTTCGCGCAGTTCGTCTTCGCTCTCCCCACCTCCAATCCGAATTCGCGCGGCGACCAGGGCCAATAGCGACTGCAACTGCTGGCGCAACTGCTGCTCGCGCACCGTCGCCGCATGGTACGCCTTGCGGTGAAGCTCAGCCTCCGTCTGATAATTGTCGCCCGCCAGGCACATCTGGCGCACCGCTAGTAGCATCGTGGATAGAGCCGGGTCCTCTTCGGAATCCGGCGGCTCCTCCACATCTTCCAGCAGCGCCACGGCCTCGCCATAATGACCCGACGCCAGGAGGTCCATAAGCTCTGATAACGGTCTGGTCTCGTCGGCCTGAGTTCCTTGAACCACTTTGTCAGATGTTGGTGCCTCGCCCATCCTGCGTCCCCTGCGGTTCTCACTCTGAATGAAGAACGAGATATAGATGATACGCGTGTTTATCTTTTTCGAAGCGTGTTGAAGAGCCGACTTACCGGGCACAATGAGAGAATGGGGTTTTCAAGGCAAACCGTGCTGGAGCGCGATGTGGATTACTGCTAGTGTAAACGAGGTGAGGGGTGCATTGCAATAAATTCGATTACACTTTCTAATACAATTACCATAGTTCCGTCTGACAGGCAGTTCTGACGCCGGTCGTTCAGGGCTTCTAGTATGATTAACGAGCGCCATGCGCACTTTCCGACACTATCACGACATCCAATTTTTGTGCCTTACCATGACCGTCACCGTCGGCAGGCGAACGCGCCTTCGCCAGCCAGAACGGTCGAAAGAAACGGATGTGATTTAAGCGCCTCCAGCCGCCATTGACCCCATCCTCGCAACCACATAAAATACGCTCAGAGTAATCATCCACCTTTCCAACCACGCCACTGCCAATCTCTGATCTCCAATCTCCACAAAACCATGTTCACCACCTGGCAACTTGACGACCTCCTGGATCTGATCCGCCTGCGCTATCCCCACTGGGACGGCTTCGACCACCCGCCCTTCGTGGCCGACGAAATCGAGTACAAGCAGGAGAGCGCGGCCAAAGCGCAGGAACTCCTGTCGCGGGAAGAAGTACAACGTTTGGTCACCGAATGGCAACATGACGACCTGACTGAGCGCCTGGAACGGCTGGGCCGCGACAACAACCTGCTCTTCAACCGCGTGCCACGCCAGGGCGACCTGGCCATCCTCTACGACGCCAACCTGGACCCGGCGGAGTTCGGCCTGCAGATGCAGAAGCTGCTCTACGGCCCCAGACCCGCACCCGACCGCCTGCAAACCTTCGCCCAGTACGCGCTGGCAAACGGCCTGCCCAACAAGTGGACCTTCCCCACCTACTTCCTGTTCCTGACCCACCCGCAGGAGGAGCTTTTCGTCAAGCCGCAGGTGGCGCGCTGGCTGCTCAAATTCCTAGGGCACGGCCCGCGCTACACCACCTACCCCTCCGGCGACGTCTACCGCCTGCTGCGGGACACGGCCCACGCCCTGCTGGACCAGCTCAAAGAATTCGGGCCGCGGGACATGATCGATATCCAGAGCTTCCTGTGGATCTGCGCTCGCGAAAGCCGCGCCCGCACCGGTCGCCTGGACGCGCGCGGTCAGGTCGAGCTCGACGTGCCCCCCGATCCTGTCTACACGCCTCACCAACAGCTCGCCTACCTCCACGACGAAACCACCGACGAATATGATCCAAACCTGCAACCACCCAACCTGCAACCTGCAACCCAGTCCCCC
>DATHSI010000294.1:0-3291 GCA_035464315.1 Candidatus Sulfomarinibacteraceae bacterium
GACCCCGGAAGCGACCTATGAGTCGCTGCAGAAGTACGGGCGGGATTTGACGCAGCTGGCGCGCCTGGGCAAGCTGGATCCCGTGATTGGGCGCGATGAGGAAATCCGCCGCGTGATCCAGGTGCTGAGCCGGCGCACCAAGAACAACCCGGTGCTCATCGGCGAAGCCGGCGTGGGCAAGACGGCCATCGTGGAAGGGCTGGCGCAGCGCATCGTCAGCGGCGACGTGCCCGAGGGCATGAAGGACAAGGACCTGATCCAGCTGGACTTGAGCAGCCTGGTCGCCGGGGCCAAGTTCCGCGGCGAGTTCGAGGAGCGGCTGAAGGCGGTGCTCAAGGAGATCGGGGAGAGCGAGGGCCGCATTGTGCTGTTTATCGACGAGCTGCACACCATGGTCGGTGCAGGCGCGGCGGAAGGGGCCATGGACGCCAGCAATATGCTGAAGCCGATGTTGGCCCGCGGCGAGCTGCACATGATCGGCGCGACCACGCTGAACGAGTACCGGCAGCATATTGAGAAGGACGCGGCGCTGGAGCGCCGGTTCCAGCCGGTGTTCGTGGATGAGCCCTCGGTGGAGGATACCATTTCCATTTTGCGCGGGCTGAAGGAGCGCTATGAGGTACACCACGGCGTGCGCATTACGGACAGCGCGGTGATTGCCGCCTCGACGCTGGCGCACCGTTATCTGACGGAGCGGCAGTTGCCGGACGCGGCGATTGACCTGATTGACGAGGCCGCCAGCCGGGTGAAGATGTCCATCGACAGCAAGCCGCCGCAGCTGGACCGCGTGGACCGCCAGGTGTTGCAGCTGGAGATTGAGCGCGAATCGCTGAAGCAGGAGCGGGACGAGGCTTCGCGCGAGCGGCTGGAGAATATCGAGCAGGAGATCGCCGAGCTGCGCGAGGAGGCCAACGCCCTGCGCGCCCGTTGGGAGACGGAGAAGTCGGCCATCGACGAGATCCGGTCGGTGAAGGAGCAGATGGACGACGTGCGCATCCAGATCGAGCGCGCGGAGCGCGACGCCAACCTGGAAGAGGCCGCCCGCCTGCGCTACGGTACGCTGTCGGAGCTGGAGCAGCAGTTGAACCGGCAGGAGGCGCGGCTGGCGGAGCTGCAGGGGCCGGACGCCTTGTTGAAAGAGGAAGTGGATGGCGAGGAGATCGCGCACGTGGTTTCCAGCTGGACGGGCATTCCCGTCAGCAAGTTGATGGAAGGCGAGGTGCAGAAGCTGCTGCGCATGGAGGAGCGGCTGCATCGCCGCGTGATCGGGCAGGATGAGGCGATTATGGCTGTGTCCAACGCCATCCGCCGCGCGCGGGCCGGGCTGCAAGACCGGCGGCGGCCGATTGGCTCGTTTATCTTTCTGGGCCCCACGGGCGTGGGCAAGACGGAGCTGGCCAAAGCGTTGGCGGAGTTCTTGTTTGACGACGAGGATGCCATGGTGCGCATCGACATGAGCGAGTACCAGGAGCGGCACACGGTGAGCCGCCTGATTGGCGCGCCTCCGGGCTACGTGGGCTACGGCGAAGGCGGGCAGCTGTCGGAGCCGGTGCGCCGCCGCCCGTACAGCGTGGTGCTCTTTGACGAGATCGAGAAGGCGCACACGGAGATCTTCAACGTCTTGCTGCAGTTGCTGGACGACGGGCGGCTGACGGACGCCCAGGGCCGCACGGTCAACTTCCGCAACACGGTGGTGATCATGACCAGCAACATCGGCAGCCAGTTCCTGCAGGGCCGGGATTACGACGAGGAGAAGGCGCTGGAGGCGTTGCGCCAGCACTTCCGTCCGGAATTCCTGAACCGCGTCGACGACATCATCACCTTCAACGCGCTGACGCGGGAGGATCTGACGCAAATCGTGGAGATCCAGGCGCGGAACCTGAAGCAGATGCTGGCGGAGCGAGACATCGACCTGCGCCTGACGGACGAGGCCAAGGCGCTGGTCGCGGATACGGGCTACAATCCGGCCTACGGCGCGCGCCCCCTGAAGCGCACGCTGCAACGGCTGGTGGCGGACCCGCTGGCGATGGCCATCCTGGAAGGCGATTTCGTGGACGGCGACACGGTGGTGGTGGATGTCGTGGACGGCGAGATTGTGTTCCGCAGGGAGCGGGAGCCGCAGCCGGCGTAGCCGCGATTTCCATATCGCGCACAATGCCCGCGGACGGCAGCTAAAGGGCGGCAGACGGTACGAACCCATCTGCCGCCCTTTCCGCTAGATCGTGATAGTGGCGTCCACTGAGCGCGGTAAGAAACGGCGGCTACGGGGTCTGGCAATCGTCGCCCAGCGGGTTGAAGCCGGCTTGGTTTCCTTTATGGGAGGGTGGGGGAGCACATGCCGTCGACCTCGTCATAATTTTCGTCGTAGCTGTAAACGCAGATTAAGTTCAAGGACACTCGTTCCCCGTCGAGCTGGCTGTGGGCGATCTGTACCTGGCCGTCGTTGGTGCTCCGTTCCTCGACGCTGAGGGTATCGCCCTGAATCCGGGAGTTGTAGATGAGGGAGGCGCCCAGGTGAGATGCGTATCCGACGTTGTGGTTTGACCCGCCGGTGGCGGCGATGTCGCTGTTCCTGACGAGGGGCGAGGAGTTACCCTCGTTCAATCCCTGGTCGGCGCCCTGGATATCGACGTACTCCTTCATGGTCACCTGATCTTAATAGACGCCGGGGCGACCCAAACGAGGTAGCGATTTTGGTCGGAGGCGTCTGTGATGCTGTTCAGGGCGGCCTGGATGGTGTCGAAGTCGCCGCCGCTGTGGGCCACGACGACGACGTTGGCGTAGGGCGAGCCCTCGGTGTGCAGCGCGTAGGCGGCGAAGGTGGCATAAGGCGTAGCGGTCAGCGCCTGACGGCCCAGGTGGGTGGCGCTGGCGTCGCCGTCGCACTGCACGGAGATGTCTAGCCAGCGAGCGTCGCCGTTAAAGGCGTTACGCCCGAATTGGCCCGCGTCGTTGAGCAGGACGGTGAACCGCCCGTCGCTGACGGTGACATTGCTCACCGTCTGGGCGCTGCCCACCTGGTTGCCGCCGCTGGCGGCATCGTAGAGCCTGGCGGTGATATCACAGGTGTTGTTTATCGGCGCGCCCTCGCTGGTAAGCTCCCCCTGGTAGGTGAAACCGCTGCCCAGGGCCGCGGCGGATTGGTCAGGGGTATCCGGCTCCTGCCCCTGTGTTAATCCGACGCCTAAGATCGCGCCTCCGCCGAGCAGTGCAATGAATAGTAGAATCGCTCCCACGATTCTATGGGCTGACATATTACTCTCCTGGATTGTTGTGGGTTATGGTTAAGTT
>DATHSI010000295.1:0-16759 GCA_035464315.1 Candidatus Sulfomarinibacteraceae bacterium
GACAGGCCTCTCCCCAGACAGTCAGGCTAAAGCCTTTTCAGGCATCAGTCGAAGCAGGCGACCTGGCTGGTCAATGCGCGGCTAATTTCGATCAGATTGGCCGATCTCAAACTTTCCTTACTGCTATCGGCTCTCGTATCACTATCCGGATGTCCACCCGCCTCTTTCTCGGGGTAATAGTTGTCCTGGCACCCATACTCATCTATAATGCGCGGGTCCAAAAAGCCTCACCCCAACCAGGCGAGCCTCTTGTCGTCCGGATTGCTGTACGTAGCTGGACAAAAACTTTCACAAATCTAACTTCTAGTTTTGGAGGCAGTAACCATGAACAGAAAATTGATCACGCTTCTGCTGGTAATTATCATGAGCCTGGCGGTTGTCACCACCGCCAGCGCCATCACCTGGGGTGAGCCGGATAACGGCGAGCACCCCAACGTCGGAACCCTTCTGTTCGTCCAGAATGGTGTGGGCTACTTTAGCTGCAGCGGCACCATGATCGCGCCCCGCGTCATGCTCACCGCCGGTCACTGCGTTGAGGGCGGCGGCAACATCAACGAGGTCACCTATGTGCGCTTCGAGGAAGACGCCCTCAGCGGTATCTCTGACTATGGCAGCCTGCAGGAGTGGTTCGATGCCGAGTGGATGGCGACCGAAACCGTTATACCGCATCCTCAATACGCCGACTTCGCCGAGTTTCCACAGACCTACGACGTCGGCGTCGTGATTCTGGCCGAACCCTACTATCCATCCAATGGCTTTGGGACGCTTCCCTCAATCGGCTTCCTCGAGGAGCTGCGCGGTCGGGACCGGCTGAACTTCGAATCAGTAGGCTATGGCCTCCAGGGCACGCTGCGGCCTTTCGAGATGGACGAGTACGCCCGGTATAAGGGCGACGTGGCCCTGCTGGAGGTCCAAAGCTGGATCAACGGCTCGCAGAGCGCCAAATTCTCCAACAACCCGGGCATCGGCGGTGGTACCTGCTATGGCGATAGCGGTGGCCCTACATTCTTCGGCGATACAAATGTCGTCGTCTCCGTGACGTCCTTTGGCTGGGCGAAGAACGGCAACTGCGTCGGCAACGACTTTAACTTCCGCACCGATATCCCGGCTGCCCAGGACTTCCTCAACTGGGTTCTGGACGAGTACGGGGGATAAACGCGTCACAAACGCAGCAGCCGGCGTGGAATCACCCCCGCGTTTCCTGAAATCACAGAGAGGTGCGGATAAGCCGACAGGGGGTCGGCAGCGCAGAAGTGGACAGCAAAGCGGCATCGAGAGTTCTCGGTGCCGCTTTGCTTTTCTTATGGAGGAGACAGTGGAAGGCGCTCTACAATCGAAACCGGCAGTGACCCCCATTGTAAAGACTACAACTCATTGGCTTCGCGCGCGGTATACGGATCGTTCGCGCCCGGATCACCACTCTTGATCAGCGTGGCGCCCAGACTCATATTGATCAGATCGGCGTCCACGTTCGCGGCGTGGACGATGCCGGCGATCACATCTTCGAACGTCCCGCTGCCCTCATCTCCAAGAACCGTTACCAGGACCCGTTCCGCATTGGGCGCTACGCCAATAACGCCGAAGGCATTGTCTGCAGCAGCGATCGTGATAAATTGAGCCTGGGCCCGGCTTGAATTACAATTGGCCCACGTGGACGGGAACGATAAACGACATAGGGGTGAAACCAGATGCAACAAATCATCGAGTGTGTACCAAACTTTAGCGACGGGCGGCGGCCCGAGGTATACACGGCCATTGCCGACGCTATCCGCAGCGTGTCAGGTATCAATGTGCTCGACGTCAGCGCCGACGCCGACCACAATCGCACGGTGGTCACCTTTGTGGGTGACGCCGGCGCCGTGGAGGAGGCCGCCTTTCGGGCTATCGCCAAAGCAGCCGAGTTGATCAACCTGGACGAACACGAGGGAGAACATCCGCGTATCGGGGCCACCGACGTCGTTCCCTTTGTTCCCGTGCGCAACGCCACCATGGAAGATTGTGTGCAGCTGGCTCATCGTCTCGGCCAACGGGTCGGGGAGGAGCTGGGCATCACGGTCTACCTGTATGGCGAGGCGGCGACGCGCCCTGAGCGCGAGAAACTGAGCAACATACGCAAGGGGCAGTATGAAAAGTGGCGCGATGAAATTGGCCGCGAGCCACAGCGAGAACCGGATTATGGACCTGCCGAAGCGCATTCCTGGGGAGCCACCGTGATAGGCGCGCGCCCCTTCCTCATCGCCTATAATCTTTACCTGAACACCTCTGACGTCGATAAGGCCAACGATATCGCACGCGCCGTTCGCGCCAGCAGCGGTGGACTGCAGAACGTACAGGCGCTGGGCTTCACCGTGGAAGGACAGGCCCAGGTAAGCATGAATCTGCTCAATTTTGAGAAGACGCCGCTTCCGCGCGTGCAGGAGCTTGTGAAACGGGAAGCTGCGCGACGGGGCCTTGCCGTCACCAAATCCGAACTGATCGGCCTGGCCCCTCAAAAAGCACTGATGGATGCGGCCAAATGGTACCTACAGCTGGACGACGTAGAGGACGAACAAATTCTGGAATACCGCGTCGCTCAGGCGCAGCAGGAAGATCCGCGTGCAGCCAGCGTGCCCCATGCCTTTCTAGACGCGGTTGCCGGCAACGCACCCACGCCCGGCGGAGGATCCGTTGCTGCCCTGGCTGGGGCGCTGGGCGCGGCGCTGGCGCAGATGATGGCCGGCCTGACTGTGGGCCGCAAAAAATACGCCGGCGTAGAATCGCAGGTTCAGGAACTATTAGAGGCAGCAGGCGAACAGCGTGCGGCGCTGACACAGGCTATTACCGAAGACGCCAAAGCGTTTGACGACGTTATGGCCGCCTATCGCGCCTCGGACCTCTCCGACGAGGAACGCCGCCAGGCCATTGAAGAAGCAACCATCCACGCCGGAGAGGTACCGTTAGAAGTAGCGCGCCGCAGCCGGGCTGTGGCGGAACTGGCGCGCGACGTTGCCCGCCTGGGCAACGCCAACGCCGTGACAGATGCCGCCGCCGGTGGTATTATGGCCCGCGCTGCGGCCGAGGCAGCGGCGTTGAACGTACGCGTCAATGCCAGCCAGCTGCAGGATCAAGAACGAGCCGAGGGTTGGCGCAACGAGCTATCATCACTGCTATCAGAAACGACCGCCCTGGTCGATCAGTTGATGGAAATTGCCACCGAGCGAGGAGGCTTCTAAGCGTTGCAGACAACGCTGCAACGCAACACATGTCTGGCGCACCAGCGAGCGGATGAGGATATTTGATGAATCGAAGAATCACGGCTCTGGCGTTGCTACTGCTGGGGTGGCTGTCGCTTGCGGCTTGCCAGCCCACATCGGAAACGGCTACCGTCCATCAGACGCCGGCAAAGCCCTCGCCCACCGCAACCCAGGCCAGTCCTCCGCTCGTCAACGCGGTAGATGTCACTCCGACTAACCTACCTTCGTTCGCCCCGCTGCACAAGGAGGATACGGCGGAGGCGGTCAGCGGAGAGCCTGAACCCGCTGCCAACGACACAGTCACAGTCGAAGTCGAAGACGCCGCTCCCACCGAGAATTCTGAGCCGGACCAACCAGCAGACGACGGCGAAGCGCAAGCAACCCCGGAACCCACCTTCACGCCACCGGCGCAGCCCGAGACCTCGGACAACGACCATTACTGGCTGCAGCGCCCTGTCGCTGCCGGGGGCATCGTGTGGACTGACAAGCATTATCCCTATGCTGGAACGCGCGGCGGCCAGCTACGCCCGCACCATGGCGTAGAGTTCAACGTACCCTATAGTAGCGAGATCCTGGCAGCGAACAGTGGCACCGTGATCGTCGCCGGCAATGATAGGGAAATCGCCTATGGCCCGCATACTGACTTCTACGGCAATCTGGTAATCATCGAACACGATTTCCAGTACAATGGCCAGCCCGTCTATACGCTTTATGGGCACCTGAACGAAGTGCTGGTCAGCGAGGGCAGCGCTGTGGCCTCCCAACAAGTGCTGGGCCTTTCCGGAGCCACCGGCGTCGCCGATGGGCCGCACATGCATTTCGAAGTGCGGGTTGGCTCCAACAGCTACGATGCCACACGTAATCCTCTCTTATGGCTCTACCCCTTCCCCGGTAACGGCACTGTGGCGGGGCGCGTCACCTGGCCCAATGGCGACGTCGTAGAGGGCGCGCCTGTCTCATTAAACCGTATTGACGGCGCCTCACCTTACTATGGCACCACGACCTATACGGGCAACAGCGTCAATGCCGATGATGTCTGGAATGAAAATTTCGCCATCGACGATGTCGTCGCTGGCTACTATCAGGTCGTCGTCCGCGCCGGTGACGAGAGGTACACGACAGAGACCTGGGTCTATCCCTATCGCACCAGTTTTGTGGAAATTACGCTGGACTGAGAATCAGGGAACGCCGGCAATGACGCGCCGCAGCAGATAACCGGCAACACCGGTGACGATGCCAAGTCCC
Source organism: Candidatus Sulfomarinibacteraceae bacterium (assembly GCA_035464315.1). Lineage (GTDB taxonomy): Bacteria > Chloroflexota > Anaerolineae > Promineifilales > Promineifilaceae > JAAYYY01. The sequence continues at coordinate 4,479 of DATHSI010000295.1, forward strand.
AGGGCCGTCAGGCTGAGCAGCACGCCGAAGTCAAACCAGAACTTCTCCGGAAAGAGGCGAATCAGCGAGTCGCTGTAGGCAAAGGTCCACGTGCCGGGCGGGAACAGCAGCTCGTGGAACTGCACGAAGAAGATGCTCCAGGCCAGAATTATGAACAGCGCGATGAACAGGAGAATAACAGTCGTACTCACCCCTCCCTGCATAATGGCCGTAAAGGCCAGCGACCGCGTCTCAGGGCGCCACAACAAGAGCCCCAGGCCGCCCAGGACGATAACGGCTGCCAGCCAGGTCAACCGGCCAATGGCATCCGTCACATGCTTCACATCCACCATGTGGCTGAGTTCATCATCGTTGTAGAGCGGTTGTCCGCTGCCGGGTAGGCGTTGTTCCTCCAGAAGGTAGATCACCTCCTCGGCCGGCTCGCGTCGCTGCAGATAATCCACAGCGACCATTGCCAGCTCCTCTCGCTCCCCCTGCGTCAGCGGTTGCAGTCCCAGTTGCTGGCGGGTGAACTCCGGCACACCTGCCAGATCGGCAGGAAAATCATCTTTGCCGTACTCATAGACGACGTAGTAATGCGCCCCGGCTACGAACAGCCGTATAGTCAGAAAACCCAGAAAAAAGGGCATGGTCAGCACGATTAGCCAGCGGATACCGTTGGCGAGAGTCCTGTTCAAAATCGCCTCCTTCGTTACTTATGGCATGCGAGTCATTTGCTCTGGGAACGCCGCGCTGCGGCGTGGCGCCTCCGCAATTGCCTGCGACTCACAGCATCTCAACTCCCCAGACCGGGCAAGCCCGCCGGTCCTTCCTGCAATAAATACCTGATAACCAACGAATCTACGATACTCTCCACCGGCGCGCGTTCGTCGGTGAAGACCACGTCAGACGCCGTCGCCGGCACCAGGTTGGCCTCCGCAGTGCGCAGAACATCTGATAACAATGAATCACTTTGCGCTGGAAGCTGGTCCAGATTGCGCCGCAGATTGTCTACAGATGTGGGTTGTATGGTAGCAACCAAGATCGTATTGAAAGAACCGGGCACGTCAATGGCGTGGACTGAGGGAAACACGGTCTTGAGGGTAGCCGTCATTGCCTCCACCAGGCGGCGGTCGTTGGGCGCGCGCCCGACATTGATAGCCACCACGCCCTCATCCGTCAATTGCTGGCGCACTTCCATGAAAAAATCCTGCGTCGTCAGGTGCCAGGGGATGTAAGGTACTTTGTAGGCGTCAATAGTGACGACATCGTAGCCGCCGCTCAGGCGATTTAGCTCATAGCGTCCGTCACCGGCGATGGCATTGATGTTAGGCTCATTCATGGCGAAGTGGCTGCGCCCCACCTCGATGATGGACGGGTCTAGTTCGATACCATCCACGGGCACCGGGCCGAAAACGCGCGTAAACTGTTTGGGAATGGTACCTGCAGCAAGTCCGATGACGGCCATCTTTTCCACGGTTGGCTCCGTTTCAGGGTCGTTAAAGTAAGGCGCGGCCATCATTATGCTCCACACAGAGATCCTCGGCACGCGTCCGCCGTCGCAATAGTAGGAGTGGTAAGCCTGGCCTTCATTGAGCAAAAGATAGTTGCAATCGTCCCGCCGCACGACCTGGATATAGTTGTAAGCCGATTCCGCCTCGTAAATCTGGCCCGGGTAAGCCTTAATGTTCCCCTGCCCCCACCACAACGTGGCCGGCGCCAACACCAGGGCCAGCAGCAGGGCAACAGCGGCGCCGCGCCTGCTCACCTGCCACAATCCACCGAGGCCGACCAGCAACAACAGGCTGCCAAAGAGCACGGCGGTCAGCCGGGAGCCGGCAAGGGGAATGACAATCAGTACCGGTAGATAGGTACCCAACAGGCTCCCCCAGGTAGACACGGCGTAGACGCGACCGCTGATGCGACCGGCCTCCTGAACGTCACGCACCCCGAGACGGATGGCGAACGGGGACACACAGCCCAGCAGCGTCACCGGCACCGCCAGCGCCAGTACGACGCCGATAAGCGAACTGAGGACGGCGCCCACATTCACCGCAGCCAGCGCCGCCGCTGCGCTTTTCAACAGCACACTCGTCAGCAGCAGAAAAAAGACGCTGCTGAACCCCCCCAGTGTCACGAGCCAATAGAAAAGCCGTGCTGATGGATAGCGATCGGCCAGCCAACCGCCAAGGAAGTACCCCATGGTCAGAAACAGTAGTACCAGGCCGATGACGTTGGCCCACACGATGTTTGACGTGCCGTAGACAGTCTGCAACATACGGCTGGTCGTAAATTCGACGGCCAGGGTGGTCATGCCGCCGGCAAATACCGTGAAAAAGAGATAGCGTCTGTTAATGGTTCCTCTCCTCAGTTCATGTCCAGAAGCGGATAGAGATCATGGCGCAACGACAAAGCGCTCCAGCATCTCCTCCGCTGTCAGGCGTTCCGTGTTTCTGAGTATAATCGGCAACGGCTGATCGTACACAGTGAAACTCTCATCAGCCGGGCCCAATGTGACACGCGGCGCCTGGGCCAGATAGGACGCAACCAGCGGCGGCGGCTTCAGGCCCGGTGCGGCAAAACGATCAGGCCAGATCTCTAAGGGACCCAGGTGTGGGCCGCGCCCTGTAACAAAAACAACGTCAAAACCTAGCCGACCGGATAGCAGCAACTGGTGGTATTGGTGTGAATTGGGGTAAAGCTGTGGCAAGCGCGGCAGCACGCCATAACCGCGATTGGAGGACAGCACCATGTAATCCGCTTCTGACAACAGGGTCAGATTGGTCCGAAGTTTTGAAAGATCATCAGCCGGACCCGCGCCGCGCAGCCAATCCACCTCCTCCTGCCGGTACTCCTGACGACGGCGCCTCACGCCATCGACTTCAAGGCTACTGGGCAATGGATCGTCCCACTTTTCGTGCAGCAAAAGCGCGCCCGGCTGCACATTACGAAATATCCATTGCGATGCCGAGATCCAGGGGTGTGGGGTCTGATACATACTGACAAAGGCGACAGCGTAAACAAGGGCTGCCAGCGCGACCGCGCCAGCCGCCCCGTAACGAAGGGCCCGCGGCCGGATGGCCAGGAGCAGAGCGGCGGCATAAATCATCAGAAACGGCGTGAGGGGCTGCATATAGCGCATGAATTTCACATAGAAGCTGCCCGTGACTAGAAAATACGGTACTGTCCAGGCCAGCAGAACCAGCTCTGCGTCGGTGGCCCGCGGCGCTTCTGCCAGCGTCCGACCCAGCCGGCGGCGCAAGGCAGGCATGTGCGTCGCGGCCCGCCCGACGGCCCAACCAAACCCGGTAAAGGCAGCCAGGCCCAACAAGGGTCCCATACCCCACCGCAACTGCATGACCACTGGGTAGAGATAGGGCAGGGTGTCCGCATACTGCCGGGTAAAGGGAAAAGCATCTCCCCCGCGAACCATACTGCTCTGGCTCAGAACGTTATCCAGGTAGCAAGAACGCCAGTCGACCGCCGGAATCGTTAAGGGGCCTAGTTCTACTGATGGGGTCACCACCTGGCAAGTCCAATCCAGCAAAGCGAAGGGATTGGTCAGAGCAAAGACGAAAAACGACAACAAAATCGCAGCCAGCATGCGGCGCGCCGCCTGGGCGCGGTCCAACCCTTTGTGCAACACCAGGACAACGGCCAGGGGCACAAAGAGCATAACGGCGGTGAACTTGGAGCCAATGGCCAGGCCGATGGCCAACGCTGCCAGCGTCAGCGACGGCCACAGCCGGCCAACGCGGCCGGCGCTTCGAACCAGCGCATAAAGAGCGAGAACGGTGAAGAACGTCAGGTAGGGATCGACGGTGAAGAAATGCGCGAGTTGTACGTGCATGACGTTGACTGCCAGCAGCCCGCCGGCAAGCAGACCCACCGGCGTCCCGTAGAGATGCCTGCCGATGAGAAAAACAAAGACGACCGTCAGCATATCGACCAAAGCGGTGAGTGCTCGCGCCACGGCTGTCAGGTGACGGAACTCGATATGCCCCGCACCATTCAATATATCTCTGGTCAGAAGCCACCGTTGGGGCAGGGCCTGGGTCACAGACGGAGGAACCTGCTCCACGAGTCTGGTTCCGGCTACCCCCAGATAGAGGGGGAGATGCCCATAAGCAAAATTGCGCTGCTCGTCCTGCAACACGCCGACGCCCTGGCTGCTGGCGTTTGCCGGCCAGTAGAAAGGATTAAACGTGGATCCGTGGGGGGAAAAAGCGCTCGCCCACTCTTCGGGCGCTTCAATCGTCGTGGCTACCCAGGTGATGTAGCGCTCGTCAGGATGAAAGTGCTCGTATTGATCCCAGTCAGGGCCGGTCAGGCGTAGCGCCGCAGCCAGCAGCACAATCAATAGCAGCAAGAGAGAATGCCACCGTTTCATCCGTCCTGCCCTAACATTCGTGGAAGGATGGAGGTATAAAAAAAGGCCGGCAGCAATTTCCGGCCCTTTTTACACTCCAGCCACTGAGGAACTGTGAAGGGATGCTAGAGCTCTTCTTCTTCCTCGAACTCTTCTTCCTCTTCATCCTCCGCACCGCGTCCGATAACCTCAACCTCGTCGGCAGCGGGGGCGAACAGCAAGTCTTCCTCTTCTTCCTCTTCTTCTTCTTCGCGGAAGTAATCGAAGCTGGTAACGGCCGCTTCCGGATCAGTAATCAGAGTCATACCTTCCGACAATTCCACCTCAGACGCGTAAATGACGTCGTCTGGGCTATCGATGCCGCTAATATCGACCTCAATCTCCGATACCAGGTTACCCGGCAGACACTCAACCTCGATGCTATGTAGCAGCTGAGTCACCTGACCCATCGTGCGCAGCTCGGCATCGGCCTCGCCAATGAGCACCAGCGGCACTTCGGCCGTAATCGTTTCGGCCATGTTCACTTCGTAAAAATCGACGTGAATCAAATCGCCCCTGGTGGGATGCTGCTGGATTTCGCGCGCCAATACGGTCACCGACTTATCTTCGATCCGAATGTCGATCAGCTCGTTGGAGCTGGCCTGGCGCAGTGCCCGGCGCAGCGGAAGGCGATCTATCTGAATGTGCAGAGGCTCGCTCTGCCCGTAGACTACTGCCGGAATAAGACCCTGGCGCCGCAATTCTTTCGCTTTCTTTCCAAATATTGAACGCGGTTGCGCTTCAAATGTTACTCGCTCAGCCATATACTTAATCCTCTGTAACTGGTTTCTAGCCGGGACCACTTTGCCGGACCCACTGGCAGAACCGCTCGTCAACGGCGCCAGAAGCGCAACGCGGCCCGAAAATTTCTATTTGCAGGCGTGGCTAATCACTTGGTAAACCCAAGACGAAGTAGTATAACAGTTTATGTCATAACGTCAACGTTCGCAGGGATATTTAAATTTTCGCTCACCCATTTATTGGAGAAGGAATGGCAGACAACCGCAAACTCAACGAATATTACCAACATGTTCAACAGGCAGGCAAACTGCGCACGGAAGCGCACGCCAGGCGTTGGAGTGATGGTATCTTGAAAACGCTGGGTCTGAACCTCGATCGCGGCGCTAAGAAGGCGCTGGCTCGCGCGCTACCTGACGAGTTGGCCAACTCACTGACCCGCGTCTTCTGGCTGCTCCACTTTCGAAACGAGAACCTCAGCCGCGAGGAGTTCCAAAAAATGTCCGCCCGCCGCAGTGGCAATACAGATGCCGACTTTGCATACTACCCGATTGTCGCCGTATTTGGCGGGCTCAAGCAATTGATCGATGCGGACCTACAACGCCAGGTCGCAGAATCATTGGCGCCTGGGATCCGCAAACTGTGGGATGAGGCCTGATTTACAACGCAAGTCCTGACTATATCTGGTGTTTATGGGAAATCACCGCAATCTGAAAACGGAGGTTTACAAACAGCTCCGCCGCCACCCCTTGCCGGGCGCTCTGCTGGCGCTGATTCTGGTGGGAGCCCTGTTTCTGTCTGGGTGTACGACCGAATCGGTGGCCTCCCCCCCGCAGCAGCCGCTGCAGGTTTCGCTCACTGTAGATGGCGAAACGTATAACTTGACGACGGAAGCGGCGAATGTACGGCAGCTTCTGGAAGAAGCAGGCGTCGACGTAATCCCCGAAGACCAGGTCTCGCCCCCTCCGTTTACGGTGCTCACCGATGGCATGGCCGTCTCTGTCGTGCGTATTCAAGAAGAGATCGAGGTCATCGAGGAGAGTTTGCCGTTCGACCGCAGGATTGTCCGCAGCGAAACGATGGACGCCGGCGAAGCGCCGCGCATCATTCAGGGCGGTCGCAATGGGCGGCAGGAAATTACTGTGCGCACAGTGTATCATGATGGGGTTCAGGTAGAGCGCCAGCGCACTCAGGTAACGGTGCTTGAAGAGCCTCAGGATGAAATCGTCATGATCGGCGTAGGCTCTACTCCGGGCGCGCAATCGTTCGAAGGTATGATCGCCTTTCGCAGTGGCGGCAGCGCCGTCCTCCTGCGGGGTTCCACCGCCTTTCCCCAACAGCTCGAAGTTGGTGGACAACTGGATGGGCGGGTGTTTGCCCTGTCGCCGACGGGCAGCCATCTGCTGTATACGCGCGCGGTCAGTGACACCGGCAGCTTTAACAACGAACTGTGGCTGATCAGCACCGATCCCGGCGCCGCCCCTCGCTCACTAGGCGTGGAGAATGTTTTGTGGGCCGGTTGGAATCCGGCGCGGTCAGCCTCGCTACAGATTGCCTATACCACAGGGAACTCAGTCAACCAGCCGCCGGGCTGGGAAGCCAACAACGATCTATGGATTGCAACCATCTTCGACAACGAGGATTTCCCTTTCAATCCCCAACGCATTGTGGAAGCTTACCCCGCGACCTATGGGTGGTGGGGCGGCAATTTCGACTGGTCTCCCGACGGCAGCGCCATCGCCTATGCCTACGCCGATGAGGTGGGCTATATCAACTTGCAGCCGCCCAGCGTGGATGAGCGTCGTGTGCAGCTCTACACCTTCACCGAATACAACACGCGCTCCGACTGGGTGTGGGTTCCCACGCTCACTTGGGGCCCGGAAGGGCGCTATCTGGCCTTTAGCAGCCACGGCGGCGCAACTGAAGAAGCGATGGAATTCGACATTCACGTAGCGGACGTGGAAACAGGCGTCGTGCTGCCCTTCGTAACCCAAGCGGGCATGTGGAGCCACCCGCACTGGTCTCCGCCGCAAGTCGCAGCCGATGGCAGCGCAAGCGGGCAAAGCGAGATCGCCTACCTGCAGGCCAGCAATCCCCTGGACGGGCTGCGTAGTCCCTACTACCTCTGGCTTATGGAACAGGATGGCAGCAACCGCCGCCAGGTCTATCCGCCACCGGGTGAGATCAGCCGTTTTCCTCTGGAGGGCCAATTCATGGCCTGGAGTCCTGACGGACGGGAACTCGCCTTTGTCTTTGGCGATGCTCTCTACCTCTTTGACCTGGCACAGCAGGAAGCGCACCGCATCAACCAGGACGATACCGTCGTCTCACGACCCACATGGGCGCCTTATGGAGCAGCAATTGAGGAAGAAGTCACGCCGACCACCCAGCCGGCAATCACACCAGCGCCCACTGCGGAACCGATCAGCGGCGAGCAAACGCCTGAGGAGTAGTGCCCACACCGTAGATGGGCAGTGCCCCACTCGTGGGCAGAGCGTCGTTGCACCTCTGCCATGCCGCCGCTACCATGTCTGCCTATGAGATCCAACCGCCGTCACCGCCCGCTACTTCCCCTGCTTTTCCTGGCGCTGGCCTTTCTGGCGTTCGTCGCCATGGGCGCCGTCCAGCGCCGCCGCAATTTCGAAACCCGCGGCATAGAAGGCGGGCTTCCGCCGCCGATCGCCCACGGCGGAGTAAAGCTGGGCATCAATGTGGCCCTGGAACAATATGAAGCAGATGCGCTCGATCAGACGCTGGCGCAGATTGCGGACGCCAACGTCGAGGCCATCAAACAATCCTTCTACCACGAGGACGACTTCGATTGGGAACAGAGCACCCGCATAATGCGCGTCGCCGAAAGGCATGGCCTGCAGGTGGTCCCTCTGCTGGATGGCAATCCGGCGCGCAACTTTGCCCCGCCGGATAACCCTCAACAGTTTGCCCGTTGGGCCGGAGAGTTCGCCCGTCGGTATGGGGAGCAAGTTCGCTATTACATGGTGTGGGATGAGCCCAATCTGAGCAGCCACTGGGGCAACGAACCGGTCAACGCCTACGAATATGGCGCTCTGTTGTCAGCCGCCGCAGAAGAAATCCGCAACGCCGACGCCGACGCCGTCATCGTCGCTGCGCCGCTGGCGCCAACCACAGAAACAGGTCCCGACAACCTGGCCGATCCCTTGTTTCTAGACATGCTCTACAGCGCCGGCGCAGGCGTAGCCTTCGACGTTGTCGCCGCCAAGCCATACGGTTTCTACAGCGGCCCCGACGACCGCGTCGTAGATCTCGACACACTCAACTTCAGCCGCGCCATCCTGTTGCGCGAAGTGATGCATCGTCACGGAGACGAGCATAAAGCGCTATTTGCAGGAAACTGGGGCTGGAACAGCCTGCCCGTGACCTGGGAGGGCGCGCCATCTATCTGGGGACAGGTTGACCAACAAACGCAGGTAGATTACACGCTGGCGGCCCTGGAACGCGCGCGCCGCGAATGGCCCTGGATGGGCTACATGTTCCTGGAGAACTGGGAGCCGGCTGCGCCTGCGGATGACGCCCGCTGGGGCTTCAGTGTGTCCGGACGGTCGCTGCAGACGGCGCTGGCCGGCCATACCGGCGTAATGGAGGTTGCTTATCCCGGCTTTCATCTGGCGCGCGCAGACGGAGCGGGCCAGAGTTACGACGGCGGCTGGCGCTTCTCCCCCGCCTATGGCGCCGATATCAGCGAAAGCGGCGACCGCGCCATCCTGCGCTTCTGGGGCACCGACGCCGGGCTGCGCATCCGGCGCGCCAATTACCGCGCGCGGCTTTACGTCACCGTCGACGGAGAACGGGCCAACGCATTGCCAGACGACGGAGAGGGCGCGGCGCTGGTATTAACGTCGCCCACGGAGAACGACGATTTCCTTACCACTGAACTCGTCGTGCGCGACCTCAGCCCCGGTGAGCATACGATGACGATCACGGCGTACCGTGGCTGGGACCAGTGGGCCCTCAACGGTTATTCCGTGGGCTACCAGCCGCCGGCAACCACTTACCGCCTCACCATGCTGGCCCTGCTGCTGATGGGCAGCTTCTTCACAATCCTGGCCTTAAGCACGGGACGGCGCGCGGACTGGGGCGCGGCAGGCCGCACGCTGCGCCGCCTGTACACCACTGCCGGCCAACAGACACAGTTGGCTCTTACCGTGGCGGCAGCCGCGCTCGTGGCCCTCACCGGTTGGCTCACATGGGGCGAGCAGGCTGCAGGCGTCTACCGGCGATTAGGCGACGTCAGCCAGCTTGCTGCCACTGCCACCTTTGCCTCTCTCTACTACGCTACGCCCTTTTTCTTTCTCTATCTCGGCGCGCTTGCCATTCTCTTCCTGCTCGTCTACGCACGCCCGGCGTGGGGTCTGGCGCTGGTGGCCTTCACTTTTCCTTTTTACGTCGTTCCCAAACCCATGCTGGGCTATCGCTTCTCACCGGTGGAGGTCTTCGTTCTGGTCACAGCCGCTGCGGCCGGTGCAGCCTTCTTGACGCGCTTCACCGGCCGTGTCCGGGCCGGCGCGCGCGAGGAAAGCGTAACTCGCCTTCAGGCCAGCCAGCGACAACTGGAGCGCGCCGTTTCCAGCGTGCGCGAGGCGCTTTCGAGCGCAGATCTTGCTGTGCTCGTCTTCGTGGGTGTGGCAACACTCTCGCTGCTCTTCACGGAGCGACTGGATGTTGCCGAGAATGAGTGGCGCGTGGTAATCGTTGAACCGGCTCTTTTCTACTTTCTCGTGCGCGCCCTGCGTCCCACCAGGCGCGAAATGTGGTTCATTCTGGACGCCTTTGTCCTGGGCGGGCTGGTGGTGGCCCTCTATGGGCTGGTCACGTTTGCCACCGGGCAGAACGTCATTACCGTTGACGGTGGGCTGGGCCGCTTGCATTCGATCTACGGTTCGCCCAATAACGTCGCGCTCTATCTGGGGCGCCAGGTTCCGCTTCTGCTGGCTATGCTGCTGGGGGGGAATGAAACGCCGCGACGACGCCTATTCTATGGTGTCGCGCTACTGCCCATGGGACTGGCCATCGCCCTCACACTTAGCAAAGGCGCGCTTTTTCTCGGGCTGCCGGCAGCCTTTGTCATCGTGCTGCTTCTGTGGTTGCGGAGCCGGCAGCAGGCAGTGTGGCCCTGGATCGGGGCCGGCGCCCTCCTACTTATTGGCGGCCTGCTCGTTGCCCTGAATCATCCGGCGCTGTCCGGCCGGCTGAGCGTGCAGGGCGCGACCAGCATCGCTCGCCTGAACCTGTGGCGCGCCAGCGTCACCATGGTCGCCGAGCACCCATTTTTCGGTGTGGGCCTGGACAATTTCCTGTATGCCTACCGCAGTCGCTACATCCTGGACGCGGCGTGGGCCGAACCGGATCTCAACCACCCGCACAATATCGTGCTTGATTTCGCCACTCGGCTGGGCCTGTTCGGCCTGGTCACCGGAAGCTGGCTGATCTGGGCGCTGGCGCGCCGGCTGCCCCGATTGCTCGCCACAGTTCGCAGCGCGTGGCGACCGGTGACGGTGGGCTTGGCCGGCGCCCTGGCTCAGATGCTGGCTCATGGCCTCGTCGATCACAGCTTTTTCCTGGTGGATCTGGCCTTCGCCTTCTTTCTGATGCTCGCCCTTACTATCTGGCTCCAGGAAAATGGTTTCCCTGAAGAGCACGCGTCGCGTGAAAGGGAGCGGGCCACCATAGAAAGCAAAACCGTAACTTAAGGCCTGCCAGCGTGTTTCATAAGGCGGCAGGGTAACTTGACAAAGTGACTATAGCTCCTAAAATTGCGCTTATTGTGCGCCAAACATCAAGCGCCAATCATTGCGCGCCAGACATTGTGCGTTAACTATTTAGAAAGGAGGGTTCACAACCATGAACAATACGGAGGAACGCGTTAGAGATATCATCGTGGAGTTGTTGGGCGTTGACGAGAACGAAGTCTCACTTGACGCTCGCTTCCGCGAAGATCTGGAAGCCGATTCCCTCGATCTGGTTGAGCTAATTATGGCCTTTGAAGAGGAGTTCGAAGGCGAGATATCCGATGAAGAAGCACAGAAAATTACCACAGTTGGGGAAGCCGTTAATTACATTAACGAACACATGACAGGATAAGGCCTGATTCAACCCTACAGACAAGAACGTCTGCCATTTTCTCCCATCTGAAACCACATAGAGTCGACACAAGAGGCGGTGCTGTGCATCGTCTTTTTGTGTTCTGGCGACCCCCCGTTCCCTTCGACCCCGCTATGAGGGACGTCTATCGTGGGCAGGCCCGCTACCCGCGATAGACGTCCTTCTCCTTACCCTCTACGCCAAATTCAATGCCATTCAGGCTGCGCTGCGACGCCGGCGCCACTTGTCCAATTCAACAGCGATAAATACAACCGAACTGGCCGCAAGGGAAATGAGCAACTCCGGCCCGCTGAGCGCCCTCGTATCGAAGAAACCTTGCAAGAACGGCACGTAAATCAGCGCCAGTTGCAGAACGAACGTCAGCAAAACCGCGCCCAACATAGCCTTGTTGGAAAACAAACCTATGGTGAACAATGAGTCACGGTTCGAACGCAACGCCAGGGCATTCCCCATCTGCGCCAGGGTCAGTGTCGTGAATACCATCGTCCGCCAGCGCCCATCTGGATCTTGCAGCCAGGAGAAGTAACCAACTCCCAGCGACACAATGCCCATTAGTATACCTACCCAGATGATTTGCCATCCGAGACCGCGGCTGAAGATGCTCTCATCAGGCCGGAACGGCTTACGCTCCATGATTCCCCGCTCCGGCTGCTCGATGGCCAGAGCCAGGCCCGGCAACCCATCTGTCACCAGGTTGATCCACAGAATTTGCAGTGGAAGCAGCGGAAGGGGCATGCCAAAGAAGGGCGCAACCAGCATGACCCACAGCTCGCCTGTGTTACTGGAAAGCGTGTAGCGGATGAACTTGCGGATGTTATCGAAAATGACCCGGCCTTCTTCCACCGCGGAAACAATCGTGGCGAAGTTGTCGTCCAGGAGGACCATGTCCGCCGCTTCCTTAGACACATCGGTGCCCGTAATTCCCATGGCCACGCCAATATCTGCCTTCTTTAGCGCCGGCGCGTCGTTCACGCCGTCACCGGTCATGGCTACCACCTCGCCGAGGTCCTGGAGCGCC
>DATHSI010000296.1:0-30852 GCA_035464315.1 Candidatus Sulfomarinibacteraceae bacterium
CCACTCCAGCAGAAGCAGCAGAAAGGCCGCGGCAGCCAGCCACGCCCACAACTCGCGGCGGCCCACGTCGCCGTCGCCGGGTGCGCCCACCGTCTCTTGCCCCAGTTGCAGCGTCGCCGCGGGCGCGATGGCCGACTCTCCGGGCGCGAACAGGTTCACGGCGAAGCTGCCGGCATCGCGGTCGCCGCCGGCGTCGCGCAGGCGGACGTGGTACAGGCCCAGCTCGGTGGTTTCGTCGAAAAGCAGCGCGCCCTCTCCGGTCACAGGGCCGGTCCACAGCTGGCCATCAGGTTTTTCTACCAGAACGGCGGAAGCGCCGGTTCCGGGGGAAATGGCCAGCGGCTGGCCCGGCTGCAGGCTCTGGGGCGCGTCGAAAGCCCGTCCCGGGCTGAGCCAGTCTGTAATGTTAGCCATTAGTACAGGAAATGCAATGCGCAGGGGCAGGTCGGAATCGCGCAGAGCGAACGTGAGCAGCGCCACGCGCCGCCCGCTCTGCTCGCCGGCCAACAACAGCGGCCCGCCTTCGGCCTCGATGATGGTCTGGGCCCACGGCGCTGAGACAGATTTGGCCCGTTGCAGGTTGACGCCGCGCCACTCTACGAATTGTAGTAGCGGGCTGTCGGCCAGGCGAGTGACGGTGGTGTTGGAAAAGACGCCGGTGACGCTGAAGGGAATGTGTGCGGCGCCGGCCTCTTCTCCCTGGGCCAGGGGGTTGATCACCAGCAGCGCGCCGTCGGGCAGGGGGTCGGGCAAGGGGGCGCTGTCGAAGACGTAGAGGTCGAAGGGGTCTTCGGGCAGCGGCTGATCGGCCGGGGCGCGGAACACGGTGAGGCCGGGCAGTACGTTCAGGGCCTGCTCCAGAAAGCGGTTGCCCTCGCTGACGATCAGGACGCGGTTGCTGGCGCCGCCCTGGTGCACGGCCCAGGCGCGGTCGTCGAGCGCCAGGTAATCTTCTGTCTGGTCGCCCAGCCGCGCGGCGACGGTCTGCACGTCTGCGGGCAGATCCCAGGTCAGGCTGCGCGTCTGGCCCGCCGCCACCTGCACGCGGCGCGAATCGAACAGCGCGCCGTTGACGTCGATGCTCAGCAGCGCCTCCTGATCCTGCGCGCCGCTGTTGCTGACGCGGGCGAACAGTTGCGGCCCGCCTTCGGTGGCGCGGGTCGCCAGCGCCGCCAGGGCCAGATTCTCGGCGCTCTCGCCGATGGGCACGTAGACGGTTTCGGCGGGCAGCGGCGGCAGATCCTGGGGCAGGCCGCCGTCGGAGACGATGACCACGCGGGCCTCGCTGAATCCCTGCGCCGCGCCGCCGGCAAGGGCGATGGCGGCGGGCCAGTTGGCCGGGGCGCGCTCGGGCTGCGCCGCCTCCAGCGCCTGGCGCAGCAGCGCGCGGTCGTTGCTGGAGGAGGCCAGCACGGTGGGCGTGCGCCCGGCGAGGATGAGGGTCATGCGGTCGTCGCCGCCCAGGTTGTCGATCCATCCGCCAACTTCTGCTTTGGCTGATTCAAAGCGGCTGGGCTCTACGTCGGTGGCGCGCATAGAGGGGGAGCCGTCAAGGACCACGACGACGCTGCCGCTGACGACGGAGGGCGTGGGCAGGAAGGGGCGCGCCAGGGCCAGCACCAGCGCGGCGAGGATCAACAGCTGCAGAATGAGCAGCAAATTGCGCCGCAGCCGTTGCCACGGCGCGTTCGCCTCCCGGTCGCGCATCAGCTTCTGCCATAACATGGTGCTGCTGACCAGCACCCGCCGCCGCCGCAGGCGCAGCATGTACAGCAATATGATGGGCCCGGCGAGGAGGCCGAGCAGGAGGGCGAGGGGGGCGATCAGGGACATGGTGTCAGGTTGCTGGTTGACAGGTTTGCAGGTTGCTGGTTGCAGGTTTGCAGGTTGCTGGTTGCAGGTTAATCGGTTGGGAGTTGAACCTGCAACCTTAAAACCTGTAACTTGCAACCATCCGTTATTATGGGCCATGGCGCGGGTTATGGACAGGGTAACTTAGGGGCGGCTCAGGAACAGGGGGCAAAATTCCTACTTCAGCAGGCCCTGGGCGCGTAGGGTCCGGAGCACGAGGCGGTCCCAGGGCACCCCGGTGTCGATGGGGATGTAGTGGATGCCGCGCCCGGCGCAGAAGCCGGCCAGCTCGCCCTGCCACTCCGCCAGTCGCTGTTGGTAGTCGTCCAGGGTGGCGCCGTCCAGGGTGATTTCAGCCTCGGCGCCGGTTTCCACGTCAACCAGGCGCAGGTCGCCGGCGAGCGGGGGCTGCAGCTCGTCGGGGCTCAGCACGTGCAGCAGGCCGATCTCGTAGCCGCGCGCCTGCAGGGCGCTGAGGCCCTGGCGGTAGCCGGCGGGGCTGAGCATGTCGCTGATCAGAAAGAGCAGGCCGGGCCGCCCGCCGCGCAGGGCGTACTCCTGCAGGGAGACGTTGAGGTTGGTGACGCCGGCAGCCGCGGCCGTTTCCAGGAATTGGAAAAGGCGCAGGCTGTTCTGGGCGCCGCGGAAGGGGCCCCAGCGCCGCATCCCGTCGCCGCGCCCGCCCAGCAGGGTGGCGTTGAGCTGGTCGCCGCCGGCGAGGGCCACGTGTCCCAGGGCTCCCGCCAGGCGCAGGGCATAGGTCAGCTTGTGCGGGGTCTCCTCGCCGTCGTCGGGCCCGGCTTCCTCGGGCCAGTCCATGCTGGCGCTGGCGTCCAGCAGCAGGTGCACGGCGAGGTCTTCTTCTTCCTCCAGTAGCTTGATAAAGGGGCGCTCCAGGCGGGCGAAGACGTTCCAGTCCAGCCGCCGCAGATCGTCGCCGCGGGTGTAGTTGCGGTAATCGGCGAACTCCACGGAGCTGCCCCGCTTGCGGCTGCGCCGGTCGCCTTTCATGATGCCCACGCGGACCTGGTCGGCGATGAGGGTCAGTTGTTCTAGTTTGGATAAGGTAGCCTGATCGAAAATCATTCTCGGTGGAGTGGAGATTGGGGATTAGAGATTGGAGATTGGCCTGAAGCACGGATGTTCAGGAGCGATGCGAGATCGGCATCGGTGAATAATACCGTGTTGTTAGTGCTGTATGTTGGAAGCGGCTCGGCGGTTGTGTTATCTGTGGTTGGTTGTTTTCTCTGGTCTTTGATGCTGCGAACGAAGGCATTGAGGCGGCGGGCGAGTTGTTCTAATTGATGGGCGTAGGCGTTAGCAGCCTGTGGATCGATAAGCTGGCGGGCCAGCGCACGATTTAGCCAGTATTTGGTCTCATAAAGGCTGCCTCGAGCATAGTAGAGAAACTTCAGTTTTTCCCCGTAGTGATATCGACCAAAGGCTTCGGCAATATTTGCACCCACAGAGTCTGCTGCGCGCGCTACCTGCTCACCCACAACCCGCCGCGCATAGTCGTCCCAGGTAAGCGTCAGCTTCCAAACCTCGTCGGCAATACCTTCCGCCTGCTTCAAAACCCGCAAATCATCCAGTGAAGACGCCATCCCTCAATCTCCAATCTCTAATCCCCATCCCCCCTCTCCACATGCTCCAACAAATCCCCAATCACCGCATCCATCGCCACCCCTTCCGCCTGTCCCTCGAAGTTGAGGATCAGGCGGTGGCGGAGGGCGGCGGGGGTTACGGCGGCGACGTCGTCGAAGCTGACGTTGTAGCGACCGGCGAGGAGGGCTGTGATTTTGGCGCCGAGGATGAGGGCCTGGGCGGCGCGAGGGCTGGCGCCGTAGCGCACGTAGTCGCGCACGAGGGGCGCGGGGCTGTCCTGGGGGTGGGTGGCGACGACAAGGCGGCTGACGTAGTCGGTCACGTGCTGCGGGACGGGCACCTGGCGCGCCAGCTGTTGCATGGCGATGATGCGCGCGCCGTCGGCCGCCGGCTCGGCCACGGGCACGTCCTGGCCCGTGGTGCGCGCCACGATTTCGCTGAGGTCGCCGGCGGAGGGGAAGGGCACGTTGACTTTGAACAGGAAACGGTCTAGCTGCGCTTCCGGCAGGGGGTAGGTGCCTTCCATCTCCAGCGGGTTCTGCGTGGCCAGCACGAAGAAAGGCGCGGGCAGGTGATAGGTTTCGTTGGCCACGGTGACCGTCTTTTCCTGCATCGCTTCCAGCAGGGCCGACTGCGTCTTGGGCGTGGCGCGGTTCACTTCGTCGGCCAGCACCAGGTTGGCGAAGACAGGGCCGCGCTGGAAGCGGAACACGCGCTGCCCCTCGGCCGACTCCTCCATGATGTCCGTGCCCGTGATATCGGCGGGCATCAGATCCGGCGTGAACTGGATGCGGCTAAATTCCAGGCTTAGCGCCTGGCCCAGGGTACGGATGAGCATCGTCTTGCCCAGCCCCGGCACCCCTTCCAGCAGGGCATGCCCGCCGGCGAGAATGGCGATCAACACATGGCGCACCACGGGCCGCTGCCCGACGATGACCTTGCCCACCTCAGCCTCGATGGCTGCGGCGGTGTCACGGAACTGTTCGGCGGTGAATTCGGTGGTTGTTGTGGTCATGGGTTTTTGGTGTATTGGTTTATTGGTTTTTTGCCACAAATTTCACGAATTGGACGAATTTTTTCTCTATTTAATTCGTGTCATTTGTGTAATTCGTGGCGATTAATTTTTACTCCGGTTCAAGTCCCGAAAAATAATCACGCACGGCGCCTTTGAGGCCCAGGGGGATCGGTTCTTCGTCCAGGGCCTGGTAGGCGGCGTCGCGGTAGTCGCGGTAGACCTCGGTGTAGGGCACGCGGCTTTGTTCGTCGCCGAAGGCGGTGGGCCGTTGGTTGAGGATGGGGCCGCAGTCGGCGGGGTTGGCCAGGCACTCTGCGGGCAGTTGGACCTCTTCGCCGGGCTCGCCGCTGAGGTCGACGAAGTCGGGCACGAACAGTTCCTCGGCGTGGCCCGTTTCGCCGCCGATGCCGCCGACGCCGCCGCCGGCGCTGCCTGCGCCCTGACCCTGGCCGTCGCCGCTGCCCTGGCCCTGACCCTGGCCGGAACCGGCGCCTTCACCCGCTCCCTGACCGGCGCCTTCGCCCTGACCCTCACCCTGGCCCTGACCGTCGCCGCCCTGGGCCAGTTCCTGTCGCCCCTGGCCCAACTGGCCGGCGGCGGCTTGCGCCTGGCTGGAGGCGGCCTGTTCCTGGGCCCGATGTTGCAGCGTGCTCGCCGCTTCGCGCAGCGCCTGCTGGGCCGCGCCGGCGTCTCCTTCGCGCAGCGCCTGCGCCGCCTGGGCCAGTTGCGCCGCCAGTTCCGGATCCACTTCGCTCAGCGCGGCGGCGGCCTGGGCCAGGCTCTCGGCCAGCGCGGCCTGCTCGTCGGCGCTCAGCGCGGGCAGGTTGTCGGCCAGCGCCGCCGCGGCCTGTGCCGCCTGCGCCAGGTTGCCGCTCTGCAGGGCGTCGCCCAGCGATTGGCTCGCCGCGTTCTGGGCCAGCGGCTCGCCGGCGTTTTGCAGCTCGTCGAGCAAGGCCTCGTTGCGGCGGCTGGCGCTCAGATCGCGCAGCTCGGCCTCGGCCTCCGACAATACGGCGACCGCTTCCTCCTGGGACAGCGCTTCCTGCTGCAGCTCCTGCAGGGCGGACTCTAGCGGTTCCAGTAGATCTTCTCGCTGCTCTTCGCTCAGGTCGGGATTTTCCTCAATTTCCTCTATCAACGCCTCGATTTCCTCCACCTGCTCTTCAATGGCGGCGGCGAGGGCGCGCTGTCCGCGCAGAATGTCGGCCTGGGGGTTGGGCAGCCAGGCGGCGAGGGCCAGCAACAGCCCCACCAGCAGCAGGGCCGCCAGCTCGGGCCGGCGCACGGTCAGGGGCAGGGCGGCGCGGGCGTCCACCCCGCGCGCGGCGCTGACGGTGTCCGCCAGCTGCTGTTGGGCCAGGGCCGGGGGCGCTTCCAGGCGGCCTTCCGCGATCTCCACGGCGGTTGAGGCCCGCTCCTGCAGCTCAAAGCGGTGGTCGGCGAAGCGCGCCTGCTGCAACAGGGAGCGCCGGCGCAGGAGCAGGGCCACGGTCGCCGCCAGCAACCCCAGCCCGCCCAACGCCAGGGCCACGACCTGCAGCTCCTCGTTGGTCAGCAAGGGCCGCAGCCGCGCCGCCGCCGCCACAACCAGCGCCAGCAGCAACCCCGCCAGCACCCCGCGCGGCAGCCACAGCAACGCCTCCGTCCAGCGCCGCCGGCGGTTCCACTGCCGCAAATAAGCAACCAGCGTAGAAAACTCCGAGTTCATCCTATCAACCAAGGGTCACAAGCTATACGCCGTAACAATCCCAATCTCTGATCTCCAATCTCCAATCAACCAATACAATACACCAATACACCAGTATACCACCCCTCACCTCCTCGGAATCTTGCGCACCCGGCCCACGGTGAGGATGTAGAGGATGATGGCGAGCAGGCTGTAGAGGATAAGATAGACGTACCAGGGCGAGAAGATATAGACGGTGTAGCCGCGGATCGTTTCCGTGAAGTAGAACAGAGCGTCTTCCTGGACGAGGAAGACGTCGCTGAGCACCAGGGTGACGGGCAGGTTGGTGGAGGCCAGGCTGAGGCCGGTGTAGAGAAGCGCCACCTCCATCTCCGGGGACGAGCCGGGGCCGAAGAACAGGGCGCTGCCCAGGGGCAGAATGACCAGGGCCATCGCCGGCAGCCCGAAGGTGAGAAACAGGGACGCGGCGAAGGTGCTGACGCTGGCTATCAAGGTGGAGCGCGCCAGGCTGGAGAAGAAGAGGCCGATGAGGGCGAAGGCCACGGCGGAGACGACGATGAGCAGCTCCGCCAGCACCAGCTCCAGAAGGGAGACGCCGCCCAACAAGAAGGCGATGCTCTGGATGGGCACGGAGGCCAGGATGAGCAGGAAGACGTAACTGAGCGCGGAAATCAGTTTGCCCGCGACCAGGCTGTGCGCCGGCAGCAGCGTGGTGCGCAGCAGGTTATACGTCTGCCGTTCCTTTTCGCCGCTGATGGCCCCGGCGGTGAAGGTGGGGCCGAGGAAGATGACCAGCAGGGCCTGGATGCCCACCACCGCGCCAAAAACGGTTTTGCCCGCCATGCGCGGGTTGGGTCCAAAGGGATCGCTGGCTGCCGCGGCGTAGAGCACGTACACCAGGCTGATAAAGAGGCTCATTAACAGGAGGTAGGTGGTGAGCACCACGTACGCCCGCCGCCCGCGCATGCGGCTGCGCAGCTCTTTGATCGTCACCGGGTTTTGCCACAGCCGGCGGAAGGCCGGGAAGCGGCTGGTTTCAGTGGTCATATCGTTTCACGTGGTTTGGAGATTGGAGATCAGAGATTGGAGATTAGAGATTGGCGATTGAAGCTCACTCCTTAATCTCCAGTCAACCAATCTCCAGTTAACCAATCTCCAATCTCTATTCATCTCACAATCCCCTTCGTCGCGTGCAAAAACACGTCTTCCAAATCGCCCGTTTCCTCGCTGAGGGAGACGATGGGCAGGCCGGCGTCGACCATCTCGCGCAGGAGGGTGCTGAGGGCGATGTCGTCGCCGCTGAAATCGAAACGGACGACGCCCGGGGGCAGGTCGGCCTCCGGGGCGGCGAGGGCGGAGGCGACGTCGTCGCGTTGCAGCAGGAATGCCTGCAGCGGTTCCAGGTCGCCCAGCACGCGCACCTGCAACAGGCGGTGGGCGCGGATCTGGCGCTTCATCTCCTCCATATCGCCGTAAGCTACGAGCTGGCCCGCTTCCAGGATGGCGATGCTGGTGCAGATGTCGGCCACCTCGGAGAGGATGTGCGAGGAGAAGAAGATGGTCTTGCCCATCTGCTTCAATTCGCGCAGCAGCTCGCGCATTTCGATGCGCGCCCGCGGGTCCAGGCCGCTGGCGGGTTCGTCCAGGATCAGCACCTGGGGATCGTGGGTCAGGGTACGCGCCAGGCACAGCCGCTGTTTCATGCCGCGGCTCAGCTCGTCCACAAAGGTGTCTTTCTTGTGCGCCAGGTCCACCAGGGCCAGCAGATCGTCGATCATGCCCGCGCGCTCGGAGGCGGGCATGTCGTAACAGGCGGCGAAGAAATCCAGATACTCCCAGACCTTCATGTCCTCGTACACGCCGAAGAAGTCGGGCATGTAGCCGATGACGCGGCGCACAGCCTGGGGCTCTGTGGCCACCTCGTGGCCCGCGACCCAGGCGCGACCGCTGGTGGGCTGCAGCAGCGTGGTCAGGATGCGCATCGTGGTCGTCTTGCCCGCGCCGTTGGGCCCGATAAAGCCCACCACAGCCCCTTCCTCCACGCTCAAGGACAGGTCATCCAGCGCGGTCAGGCCGTTGTACCGTTTGGTCAGGTTTTGGATTTCGATAATGTTTGACATAAGTTATTGGAGATTGGAGATCGGAGATTGGAGATCAGGGTTTGGTCGCCAGTCTCCAATCAACCAATCTCCCGTCAACCAGTCTCCAGTTCTCCGATCATCCTCCTAAGTCACCCGTCAACACCGGCCACGCCTCTCTGATGCTGATTCCGTCAGTGCCGTTGTTTTCAAGACGCATGCGGATGCGATTTTGTTCCCCGATGAAGGGCTGGAAGTCGCCGATGCCCATGCGGCCCCAGACGGCCTGGGGGATGGCGGACCACGTTTCCTCGTCCCAATTCCACAGGCGCACTTCCGGGGTGCGCGCGCTGCTGCCGCCGCTGCCGCGCAGCGATATTTCCAGGGAGGTGACGGTCATGTCCTGGAACGCGGGCCACGGTTCGTACTCGATCTCAATCCAGCCCGGCGGCAGGTGGAAATTGTTGTTCGCTGGGACGTAGACGCCGCTGTCGCCCACGATCATAGGCGACATGAGAGCCTGGGGTACGGTGATATCTTCGCCGCGGGCCACGATGTTTTCTACGGGCAGCTCCAGGAAATAGAGGGTGGTGGCCGTTTGCTGCACGGGCGCGTCATTGTCCAGCAGCGCCACATCAAAAAGCGGTTCCTCGGCCCAGCCCACCAGCGTCACCGCGCCGCGCGGCACGACGGCCTGGGAGGCGGGGCCGGGGCCGTAGGCTTGCATCGATTCCAGGAGCTGTAAGCGGGGCCGGACCTCGGGATCTTCATAATAGCGGCTGGTGCCCAGCAACTGCTCGTAGTGGGCGTTGAAGGGCGGGGCGTTGATATAGGTGGGCGCGGCGACGCCCGTCGTGGCCCCGGCTGTGGCTGCCGCCTGATTCGACGTCAGCCGCCAATCGACGCTGGCGCTGGCTCCGGCGTTCAGGTCGCCCAGCGGTTCGAAGGACGAGCCGTAAAAGATGCCGGCGTTTTCCAGCGTTACCTCGCTGTTATTCTGTATAGTGACCTCCAGGCGCGCGTCCGACCGCTCCAGGCTCAGCGCGGCGCGCCCGGTGATGGGCGGCAGCGGCTGGTAACTGGTGACAACGTACGTTTCTATACCGCTGACATCTACGCGCACGCGCTCCAGCGTCGTCTGGCTGCCGTGGCTGATCGCCGCCTGGTTGCCGCTGCCGACCATCGCGCCATAGTTGCGCTCGAAGGGGCGCACGAGCACCGAGTCGGGCAGGCTTACGTCGTAGGTGGCGCGACGGGGGGAGTAGATGCCCAGGAGGCTGTTGGCGCGCATCTGGTCGCCGTCCACGTGGCCAAAAGCGACTGACATCTGGTTGAAAATGACCTCGCTGCCGCGTAGGCGAAAGCCGGTGAGATAGGCCAGGGCGGCGAAGACGAGGATGGTGGCGGGAATGGTGACCCAGGCCAGCTCGCGGCGACCGATGGCTTTCAGCGCCAGGTAATTGCCGGGTCCCACGACGGCGACGTAGATGAGCAGAAAGAGGAATAGCCAGCCCGCAGAGGGCAGGGCAAGGGAGGGCAACATGCTCACGGCGCTGGCGGCGCTGTACCCGTTGCGCGGCCCCAGCGCCCAGAGGGGCTGGCGCGGGGCGGCGGAGGCGATTTGCGACCACAGGGCCTCGTTGCCGCGCCAATCGAGCAGCGGCGGCAGGGCGGGATCCAGGGCCAGGAAATAGACCGCGCCGCGCCCCCACTGCCGCTTTGCCAGCAGCGGCAGCTCTTCATCATAGAGCACAAGCTGCCCGCTGCGCAGCTCGGACGTGGTCACCAGATAGGGGCCGTCATCGCGGAAGGGCTCGTCGCCCAGGTTGCGCAGCGTGGGCAGGTCATCCACGGAACGCGCGCCGCCGGGGGCCACGGGCAGCAGCTCATCCAGCCCCGCGGTGGTGGCCTGTCACCCGGCGCCGCCGGTGACCACCAGCTGCCCGCCCTGGCTCAGCCAGCCGCGCAGCGCGGCCTGCTGCCGGCTGCTGAGCTGCCCGCTATCGATTTCGTGGAAAATGAGAACATCCAGGGCGCTCCAGGCTGCGCCGCTGTCGGGCAAATCGTTCAGGTCCATCAGGGCTGCGGCGGCGTCGGAGCGCCCGGCGTTGACCTGTTCCAGGAAGGTCCACACGGCGGGGTCGGAGGTCACGACGCCGTACAACAGGCCGTCGCCGCGGACGCGGTCCACAATCTCGCCCTCTGCTTCGGCCAGCACGTTGCCCCGCTCGTCGACCAGGACCGCCGTCAGCGAGCTGGAAAAGCCGGCGCTATAGATGTAGATGGGCACGCGTTTGAGGGAACGAGTGGGCAGGCTCACCGGCGCCTGATAGACAGTTTCGGCGCCCATGCCCTGGCTGGCGACAATGCGCAGCCGTCCCTCGACGTCCGGCCCGTCGTTGCTCGCGGTGAGATAAATGGGCAGCCACTGCTCGTCCTTGATGACGCCGCCGAAGCCAACCTCGACGTCTATGCTGAGCCCGCTCTGGGCCGCCGCGGCGTTCTGGACGCCGTCCTGCGCCAGGGCCGGGCCGCTGTTGAGCAGCAGAGCTGCCAGCAGGATGGCCGGGAGTATGATGAGCAGGATGGAATATCGGTTGCGAACGTGCATCACTCTCTCTACGAGTGTAGGCGCTCCCTGGTTGCAGCGAGAAGGGGCGCGCCGCCTGTCAGAACGGTGGTACTGTACCACAATCGGGCCATCTTTTCCTGACGCGCGTCCTACAGCCAGCCTGCGGTGGCCGACCGGCCACTTCGGCAAATGGCCCTAGCGCAGCTCGATGGAGTAGGTTTCGATGGGCACGTCGGGGCGCGCGTCTTCGATCCAGGCCACGGCTTTTTCCAGCACGCTGTGCAGGTGGCCGGCGTCGTTGCCCACGGTGGCCAGGCAGATGACGGCCGATTGCCACACATCCTGGTGGTCCACCTCGGCTACAGCCACGTTGAACTGCCGCGGCAACCGCGTCATGATCGACTTCAGGATGCGACGCTTGCCTTTGAGCGAGCTGACGCCGAACAGGCTGAGCTGGATGGTGCAGGTAGCGACTATCATAACGTCCATTGTCTCCGGGCGGTTCTACTCTGGCAAATGGCGAAAAGGGGGGCACAGATGAGAGAATGATGGGAGGGACGCAACGTGGGGGCCTGCACCGGTTTTATAGTGTTGTACGTACAGGTTTATACGGGAGCACTAAAAGTTTGTGAGTTGCTGTGGCCGGTGTCCCCACCGAGCCACCATGCGGGCTACGGTCAGGAGACCGGCCCGATCACAGCATTTTCGTACTCCCGTTTATACAGAGTGTTAACGGTGTCGGGGTAAACTGTGTAGGCTGCGAAAGTGGGGCCCGTGAGGCCTGATCGCATTGATTCGAGGAGTGTTTGTCGATGCGCAAGTTGTTGTATCTATTTTTAATCATATTCTTTGCCGCCAGCGCCTTTGCCGTCTTTTCTATCGCCATGACGCTGAACACGGCGCGAGATGCCACCGCGCCGGTTAGCGACCTGGTGCGGCGGCTGGCGGTGCCGGCGACGCCCGTTATCCTGCCTGATCCGGTGGTTATCGTGCAGGAGGTGAAGGATCTGGCGCGCCTGGAAACCGCTTCCTACGGTATGGAGAAGCTGATTCGCGCCGAGCGAGGCCAGGACGTGCTGTGGGGCGCGTTGGGCGAGACGATGATCTTTGTGGCCCACGGTGAGGTGATCGCCGGCGTGGACCTGGGCAAGATGGAAGAGTCGGACGTGGTGGTCGTCGATCCGGTGACGGTGATGATCCACCTGCCGGAGGCCGAAATCTTTAACGTGATTCTGGACAACGAACGGTCCTACGTGGCGGACCGCGACACGGGTATTCTGACCCGCGCCAACCCGCAGCTGGAAACGGAGGTGCGTCGCTCGGCGCAGAGCGAGCTGGAAGCGGCGGCGGTGGAATCGGATATCCTGGTGCGGGCCAACGAGAACGCCGAGGCGTATATGCGCCGCTTTTTGCAGGGACTGGGCTTTGAGAATGTGATCTTCACGGATAGCACGCCCCCGCCCGCGCCGCCGTTTGAGCAGGAAGCGCCGAAGGGCTATACGCTGCCGACGGTGACGCCGGAGGGGTGATTGGGGATTAGAGATCAGAGATTGGAGATTGGTTAACTGGAGATTCGCGGTTGGCTGATGGGTAAGGGGTTGTGAAGCGGGCGGCGTTTGTTGCCGTCGTACTGCTGCTTTTCGTGGCGCTGGTGTTGCCCTTTCTTTTGCCGTTGCCCGGTGGGGTGGGGGTTGAGCCGGCGGAGGCGGCGCAAGACGGGGGTCGCTTGGTCACTGCGGCGGGGACGACGACATTTGTGCGTGAAGTGGGACCGGCGTCGGGTCCCGCAGTGGTGCTGATTCACGGCTTTGGCGGCTCTACATTTTCCTGGCGCTACACGCTGCCCGCGCTGGCCGATGCCGGGTATCACGCCGTAGCCCTGGACCTGAGGGGATTTGGGCTATCAGAGAAACAGTTTGAGGCCGACCATTCGCACGCGGCGCAGGCAGAGTTTGTGGCGGCGGTGCTGGATGAGCTGGGCCTGGAGCGGGTTGTGTTGGTGGGGCACAGCATGGGCGGCAATGTGGCGGCTCACGTGGCTCTACGCTACCCGCAGCGGGTGGCGCGCTTGGCGCTGGTGGACGGCGCGGTGGTGCAAGAGGGCCAACCGGCGCGCGGCGGCGGTTTGTTGGGCGCGCTGATCGATTTCGCCCCGGCGCGGCGCTGGATGCGCATCGGCGGGCGACTGTATTACACGGAAGGACGTGCGCGGGCGATCCTGAATTCGGCGGTCGCCGACCCGGCCTCGGTGACGCCGGAGATGGTTGCCGGTTACCACGATGTGAGCCAGGTGCGCGATTGGGACCTGGCGCTGCTGGCTATCATGCGCGACGCGGGGCACAATGCGCTGCCGCAACCGCTGTCCGCCATAGAGGCGCCAACGTTGCTGATCTGGGGCGCTGAGGACACGTGGGTGCCGCTGCCGGCGGGAGAGGCGCTGCACGAGGCGCTGCCCGGCTCGCAACTGGTTGTGCTGCCGGCGGCGGGCCACCTGCCCATGGAGGAGGAGCCGGCGCCGTTTAACGAGGCGCTGCTGGAGTTTTTGGCAGCGCCGTAGAGATCCTTCCCTGGGCCAGTTGGCCCGCTCACGTTGACACCATTGGCTGCGTCTTTTTCATGCCGCTCAAGTCATTCTGAGCAACGCGAAGAATCCCAGCGGAACCGTCGCTTCACTAGAACGGCGCCGCTTGCCGCAGCTCCTTCCTCCAGGATAACACGCGACATAATGATACGATTGCGACGTGCACTGCCGTCCGCGGTCCGCCGGCTGCCGTCTCCCCCCAGATACAAATCAGATACAGATCTAACATTCCCCCGCCTTCCGCATTGGTTGCGCCTCGTGAAAGTTGTTACAATGGCGAGAAATCCATTATTGATGAAAGGCCAGCAAACGTTGCGAACGACAACCTACAATTCTCCGCGGATCCGGCCGCGGCCGGAAGCGGAGAGTATATGTCAATAAAAACCTCGGAGCAGAAGGCGTACCAGGAATCGATTCCCGCGTCCCTTGTGCCGAGCAAGGCCACCTGGCGCGAATTCCTGCAGATGCTGGTGGTCTTGTTCAAGCTGCGCATTGTGGCCCTGCTGTTGCTGGGGGCGGTGGGCGGCGCTTTTCTGGGAGCGCAGGGCTGGCCCGGAGTGGGCAACCTGCTGTTGTTGCTGCTGACGGGGGGCATGGCTGCCGCCGGTTCCTCGGCGCTCAACGAATATATCGAGCGCCGCTCGGACGAGTTGATGCGGCGCACACGGTTGCGCCCGCTGCCCGCGGGTCAGATCAGCCGGCCCCGGCTGGTGGTGTTGATCAGCCTGGCGCTGATTCTGGCGCCGTCGCTGGCGGTGGCGCCGTTTAACCCGGCCCTGGCGTTCTGGCTGCTGGCCGGCGCTTTCGTTTACGTCGTTGTCTACACCCTGTGGCTCAAACCGCGTACGTTGCTGAACATCGTCATCGGCGGTGGCGCGGGCAGCGCGGCGGTACTGAGCGGCGGCGCGGTCGTCGGCGCCTGGCAGGATCCGGCGGTGATTACGCTGGCGCTGCTGGTCTTCCTGTGGACGCCGTCCCACTTCTGGAGCCTGGCTATTTTATACAAGAATGATTACGGGCGGGCCGAGGTGCCCATGCTGCCCGTGCACACGACGCTGCGCCAGGCGGCGTGGTGGGTGTTCCTGCATACGGGCGCTACGGGTGTGGCAGCGCTGCTGCTGGCAGCCTCCCCGGCGCTGGGCCTGGTCTATTTGCTGCCCGTGCTCGCCGCCACGGCCGATATGCTGTGGCGCAATGTGAAGCTGATCCGGGAGCCGACTCCCCGCAACGCCCGCGGCCTGTTCATCGCCTCCAACGTGTACCTGACGGTGGTGCTCTTCGCGGCAATGGCCAGCGTGGTGTTGCGCCGTCTGTGGCCGGTTTTGTAGGGGAGAGATTGGAGATCGGAGATTAGGGATTGGAGATTAGGGATTGGAGATTCACTACCGTCTCCGATCTCCAATCAACCAATCTCCAGTCAACCAATCTCCAATCAACCAACCTCCACCCTCTTCAACATCAAATTCCTGGCCTGTTCCTGTGTGGTGAAGCCGAACGGTTTCAGGATGGGGGCGGCGGCGCGGTAGTGGGCGCTGCTGCCGAAGTGCACGTCTGCCTGTTGCGGCTGGCCCGGCGCTTCCAGGAGCAGGGCGCGCACCAGGGCCGCGGTGGTGCTGCGGCGGCCCCAGAAGTGGGGTTGCAGCAGGAGCAGCATCGCCGCCCGCTCGCGCCCGCCGCCGAGCCAGGCGCAGCCGATTTCCTGCGCGCCAAAGTGGCAACGCCAGAAGGCGCCGCTGGCCGGCGGGCCCTCGTTGAAATCGGCCTTGACGACGGCGGCGGCCCACTGATCCCCCTCGCGCCGTTCCAGATCGGCGTATTGCGCGAAGAGCCGTCCGCCAACGCGCCGCGAGACCTGGCGGATGGTGACGCCGGGCAACGACGATTGGTGTACGATGGCCCGCCCCGCGCTGCGCAGGAAGTAGGGATTGTAGGGCCGGTAGCCCAGGCCCAGATAGAGCGCCTGGGCCGGGTGGTTGTCGCTGTCTACCTGCAGACCCAGCCAGCGACGCCCTTCTCGTTGAATTTCCTCTTCCAGCCGGTGCATCAGCGCGCGCCCGATGCCCTGACGCCGTTCGGAGCGGTTGACGTTGACGTTGAAGACGAGACCGCTGAGCTGGCGCACGTGCAGGAAAGCGCAGCCCACGATGCGCTCGCCGCGCACGGCCTTGAAGCCGCGCCCCGCGGTCAGCAGGTAGATGGGTACCAGCAAATGGCCGAAAAGGCGCGTGAGGCGCGTGCGTGCCAGCAGCGTCAGCTCGCGGTCCACGCCAGTCATGTTGGCAAAGGTGATGCGGGTGAGGGCCCACATGTCGCGGGCGCGGGCGGGGCGGATGGAAAATGGGGGATTGGAGATTAGTTGATTAGAGATTGGGGATTGGTTGATTGGGGATTGGTTCCTTGAGGCGCTGTCACGCGGGGCAGACGACTCCCGATTATCTTTGTCCTTATCTGCGTCCATCAGCGTGCATCCGCGGCAAACTCAATCCCCGATCTCCAGTCTCCAATCTCCAATCTCCGTCACGCCAACGCCCGCCACACCTCCAGCTTGGCGCGGAGGCGGCGGATGACGTCGTTGGTGAACTCGTCGGTGTGAGCCCCGCCGCCGAGGTCGGAGGTGCGCACGCCCTCGTAGACCGCTTCCAGCGTGGCTTCGTAGATGGCGCGGCTGATGCGCTGCGCCTCCTGTTCTGGCATGTGGCCGAACAGGGCGCCGGCGGCGAGGATCATGGCCATGGGGTTGGCCACGTTGCGCCCTTCCAGCGCAGGCGCGGTGCCGTGGGGCGCCTCGGTCATGACGCAATCGACGTTGCCTTCGTCGTCGATGGAGATGACCTGTGATTCGGAGCCGGCGATGGAGCCGAAGAGGCGCAGGACGAGGTCGGAGAGCAGGTCGCCGTCGCGGTTGAGGCAGGGGATGACCAGGGGATCGCCATTGGAGGAGAGCAGCAGGGCGAAAGTGGCGTCGATCAGTTGCGGTTCGTAGCGCACGTCGGGGTGCTCTTGCGCGGCGCGATCCAGCTCTTCTTTGAACATGCCTTCGTAAATGGGGCTGACCGTATACTTGGGGCCGCCGAAGACGCGGGCGCCGCTGCGCCGGGCATGCTGGAAGGCGAACTGAGCCACGTGGCGACAGACGCGGCGGCTGATGTGTTCGGTGCGGAAGGCCAGTTCTTCAACGGAGTCATCCGGCCCCTCGCGCCACTCCTTGGCGCCGTAAGCGCCATCCACAGCCATGCGCACCACGCTGATGGGGGCAAAGATGCCGCCCACCGGGCGCACGCCGGGAATGCGGCGGCCGATGCGCAAAATCACTTCGGCGTCGATTTCCTGGCGCAGGATGGCGTTGGGGCTGCCCACGTCGTCGCGGGCTTCGGGGGTGATGGTGGCGGCCTTCAGGGCCAGCCGTTGCTGGCGCATGGCTTCCGCAGCTTCATAGACCACGCCGTTGTCCGTCTCGCGCCGCTTCTCCAGGCTGAGGTCGAAGCGCACGAAATCGACGGGAAAGCCGGTGACGGTGGGGTCGATGACGCGCAGCGCTTCTTCGAGTAGTTCCTGCCCGGTCTGATCTCCTTCCAGAATGACGATGGTTTTGGTCATGTGGTGTCCTCCTGTTTGGGCTTATTTTACCGTTTGGAGCGGGAGATGGGCAACGGGTGGGGAGATTGGAGACTGGAGATTGGAGACTGGTTGATTGGAGATTTGGCCAAGCCGATTTTCAATCTCCGAACCCGAATCTCCGATCCCGAATCTCCGATCCCTAATCTCCGATCTCCAATCCACCGCTCACCCCCTGGAGCGGAGGAAGCTGAGGTAGCGGGGCATGAGGACGGTGTAGAGCCAGTACCAGAGGCGGCGGGCGGGGTAGTCCCAGGCGCCGATGTGGCGCACGACGTCGCCGCCGAAGCCGGACTTGAAGCGCCACACGCCCCACATGCTGTCGCTTTCCACGAACTCGTCGGGCGCGCCCCAGAAATCATAGACGCGGCAGCCGCGCTCTTTGGCCCAGCGGATCGCTTCCCACTGCAGCAGGTAGTTGGGCATACGCTGGCGCTCGGCCTCGGTGGAAGCGCCGTACATGTAGATGGCGCGCCCGCCGGAGGCCACGACGATCACGGCGCCCAGCGGCTGGCCTTCGTATTCGGCGATCAGGGCCTGAGCCATGCCGGCGTCGTGGAAGGAGCGCCAGGCGTCCAGATAGTAGTCGCGGGGGCGAATGGCGAAGTCGTTGCGGTCGGCCGTTTCCTCGTAAAGATCGGCGATGAGGGGGAAGTCGTCGGGCGCGGCGCGGCGCACCTCGACGCCTTTGCGCCCTGCCAGGCGGATGTTGTAGCGCGTTTTCGATTTCATCGCCGCCAGCAGCTCGTCCTCGGACGGCGAGAGATCCAGCTCCACCGTGTTGCGAAATTGAATCTGGTCGTCGGAAAAGCGCCAGTCGCGCGCCTTAAGCGCCTGGACCCAGGCGTGGCCTACGGGGTTGGACGTTTCCTCGTCCGGCTGCGGGCCGCGGCTCAGTTCCACGTCGGGGTCGATTTTGATAAAGATGGCTCGTTCGCGCCGCGCCAGCCCCTGCAACTGGTCCAGGACGCGGTCGCGCAGAGCCTGATTGGCGTAGTCAAAGAGAGGGCCTTTGGGCACGTAGAGGATGGAGAAGGGCAGCCCGGCGGCCTGGCGTTTGAGGACGAGCGCGGCGGCTTCGGGTGCGTCGCCGTCGCCCATGACCAGAGGCAGCATGGACCAGCCCCAGCGCGATTTAAAATCGCCCCACGTCCAGCTTTGCAGCGGGTGAGGACGCCCCAGATGGCCCAGCGCCTGGCGCCAGACGGCGGGCTCGGTGATCGCTTGAAACGGGCCAAACGACTGCGCCGGTGCCTGCGCCTGAACGATAATTGAGTCGTCGAGCGGTAGGGAGGCGGCAGTCGCGGTCTGCAGCGCCCCCTGTCTTTGTCGCGGTGTCTCGTCTTCTGTCATAGTAGATGCCGGTTCGTTCGTGTTGTCAGTGCAACTGATTGATCGAAACATGGAATTGGTAATTGGGCAAGTGGCCCGGAGGCAGCGCTCAACCTGCCAACCTGCAACCTCTAAACTCCCCGCCGCCACCGGTATAGGCGATAGAGCAGGTTGTTGTAGACGCGGTCGGCGGCGCCCACGGTGCGGCGTAGCTCGCCGCCGAAGCCGCGCTTGAAGCGGTAGACGCCCCACAGGCCGTCGCCGCGCTCCAGAAACTGCTTTTCCAGCTCCTCTTTGGGGTAATCGGGCACGCCCCACAGGTCGTAGTACGTGCAGCCGCGTTCCTTGGCCCAACGCATGGCGGCCCACTGCACGGCGTAGGTGGGCATGCGCTGCCGTTCTTCGTTGCTGGAAGCGCCGTAGAGGTAGGCGGCGGTGTGACCCAGGGCGAAGACCATGATCGCCGCCAGCGGTTGCTCCTCATATTCGGCGATGAACATGGCGGCGTGCTCGGGCGCGAACAGCTCGAAGGCGGTCTTGTAGTAGCTGGGCTCGTGCACGCCGAATTCGTCGCGCTGGCCCGTGATTTGCATGAGGCGGTTGAAGACGGGGATATCCTCGGCGGCGCCCTGGCGAACCTCTACGCCCTTGCGCCCGGCGAGGCGGATGTTGTAGCGCGTCTTCTGCTTCATGGCCAGCAGGATCTCTTCTTCCGGGGGGCGCAGGTCCACGAGTAGGGTGCGGGGGGGCTGGATGGTGTCCGTGTGCGGATTGCAGTCGTGTTGCTCGCACAGCGCCAGCCACTGCTGGCGAGCGATCTCCTCTTGCCACGGCGTCCACCCAGAATGTGCTGGTCGCTGTCGCCGGGTCTCCCGCTCCTCGGGCGGCGCCTCCTCCTTTTGCCACACCAGGGGCTCCATTTTGAGCAGACCGGCGCGGCGTTCGTAGGCGGCGAGGTCAATCTGGTGCAGCAGCACGCGCACCTGTTCTTCGTCGTCCCAATCGACGAGTGGGCCGTGGGGAATGTAGGCGATGCGGGCCATGCCCAGCAAGCGAGAGCGGAAGAGCACCTGTGCGCCGGCGACCAGCCGGCCGTCCCGGCGCAGCCAGACGCGGTGGGAGCTCCAGCCAAAGTGGTTCTTGAGCTGGGCCCATTTCGTGGTCTGCAACAGGCTGCCCTGCGGGTGTTGGGCCACAAATTCGTCCCACTCACCGTCGGCGTCACCGTACGGTTGTTTTTCGAGTTTAAACATGTCTTCAAGCATAAGGGGTGATTATAGCGCCAGTGGGGGGGATTCGTCATATGGGACCGAACAGCGTTCGGCTGGCGAGATGGGAGATTGGCATGCGCTGCGGTCTATGCTCTCATTCCGAATGGGACGCCTTTGTGGAGCGAGGAATTGGCGGCGGCTCATGCTGTATTGTGCGGATGGTGGTAAGATGGGGGCGTTCCTGGTCGGATAGGGACGGCGAGCGCTTTGTTTATTTTCAATTAGGAGGACGTTATGGCTACGTATGATAAACCGGGCCGTGTGGCCCCTGCGCCCCAAAAGTCGGACAGCACGGATTCCATTGCCATGATTATTGAGATCATCTTTGGCATATTTGGCGTCCTGGGCATGGGCTGGCTCTATGCGGGCAACATTGCCGTCGGGGTTGCCGCGTTTCTTGGCTTTCTGATTCTGATAGGCCTGGAGTTTGTGGGCCTATTTGTGACGTTTGGCATTGCCGCCTGCCTGATTATCCCGGTCAATATCGCCATTGCCGCTATTTCCGGTATTAAGGTGCGCGATTACGTGCGCAATACGGGGGCGCAAGGCAATGTGCTGTATGTGATCATCGCCGCCGTGGGCGGACCGTTGTTGGCCTGCGGCGCGCTGTTCCTACTGACGATGCTCCTGGGCGGTATCGGCGCGGTGTTTGAGGGTATGGGCGCGGGTGGGTTTTAGTAATGAACCAATCTCCAATCAACCAATCTCCAATCTCCGACGTTTCCCCCATCCTCTGTTATAATCGACGCCGTCCACAAGCAAGGGAACGTTCTATGAGCCAGGT
The DNA here is from genome assembly GCA_035464315.1 of Candidatus Sulfomarinibacteraceae bacterium. Classification (GTDB taxonomy): domain Bacteria; phylum Chloroflexota; class Anaerolineae; order Promineifilales; family Promineifilaceae; genus JAAYYY01. The sequence goes on from DATHSI010000296.1 coordinate 20,392, forward strand.
GCACCAACTATATCGTCTGCAACAGATAGATAACGAGATTCGGGAGAAGAAGGAGCGGCTGCGCGAGGTGTTGCGGGCGCAGAAGCAGGATGAGGAACTGCGCGAGGCGCAGGCGCGGCAGGAAGCGGCGGCGCAGGCGCTGACGGAGGCGCGGCAGCAGCAAAAGGCGCTGGAGCACGAGCTGACGCAGGTCAACACCAAGGCCAAACGCTCGGAGCAGCGCATGTACTCGGGCAAGGTGACCAACCCCAAGGAGCTGACCGATTTGCAACAGGAGATCGCTTCTCTGGGCCGGCGCAGCGAGGCGCTGGAGGAGGAGATCCTGGAGACGATGTTGCTGGTGGAGGAGACGCAGGACGAGGACGACGCGGCGCGCGAGGCGCTGGCCGAGGTTGAGGAACGGTGGCAGAAGACGGTGGCGCGGCTGCAGAAGGAGCAGAATGAGCTGGCGGTGCGCCTGAACGAGCTGCTGGCGGCGCGCGAGGAACAGGCAGAACGGATCGAGCCCAAGATGATGAGCCTGTACGAGAAGACGGGCAGCAAGCGGGGCGGGGTGGCCGTGGCCGGGCTGCGCGGCGGCACCTGCCAGGTGTGCGGCGTGCGCACGAACAACGCCAAGATCCGGGCGGCAGAGTCGGGGGACCTGGTTTATTGTGGTAGTTGTGGGCGGATTTTTGCGCCGGCATAGGGCCGAACAGCGTTCGGCCAGGGAGATTGGGGATTGGTTGATTGGAGATTGGTTGAGTGGAGATTGGGGTAGCTAGCGGGTAGAGGTGCGCTGGCGAGTCGTGGGATTTGTGGCGGTCGTGGGGCTGTTGGTGGTGGGGATGCTGTTGATATGGGGTGGGGGCGAGGCGGGTGTCCCGAAGGGGATGGTAGGGGCGACGGCGAGGGCGACGAGCGTGACGCCGGGGCCAACGGGGACGGCCACAGCGGTTGAGCTGACGCACACCGCCGAACCAACGTCTACGACTGAACCAACGCCTACGGCTGAACCAACGTCTACGGCTGAACCATCGGTCACCCCTGCGCCGGCGGCGACGAGCACGCCGGAGGGTTATCTGAGCCGCTACCGGCTGGTGAGCTTCTATGGTTCTGCGGAAGGGGCGGGGATGGGAATCTTAAACTTCCGCGAGGAGGCGGTGTTGCTGGAGGAGCTGCGCGAGCGCGCGGGCGAGTATCAGGCGCTGTCGCTGGAGCGGGAGGTGTTGCCGGCCTTTCACGTAATCGTCACCATTGCCGACCCCTGGTTTGGCGAGGATCGCAACTTCAACCACCGCGCCAGTCACGAGGCCATCGAGCGCTGGCTGGCGCTGGCGGAGGCGCAGGGGATAGCCGTGGTGCTGGACGTCCAGCCGGGGCACGCGCCGATCCAGGAGGAGTTCGAGCGCATCGAGCGCTATCTGTATCACCCGCACGTTCACCTGGCGCTGGATTCGGAATACACGATGCACATGACGCCCGACGGACTTTATGAAGTGCCGGGCCGGGTGTTGGGCAGCCTCTATGCGGAGCAGATCAACCCCATCCAGGCGCAACTGGAGGAGATTGCGCGCGAAATCGGCGTGAACAAAGTATTGGTCGTGCACCAGTTTGAGGACGTGATGGTGCCCGACAAAGAGAATATCGAGGATTACGCACACGTGGAGCTGGTCATCGACGCCGACGGCTTTGGCGGGCCGGACAAGGTGCGCGATTATGAGCAGTACGCGGGCGAGCCGGGGTTCGAGTATGGCGGCTTCAAGCTCTACCGCAACTGGGACAACCCGCTGCTGACGCCGGAGCAGGTGATGGCTCTGGAGCCGCGCCCGGCGGTGATTATTTATCAGTGAGCGGCATCATGCCGCTTCGCGCGCCGGGCTTACTGTTCGCTGCGGCGCAGCGCCTGTAGCAACAGCCGGGCCACGCCGCCGACATCTTCACGGTCGAATTGGGGGACGCTTTCCGGCAGCGAAAGAGGTTCATCGGTGACTACCGCCAGGAGTGAGGCCGGGTCGCACAGCAGGCCATACTCTCCCGCCTCGTCCGCAGCGGCGTGACCGGCGCGGTGTAATTCCACCTTCGCGAACTCGCCGCGCATGTATCCTTCCGTCAGCACGAGGTCCATGTCAGAGAGGTGGCGGCGGATGACATCGGCGGCGTTTTTCGACGCGTTCTCCTGAATGAAGACCGCCGTCTGCACCGGGCTGGCCCCGACCACAATGGCCGCGCCGGCGGCTGCCAGCCGGTAGGTGTCCTTGCCCGGCACGTCGAAGCCGGTGGCGTGAGCGTGGTGCTTCAGAATGCCCACGCGCAGGCCCCACTTCTTTAGCTCCGGCAGAAGTTCCTCCAGGAAGGTGGTTTTGCCCGTGCCGGAACGGCCCTCGACGAACTGGGTCCAACCTCGCTGCCCGCTGGTCGCTTTGGCCAGGCGCGCCTGGCGCAGGGGCAGCCCCAGCTGCGAGCGCCCGGCGAGGCGGTGCAGGCCGGGCAGCGCCAGTTGCAGGAAGGCGGTCTGGTTGGAGGGCGGCCCGCCGGGCAGGATGAAGACCGGTTTGCCCTGCCACAGCCCAAAGCCCAGGGCCTTGCCCGGGCCCAGGCGGATGCGGTGGTAGAATTTCTGCCAGCGCAGTTCGTCCAGTAGGGCGGCGACCAGATCGCGGTCGCCTTTCCAGGCCCCGCCGCTGGTGACGATGGCGTCGTGCGTTTGCAGCGCCTCGACCAGCGCCTGGCGGGTGGCCTGGCGCTCGTCCGGCGCGACGCGCACCGTGGTAGGCATACTGTTCTATTTGAACTTGGTAAGCAAGCGGGCCATTCTGTTGTCGTTATGACCGGGTTTAGATTTAATGGCCCTTGGTCATGCGACCCGGTCACAAGACCCAGTCGCGAGACACATAGTCCATTGCTGCGCATCCGGCCCGTCGCAACAAACGCTCATCAAAATGCTTTGTTGCAACGGGCGGGCGGCCCGGCATACAGGTTAAATCTCATGCCACTTAGACAAATCGACCGTCGCCTGCTGACCATCCTGCTCATCGTTTTCGTGCAGATGGTGGGCGCGGCGATGGTGTTACCCATTCTGCCCCTTTTTGCGCAACGCCAGTTTGACATGTCGCCGAGCGTGATCACGTTACTGATCACGGCCTTTTTTGCCGCGCAGTTCCTGGCAGGGCCCTATATGGGACGGCTGTCCGACCAGTACGGCCGGTTGCCGGTGTTGATCGCCAGCCAGATCGGCACGGCGATCAGCTTTGTGATGCTGGGGACGGCGACGAATGTTTGGATGCTGTTTGCGGCGCGCCTTCTGGACGGAATTACCGGCGGCAACATCATCGTAGCCCAGGCTTACATCACCGATATCACGCCGCGCGAGGAGCGCACCGCGGCGCTGGGCTATATTTACGCCGTGTTCGGGCTGGGCTTTATCTTCGGGCCGGCGTTGGGCGGCGTGCTGTCGGCGGCGATGGGGCCGCGCATTCCCTTCTTGCTGGCGGCGGGCGCAGCGCTGGCAGCGGTGCTCATAACCTGGCGCGTGTTGGATGAGACGGTGACCGATGCCCAGCGCGAGGCAACCCGCACGTACCGCCAGAGCCTCGCTCTGCGCAGCATTATGCAGAATGGCGCGCTGATTCTGGTGCTGCTGATTGCCTTCGTGGGCCAGTTCGCCCTGGGGCTGTTGCAGGGCACGTTTGCCCTGTACAGTGAGGCAGTCCTTTTTGCCGGCTACGATGAGAACACCGTGAACCTGGGCGTGGGCCTGTTGCTGGCCGTGGTTGGTGTGGGCCAGTTGTTCACGCAGACGGTGTTGTTGAAGCGGTTGCTGGCGCGGCTGGGCGACCTGCGCCTGATTTTCCTGGGCAGCATTGTGCGCTCCGTGGGCCTCTTCATCTTTGCCCTGTTCGCCATACCCTTGCTGGGCGCGCTGGCCTCGTTGCTCTTTGCCGTGGGCATGGGCCTGCTGATGCCGCCTATCCAGTCGCTGGCCACGCAGACGGTGCCCGACCATATGCGCGGCGGGGTGCTGGGCGTTTACCAATCCTCCGTGAGCCTGGCGACGATTGTGGCTACTGCTGTGTCGGGCGTTATCTTCTCCCTCAGTCCGACGCTGCCTTACTGGATTGGGGGGACTATCTCTCTCCTGGCGCTGTTGCCCGCGCTGTTGCTGGCATACCGCCTGCACACGAAACGGGTCACGTTTGTGGGAGAAGGCTCGTAAGCGTCCCTCAACGCTCCTCGAGTACCCGGGACAGCTTCTCCACGCTGCGCTGCGCCAGCTCCCTCATCTGCGCCCGATTCATCGCTTCCCCACTGAGGCTGATAGCCGTCAGGCGGATGATGGCCCCGGCGTCGGCAGCCAGCACGTAAACGGAATCAGTGTATACGGTGCCAAATAAGGGAGCGTCCTCGCTCACTGAGCGCACGGCGATGCTGTCCGAGCCCACGCTGGCAAAGGTCAGGGGCCACATTTCCATGGCCATCGTCGTTCCTCCAGACAGGGTGATCGTGTAGGGAGCGGCGGTACGGATGACTTCGGACTGTTCTGCAAAAGCGACCGCCGCCTGTCCCTCGGGAAATGCGCTGACCGCGTGGGTTACGAAGGGACCCAGGTCGCCGCCGGAGAAGCCGGCGCTGACCGTGAAGCGCGAGCGGTCTGGCAGCTCCTGGCCTAAAAAGAAGGTTGTGGACTCGCCGGCGTCTTCCCCATCCTCCCCGCCATCCTCATCTGCATCATCGCGGGTCCAGCCGGGCGGCAAATCCTCCACGCTGAGCAGGGCCGCGCGCAGTTGCGTTTCGTTGACAGAGGTGTCGGCCTGGTCGGCTCCCGTGCGGCAGCTGGCGAGGACCAGCAGCAGGCTCAGGCAGAGGAACGTGAGAAAGAGGACGACCTGGCGTTTACTCATATCAGCATCACCACCGAAGCACATACCTGAGGGAACGTTTCCTGGATTGTAACATAATTTGTAGACTCGATTTTCTTGACATCTATAGAACTTATGTGCTACCATCTGACATAAGTTCATACTGACCGTTCCTCGCATCTGCAAAAGATGCTGGCCGGGAGATGGCGTGGCTCAGGGGCCGCGCCGTCCTCCGGCCTTTTTTATTTAGTGAGGTGAGCGCTGATGACATCACAACAACCGACTCTCTCTCAGGAAAACGTGCTGCCCGAACTAAAAGGCGCGCCGTTATCGGTGTTGCTGGCGTTGTGGCAGAAGGGGCCCAGCGGACGCAAAGGGCTGATACAGCGCACGGGCTGGAAGAAGGACGCCGTGAGCGCCGCCCTGAAGCGGCTGGTGCGCCTGAAGCTGGTGGTACGGCATAATCATCGCCAGTGGGGCGTGGCGCGGGGTGTGTCCGTGCCCCAGTTGTTGGGCGTGGTGGCTATCAATCGCGATGGGCCACAAAGGCGGCAAGAGCGCCGGTCGCTCCGGGAAGAACGGGAAAACGGTTCTGACGTCGGAAAGCCGCCGGAAACGCCTGCTGCGGGTAACGGGCGGCCCTCCCGCTCTTATAAGGGCAAAGAACGGACCAACCGCCGCGCGGCGAGGGGCGATGAAACCGCCGGGCGACGGGAGTCCCGTTCTTCTCACACGAGACCAGAGCGACCAGGACGCTTGTCACAGGATGACGAGAATCCTGTCCATACGGCGATTGCTGCTGCAGAGAGGAGGTTGTCACAAAGCGCCACACATAACCGGCAGCGGATGCCGGTTTCTCGCGCGCGCATTGTTGATCATGATCTGTCTGATGATCCACAACCAGATCCTGATTTTAATAAAAACAAAAGAGATGATAATGATCATGAAGAGGTGCAGGCGGTCATTCAGTCATTGCAGTCGCTTAATCCGCCGTTTGACCGGGCGGAAGCGTGGTTAAAGACAGTCCCGCTGGGGTTGGTAGCCCGCTGGTTGGCCTACCTGGCGGTTATACCGCGGTCCCAGCGGGACCTGATTCAAAACGAAGCGGCGTTCGTCCGTTCCCGCGTCCGTAAGAGGATTGACCCGCCGCTCAGCAAATACCAGGAGCGCCCATCGGTCCAGAACCCGTACCACGAGGAGCCATCAGACACGGAGCCTGCGCTTGAACCGCTCGTGGAGAGCGGCGACGAATGCGCGCGCTGTGGCCGCACTTACTATGACACCACCGGCAACTGTTTGGTATGCATGGGCGTTATTAAGGTTTGATGGTTGGCAGGTGGCCGAACAGTGTTCGGCTGGAGGTTGGCAGGTTGCGGGTTAGCTGCGGACGGCCGTCCGCGGTCCGCGGTCGATTATTTGTTGCCTGGTCCGCCGTTGCCGTTGCCACAGGGGCCGAGGGTGTCGCCGTGAGCCAGGTGGGCGTCGACGGCCGGTTCGCCCACGGTGATGGTGTGGGCATTGGCCGGGTTACCCGGCGGGCGGTGGCAGATGGTGACCTGGCCGCTGGCCGCGTCGTCAACGTCCTCATCCCACTCATCGTCCCAGTCGTCTTTCTCCCACGCCTCGTCACAGGGGCCCAGGAAGTCGCCGTGGGCCAGGTGGGCGTCGACGGCCGGGCGGCCGATGGTGATGGTGTGTGCGTTGGCCGGATTGCCCGGCGGCACGTGGCAGACGGTGACTTGCTGCGTGTCCTCATCGATAGGGTCGCCGGCCTCTTCAAGAACCACGACGCGAACCGTTTCGCCGCCCTCGTCGTCGAAGCAGGTGGTGACCATGATCACGCTATACAGCGCGACCTCGCCGTCCACGTCCGCGGCCTCAGACAGGTTGACCACGGTGCCGTCGTGCAGAATGGCCGCGTTGTCCTCCAGTCGCGTGACGGTGCCGGTGTGCGTGACGCACTCCCCGGCGTCGTCGTCGCTGGAGACGAAGATGAGGTCATCGTCCTGTTCGCGGGGCACGACCAGCGCCGGCCGTGTGTGGTCCAATGTGATCAGATCGGCCACCAGTGTGCCGTCCTCCTGCACGTGACCTTCCACGTACACGCGGTCGCCCAGGGTCACGTCGCCGCTGACGATGGCGCCGTTATCGACGACGAAGGGGCGACCACTGATGACCCAGACCTGGCCCATCTCGGTAACCTGGCCCTGGCCGTAGACGAGGAAGGCCGCGGCCTGCGGCGTCTCGCCGGCGCGCAGGGAGACCATCTTACCGGCAGTAACCGGGTAGGCTTCGCCGCCGCTGTCGCAGCGTACCAGGCCGCTGGTCACGGCCACGCGCGTCTCTGCCTCGTCGTGGGCCGAGACGGCGAAGGCGCCCTCAGCGGTGCTGGAAACGCCGGCGGGCGTGCGCACCTCATAGACGTTCTGCGCAACGTCCTGCTGCAGCACAATATGGCGGCTCTCGCCGCGCACCTGTTCCAGGCGGATCAGTCGCCGATCCTCGTTCTCGTCTACATGCAGCTCGACGATGGTCAATTCCGTGTCCGGTCCCAGCAGCGTTTTGCTGCCGTCGGGGAAGGTGAGCCAGACGTGGCTATCCGCGGCGGTGCGGATGGCGTGGCCCTGGGCCAGCTCCTGCTCGCCATTCAGCGGCTGCCACTCGTTGCCGTCCGGCTCGCGCCACTCTACGCTGCCTTGGCTCTCGCCGACCAGTGCCACGTGCGAACCGGCACTGGCTTCGTCGGCCGCGCAGCCGGTGGCCCACAGCAGCGCCGCGAGCAGCAGGATCAGGGGAAAGACAACCGCTTTCTTTTGCGTCATTTGGGTCAAAACTTTGTTATCCATGACACACTTTACCTCCTTGCGTCGGACGGTAGCACAACCCGTATGCCGCGCCGAACCGCCCCGCGTCATTGGCGTGTATCGCATATTAAGATGACCTCAAACGAGGAAAATGCGTATGGGGGAGGTCCCTACCTTTTTGTAGCAGAGGTACCCAGTTTGGCGGTAGAGACTGGAGATTGGCCGCGGATGGCGCGGTTGCGCTAGGCTGATGAACGCGGATAAGTGCCTGCTTAAGTCGAATTGGGTCAATGAATGTGCCCGGAGCAGTGGCCAGCCGTCGCCGGCTGAGTCAATCTCCAATCAACCAATCTCTAATCTCCAATCTCCACCGTCCCATCCTCATAGACGCGCACGCGCTTTCCCTCAGTCAACTGCGCATAGTCCTCCGGGGCGAGGACCACGACCGGCGGGGCGTTGCCGTACATTTCGCGGGCCACGGCCGCGCCGAGGGCCAGGATGGGATCGGGTTCGGCGGTGATGATGGCCGCAGGCGCGGTGCCCAGGCGCACGGTTTCCAGCAGGATGCTGCTGGCGCTGCTGGAGCCGCGCCCGGCGGGCAGCACCATGACGCGTCCAGTGACGATCTGCCCGGAACTGGGGTGGCGGCGGTCGATGATTTCGCCCGTCTCAGGGTCCAGTCCGCCCCACAGGCTCAACGGTTCGGGCAGGATGAGGGCGCGGCCTTCGGCGGCGCCGGGGACGAGGGGGGTGGCGGTAAAAGTTGGCATAATGTTGTTACGTTGGTAGAGATCGGAGATTGGCTGATTGGCGATTGAAGATTGGGCTGCGGCTGGCGCTGCAGCGCCGGGCGGATAAACGCGGATTGTTTCTTTTTTCGGCGTTGTACGAATTGCCCGATCGCGCAGACAACCTTCCTTTTTTATCTGTGTTCATCAGCGCTCATCAGCGGCCAATTCCCAATCTCCAGTCTCCAATCATCCAATCTCTAATCTCCACTCTCCCACAACCCCTCATCGCGCCACACCTTACCCTCCGCCGCGGAGCGCACGCACTCGCGCAGGCTGCCGAAGACCACTTGCAGGCCGATGTTGCCGGGGGTGTAGTGGGCGAATTTGCCGGAGTTGGTCATGAGTACGCCGTGGCGGGCGCGCACGATGGGCGTGACCACGACGCAGGTGTCGACCACGATCTGCACGCCGGCTTGGCGCAGGATGGGCAGCCAGCCGCGCTTTTGCAGGGCAGCGAGGGCCAGGCGGTGGGTGCAGACGATGAACTCGATGTCGGGGTGCGGCGGATGGTCTCGCAGCAGGGGCAGCAGTTGCTCGAACTCCTGCAGCGAGAAATGGGGGCTGCCCAGGGCCACGACGTCGATGGGGCCGTCAGGCGCGGTGCCCAGTTGGGCCAGGGTGTCGCGCAGGTCGGCGAGAGTGACGTCGACGATTTCTTCCGGCTCGCCGCCGTGGAAGGCGTCCTCGACCGTCTGCGCCTCGGGTGTGACGCCGATGGCGTGGAAAAGGGCCACGGCGCCGGAGGAGGCCGCGGCGGCGCCCAGTGCTTTGAGGTGGTCTTCGGGCACGTCCGAGGGCAGCCCTTCGATGACGGGCACCCGCGAGCCGCTGCGCTCGCCGATGAGGGAGCCCAGCACAGGGTAGAGCACGTCTTTATTAAGTAAACGGTCCGGGATGTCCCGCAGGCGGTACAGGATCTGCCCGCGGCGGTTTTCTATCAGGTGCAGGCCCACGGCGGGCGCGCGCCCGGTGAGCGCGGCGCAAATGTCGATGAAGTCGCCGTAGCGGTTGGTGCGCGCGCCGAGCACGGAGTTGGCGAAGACGATGGCGTTGCTCTCGGCCCAGGCGATCTGCGCGCCGAAGGGCGGGCGCTGGGTGGCCTGGTAGGGGGTGCAGGTCCAGATGGGGCGGCAGCCCATGGCCTCGTACGCTGCCATCAGCTCGCGGGCGTGGCGGCCCAGCTCTTCGCTGCCCTGGAAATGCTCGGGGTGCAGCAGGTCCACGGCGCCCACGTTGAGCGTGGTGGGCACGCGCACCTGCGCCCCGCCGCCCACCAGCCGCCGCGCGAACTCCAGGCCGGAGTAGCCGTGGTACAGGCAGCCGTCGATGTGCGCGGACTCGATGTCCAGCAGCCGCGGCGCGCCGTAGACGCGGGCCATGGTGGTCAGGATGCGCATGGCCATTTGCACGGCGGGGCCGTCGTCGCCATTGAGCATGGATTGGTCGCGGGGGGTGAGATGCATGGTCTATTAGTGTATTAGTTGATTGGTGTACTCGGTTAGTTTAGCGTGGTGGGAGGATATCGTCACGGGCTGTATGGAGCGCCGGCATCTTGCCGGCCCAGCCGATCATGACTCGGCCCTGATGCCGGCAGGGATGCCGGCGCTCCCTTGTCAAAGCAGGCGCTCCCGCAGCCGTTCGATTTCCTCTGCAGACAGCCCCGCGGCGCCGGCAAGATAATCGCGCACGCTGCCGTAGCGGACTTCGAGGTGGTCCAGCATCTCGAGCATTGTTTCGGGCGGGCAGCGGGGTTCTAGCCAGGGGTCGACGTGTTCCGCGCCGCCGGCCTCGGCGACGACCTGTTCGTAGAGGGGCCACAGGCAGTCGCGGCTCTGGGCGTAGTCCTCGGCGACGATGGAGCGGGGCACGCCGGCGAGGCGCAGCAGCAGGGCGGAGATGATGCCCGTGCGGTCTTTGCCGGAGTGGCAGTGGAGGACGACGGCTTCATCTGGAGGCGCATGGGCGATGGCGCGCATGACCTCGGCGACGGCGTCGGGGTAGTGGTCGAGGGTGATTTTGTAGACTTCG
>DATHSI010000297.1:0-7675 GCA_035464315.1 Candidatus Sulfomarinibacteraceae bacterium
CGACTTTTTCACGCCCAACCGACACCGCGCCCACATCCCTCGTGTCATACTGAGCGCAGTCGAAGCATTCCCGGCGAACGCCTCACTCCTCACGCCGGCGAACTCAACCAACACGGCCTCGACCGCCTCGCCATCCATACCAACGGCGAAGACACCTGAATCCACCCCGGTAGCGAGAAAAATCTACCAATCAGCCAAAACGAAGCTGGCGACACTGGGCCTTCGGGAGCACTAAAGTTTGTGAGTTGCTGTGGCCGGTGTCCTATGGCCGGACCGGCCCGCGAGCCACCCTATGTCATCAGACACGGGCTGCGGGGCCAGGTATGGCCTTGGGAGACCGGCCCGATCACAACATTTTCGTGCTCCCCCCTGAATCCTCTTAATTCCCGCTGACGAAAGGCAGGTAATTACGAGCGTCTAGACCAGGAGGCGGAGGAGGTTGCGTAGGCGTAGGAGTTGGCGTAGGCGAAGGAGGCGACTGGATCTCGCCCGGGCTCCAGGCGGGAGCCCTGCCGTTTTCCACCAGAAGTCGCTGACCGCTGCCGTCCCGATTCATGATCCATAGATCAACTTGAGGGTCTTCCCACACCAGCAGTTCCGTCACGCGCTCGAAGACGATACGCTGACCATCGGGTGAGACGCTAAGCTGGTAGGCGAATTCGGTGCTAAAATCAGTCAGGCGTGTTGCCTGTCCCGTCGAGAAGCTATACTCGAAGATGTCCGCCTTCTCACCTATAAAGGTGTCTTCCGACATAGCGAAGATGAAGCCGGAGCCGTCGGGCAGCCAGGCCAACCCTGTGACTGTATGCCAGACCTCTGACGGGGAGACCAGGACCTCACCAGGATCCGGACTGCCTTCATAGATGCGGAACACACCCACTTCAGAGAGGTCGACCGCAAAGCCACTGCCGCCGTAAAGGAGCTGGTTGGCATTCGCCGCAGCCGGTGACCACGTCAGGAGATCGACAAAAAGGGCGCTCGATTGCCCATCCAACAACAGGTCGCCCAGCTCAAGCAGCCCCGGGTTGGCTTCGATATGGTAGGGCGTCCCAAGCCCGACGACGTAACCGATCCTTGAGCCATCGCTGCGCCAGGTTGGCCAGTCGGCCCCAAACTCGAGGAGACCCTCACCCAATACCAGCCGTGGCGCCTCGACTGTCGCGCCAGCCTGAACGTCCACCGGCGCCCCCCACCAACGCCGGTTTGCATCCGTCACTGCGCTAAACTGCAGGAGCCCTTGACCCAGGTCGGCCACGTCGTGAACCGTCACGGTTGTCACGGCGCCAGGCGCTACGGAAATAAACTGAAGCCCCGGCGCACCCTGAACGTAGATAAAGAACGGGCCCGAGCCGCCTGTCTGGTTCTCCACCTCGACGACAACCGTTCCTTTTGGATAGGCCGCCAGTTCCTCGCATGTCGGGGCATTGGTGATCCGGCGATGGTCACTGCCGTCCGGGTAGACGCCGTAGATATCGGACCGCAAGATGGAGCAATCTTTCTCGTGGTCGCTGGCAAAGGCCAGCTCAGTGGCGTCGGGTCGCCAGGCCAGGCTGGTGATAGCGTCGACCGCAAAAGGATCGGCTTTGCCCGTAGACCATATGAGCCGGTCGCCGCTTCCGTCCGGTTCGATGAACCGGATCTCGTCGCCGGATGTGTCGTTTGGACGAACGTAGGCGATGCTTCCCTCCCCCCCGGCCGAAACTGGACGCCGGCCCAATGCGGCGAGCGCCAGTGTCGCACACATTAAGCCCGCGAACAGGATGAAGATAAAGGGCCACTTTCTTGAACTTAGCATGTAAAGCTCCTTGGTTCCTGAGAATGCTTTGTCGCCCGGCAATATGCCGGTTACCATAGGAGCATTATCAATCCGCCCGTTATTTAATCGTTAAAGAAACCATGGGGGAGTGTCGAAATGGCTCAACTCTCACTGTTTCTGTTGGGACCACCAAAAGTAACGCTTAATGCACGGCCGGTTACCGGGCTCAAACATGACAAAGTACTGGCCTTACTCGCTTACCTGGCAGTGGAGGCTGGTCGTCCGCACCGCCGGGACGCGCTCATTGGCCTACTGTGGCCCGATTCCCCCCAGACGGCGGCTCGCAATAGCTTGCGCCAGGCGCTGACAATCCTGCGCCAGGCCATTGGCGACCCCGCGGCCAACCCACCATACCTTTTTATTAGTCGCAGCGCCTTGCAGCTTAACCAGGATGCCGGGTACTGGCTTGATGTCACCGCCTTTACCGGGCTATTGGCTGCCTCTGAGCGCCATCGCCACCGTCGCGTGGAGAGCTGTAAAGCCTGTGCCCGGCGCCTGCAACAGGCCGTCGACCTTTACCAGGGCGATTTTCTAGACGGCTTCTTCCTGCCCGACAGCGACCCTTTTGAGGAGTGGGCGCTGCTGACGCGCGAATCGTTGCGCTTGCAGATGATGGCAGCTCTGGGCCAGCTTGCCCGCTATCATGAAGGGCGGGGCCGGTACCGGCCGGCGCTGGCCTTTGCCCGGCGCCAATTGACGATGGATCCCTGGCGCGAGGAAGTCCACCGCCAGGTGATGCGCATTCTGGCCCTGATCGGCGAGCGTAGCGCAGCCGTGGTCCAGTACGAAACCTGTTGCCGTATACTGGCCGAGGATCTGGGCGTGGAGCCAGAAGCCGAGACGACGACCCTCTACGAACAGATTCGAGATGGCGCGGAAGGATCGTCTCTTGTCCCGGTTGCGCCGGCGCCGCGGCCGCACAACCTGCCGCCCCAGCCAACCCCCTTTGTGGGCCGCGAAGAAGAGCGAGCGGAAATCGGCCGGCTGCTGGATGAGGCCGAATGCCGTCTACTGACCGTGACCGGCCCTGGTGGGGTGGGCAAGACGCGGCTGGCGCTGCAGGTCGCAACCGAGCACGTAGACGCCTATGCCGGCGGCGTTTACTTCGTCTCTTTGGCTTCGCTGCCCTCCGCCGGATTGTTGGCCGAGGCCATCGCTAACGCCCTTCAGATCGCGCCTGACGCCGGCGACGAGCCTGCTTCCCAGCTCATAGCAGCGCTGCACTCGAAAGAGGTGCTATTGGTGCTGGACGATTTCGAGCATTTACTCGATGGAGCGCCATTGCTGGCCGATATCCTGCAACGGACGGCCGAAGTGAACCTGCTGGTGACCTCGCGCGAGCGGTTAAATCTGCACGGAGAATGGACGTTTTTAATTCGCGGGTTGCCCGTTCCCGATCCCGACCTGCCGGCCATAGAGCTGGCCAAATATGATGCCGTAAAGTTGTTCGTGCAAAGCGCCTCTCGAGCGGAAAGCGGCTTTTCCCTATCCCAGGAAAATGGCCGCCACGTGGCGCGCATCTGCCAGTTAGTGGCCGGCTTGCCGCTGGCGATAGAGTTGGCCGCAGCCTGGGTGCGAGTCCTCTCCTGCGAGGAAATTGCCCAGGAGGTGGCGCGTAGCCTGGCTTTTCTTGAATCCGGTTATAAAGACATGCCGCAACGGCATCGCAGCATGGAGGCTGTTTTTGACCACTCCTGGGCGCTGCTTTCCCCAAAGGAACAGGACACGCTTCAGAAGCTAAGCGTGTTTCGCGGCGGCTTTCATCGTCCGGCCGCTTCGGCGGTTACCGGCGCATCCCTGCCTCTTTTGGCGGCCCTCGTCGATAAGTCGCTGTTGCAGCGCACGCCGTCCGGACGCTACGCGATGCATGGGCTGCTGCGCCAATATGCCGGGAAGAAGCTGCTGGCCTCAGACGAGGTGGTTGAAACACAGGCTGGCCATCTGAACTATTATCTGGAATTGGCGGAAACGGCAGCCGCACAAGGTGATGGCGCCGAGCAAATTGAATGGCTGGACCGGCTAGAATCGGAAAACGACAATCTGCGTGCGGCGCTGGCCTGGGCGCTATCATCAGGGTGTAAAGAAGAAGGCTTACGCCTGGCCGTGGCCCTGTACCGCTTCTGGTACTGGCGCAATCATTATCGCGAAGGGCGCCAATGGCTCGATGCGGCGCTGACCGGCGCCCAGGCCCTGCCCGCCGCGCTTCGGGCGCAAGGATTGCGCGTCGCTGGCGTGCTTGCCATCGAACTGAACGATGACGCACGGGCCGAGTCCTCCCTGCAAGAGAGCCTGGCCCTCTATCGGCAGATAGGCGACCTGCGCGGCGTCGCCGCCGCACTCAATAGCCTGGGAGCAATGGCCTTCAGTCAAAAAGAGTATGAGCGAGCCATCCTTCTCCTGGAGCAGAGTCTGAGCGTGCGTCGGGAGCAAGGGGACACCTTGAGCTTGTCGACGCCGCTTAACAACCTGGGTCTCGTGGCCTTGGCGCAAGGAGATTCCCGGCGGGCAAAAGAATATTTTGAAGAAGCTCTGGCTTTGGACCGGACCTCGGGAGACGCCATGGGTATTGTCACCAGTCTCAGCAACTTGGCGGCAGCATTGCTGGAACAGGGCCTTTACCAGGAGGCTCAGGCAGATTTCCAGGAATGCCTGCTGTTGTTCCAGGAACTGGGAGATAATGAAGGGAGCGCAGAATGCCTTGAGGGATTGGCGGCCGCTATGGCACACCAGGGGAACGTGGAACCGGCAGCACGGCTGTGGGGAGCAGCCCAGGCTCTCCGCCATCGCATCCATGCACCCGTTCATCCCGCCGAGCAACCGCGTTATGATCGTACAAAAGCGATCATACAGGCCCGACTTGACGAAGCAACCTTGACCGCAGCATGGTCTGAAGGACGAGCGATGTCCTTAACCGAGGCAATTGACCATGCTATCACCTCAACCTGACCGTTTGCAGTTGACGCTTCCGCGTTCGCCCCGCCACCCGCGCCCGCTCCAAACGCAGAGGCTGGCCTTCTCGGCGCTGGCCCAGGGCCCTTCGTGCAGCTGCCGGTAGATGAGCATCGTCGCCGCGGCATAGGCATCCTCGGGATAGGCCTCGACGACCTGGCTCCACAGCCGGGCCAGGGCCCGGGCCATGTTACGGCTGGCGGCGGCCGTTTGTCGGGCAAAGGCTTGCCCTAAGCCTGGTCGAAGGGGCAGGCCAACCTGAATACCGTTCTCATGGAGATCAGGTGTTGTCTCGCGCCAGTACAGGCCCATCCCAGAAAACGAGACTTGCGGGGGTATAGGACTCCCCGTTGATTTGGACGCCGTTGTCCCCTGTCAACCGGGCACGCCCTTCGATGTAAGTAGGGGGTTGTTTAACAGTTGACACCGCTTTTCTATGGGCATGTCAATCCATACGGCCGTTTTGATCTGGACATGGACTCGGGCCTGTCATTGCGAGAGCTTGAAGCCTTGTAGCCAAAATTCTCCATCAGGATGGGGTGCGCAAAAGATTGTTTTGCGCACCGTTTTTGAGATGTCATTGGGTAAGTAACCAATTTGTAGCGCAAACATTATTTCACAAGACTGGGTTATCGAGTGAAAGCGAGGTTTGGTTGACCAGGAGAAGTAAATGAAGATAATCACGACAGTAAATGGCAAGCGAATCCGGCTACGGCATAGAAAGCCAGGGTCTAAACCGCTGCCTGAACCGGAAGCGGAAGCCTAGGCGGCGGGTGCAGAACCATTCGAAACGCGGGAAGAACGCCACAGCCGCATGTTTTTCTATTGGGAACGAAACATGGGTGTCAAAAACTACTTAATAGAGGGCGTTTCCTGCGCCGGTAAAACCACGGTCTGCGATGAATTACAGCGGCGTGGTTACCACTGCATCGACGGTGATGGGGAGTTGGCCTATTTTGGCGATCCAGAAACCGGCCAGCCCTTGGATGATTGCACCAGCGAGAATCGTAGTTGGATCTGGGACAGTGAGAAAGTCAGAGCATTGGTGGCTGATCACAGCCATGCGGCAACATTCTTTTGCGGAGGTTCCAGGAATTCCGACATTTTTATCGATCTGTTCGATGAAGTTTTCGTTCTTGAGATCGATCTGGATACGCTGAACTGGCGTCTTTCAGTTCGACCCGAAGACGAGTGGGGCGGGACGGCAAGCGAAGGGGAATCCTTTGCGCGATTACAACATGCGACCAAAGAAGGGCTTCCCAAGAACGCAACCGTAATCGACGCCACGGCCCCCCTTTCAAACGTCGTGGACGCAATTCTTGAAAATGTCAACTAGGTATCGCCATAAAACCGCGAGATATTAGTGCCCGCTTTTGGCCGAAAGCAGACAAGAGGCGCTGAACTTTATGCGGCCAAGCGATTCACTCGTTGTTTGGCGGTTGGATCGTCTGGGCCGTTCGCTTCAGCATCTTATCAGTACCGATCTTGGCCGTTCAATAGCCGGCAATGTAATCTGCGTTACAGAAGGCACA
Source organism: Candidatus Sulfomarinibacteraceae bacterium (assembly GCA_035464315.1). Taxonomy (GTDB): domain Bacteria; phylum Chloroflexota; class Anaerolineae; order Promineifilales; family Promineifilaceae; genus JAAYYY01. The sequence continues at coordinate 6,298 of DATHSI010000297.1, forward strand.
AGGCAAGCAAGATTAACTTACAGGGAGGCAAGGTCGCCATGCAGCCTGCCTGTCACTGCTTATCCGTAATCAGCGAATCTGTTCACACGCGTAAAAACATCTTGTTTATGCGATTCAACCTCCAGAACAACGCCTTCTACACTTGTTGTTGCTCCTGTCCGCAGCGGAGACGGTGGAATTCGTCTCCGGCGCAGGAGGAACTCTGCTAACCGGAACGCTTGAAACAACCACCGCTCTCCGCCTTACACGAGGGCCTGCGGTGGTGGACATTTTGATGCGCCAGACGCCACCGGCCCGGTGGCGTTTTTGTTTATTGCACAGACGGAGGTTCTTATTTCTCAACAAGAGACGATTGTCCCCAGTGGAGCAACATTGCGCTTGCCAGGACTAATGGTGACAGCGGACTGGCTTGTGCAAGCGTTATATCACCCCGCCCTCTGTCTCCTTGATGTACGCGAAGCAGCGAGTTTCGACGAGGGGCACATTCCTGGCGCGGTTCGGGTGGACCTGGCCTCCCTCAACCGGGAGGTAGACGGCGTGCCGGGGATGCTGCTATCGGCCGAACGGTTCGCGCGCACGATGGGCCGGCTCGGCGTCAGTCACCGCCGCCCCGTCGTCCTCTATGATGACAACTGGGGGCTGCCCGCCGCGCGGGTGCTGTGGGCCCTGACGCGCTACGGTCACACCAATGTTGCGGTGCTCAACGGTGGCATCGACCGCTGGCAGGAAGAAGACCTTCCAGTAAGCACAGAAGCGACCGTCTCGACCCCCGCGTCATTTCATCTACAGCCACAGGACGAACATCTGGCGACGCGAGAGTGTCTGGAGGAACAGATCGACAACAGTAATGTTGTACTACTCGACACGCGCGCACCGGGTGAATTCGCCGCCGGCCACCTTCCCGGTGCCATTTGCTGGGATTGGATCAACGGTGTGCCACTGGGCAGTTGGGATGCCATGAGGCCGCCCGGCGAATTGCGACAGGAACTGGCCCAGTTGGGAGTCACATCGGAGAAAGAAATCGTGACCTACTGTCGGACCGGCGCGCGGGCCGCGCACACCTATCTCTTATTGCGGCATCTGGGGTTTCCCCGTGTGCGCCTTTACGATGGTTCATGGTTGGATTGGTCCCGTCACACCAAGATAAGGAAGGAACTCGCACATGACGACGAAGTTTGATGCGCCCGACACACAGACTCAGTCGACCCTGACCGCTTTCGCGTGCAGCCTGGGCTATACGGAAAAGGTAGAAATCAGGAATCATACCCGCGCCGGTTTCATAGCCCTGCTGGTCGCCATCACCATCTTGCTCGTGGCTGGGCGCATAGACGGCGAAATGGCCCTCTTCTGGGTCTTTGGCCTCGCCTTTGGCTTCGTG
>DATHSI010000298.1:0-2087 GCA_035464315.1 Candidatus Sulfomarinibacteraceae bacterium
AAGCCGGCTTTGTGCAGGCGATAGACAGCGCCGGTGGCCAGGTCGCCCCCACCGCGGACGATGATCAGCTCGTTGCCGAAGTACATGTTAGCCACTCATGCGATCGCCCGTGCCTTGCCGCCGCAGCATGATAATTTCGGCCAGGATGCTCACGGCGATTTCCTCAGGCGTTTCGGCGTTCAGCTCCAGCCCCACGGGGGAGTGGAAGCGGGATAGCTGTTCTTCTGTCAGGCCGTCTTCCAGCAGCAGTTCTTTGGTGTGCTGCCAGCGGCGGCGGCTGCCCATGACGGCGATGTAGGGGGCGGGCGTGTCTACCAGGTGGGGGAGGATTTCCTGGTCGATCTTCACGTTGCGCGTGAGCAGGACCACGTACGTGTTGCGCGTGATCTTGTGCCGGGCCAGGGCGTTCTCAATGCTGCCGGGCAGATACACGTCGGCGTTGGGCACGGCTTCTTCTGTCGCCAGTTCCTCACGGTCGTCGTTGACGACCACCTGGTAGCCCAGCCAGTGGGCCAGATCGGCCACGGCCTGTCCCACGTGGCCCGCGCCGACAACAAAGATGGTCATGGGTGGCAGATACGGTTCCAAATAGACCTCCATTTCGCCGCCGCAGACGCCGGGGTCGCCCCGTTGGGGATCCACCAGCGAATAGGGCAACACCCGCGGTTGGCCCTCGACCAGCGCTTCCTGCGCCTCGGTGATGACACGGGACTCCATTTCGCCGCCGCCCACGGTGCCGCTGATGGCTCCGTTTTCGTAAATCAACATCTTGGAGCCGGCGTGCCGCGGCACCGAGCCCCGCGCCTTCGTCACGGTAGCCAGCACCACCGGCTCGCCGTTCTTCTGCGCTTCAATCAGTTCTTCAATAATGGGGAGTGTTTCGTACGTACTCATCTATACCTTGAACCTGGCAGGCCAGCAGCCATGGAACCAGATCTCTAATCTCCGGTCAACCAATCTCGGAGTATACCACAGCCCCTATCCCGCGTTTAATCAAATGCCGCAGGCTGCGCCGGATCGGCGATGTGCGCCCGCACTTCCTGCAGCACACGCTCGTTGGTGCGGTCGTGAGACAACGGCGGCAGGTCGTCGAAGGGGAAGAAAGCAGCGTCTCGATGCGCTCCTGCACCAATAACACCTGCGGCTCGTCCTGACCGCGTATCACCGCGCCGCGCACGCCGACCTTGGGCGTGGCGTAGCCCACCTGCTGCGAGAAGCCGTCGAGCGCCGTTTGCGCGTCCAGGTCGGTGTATTGGGCGACGATTTCGGCGGCGATGTCCAGCATCTGCCGGTAGCGTTGACGGTCGTAGAGATTGTCGTTGTAAGCCAGGCCGTTTTGCCCCTGGGCCTGGATCTGGCGCGCCCATTGCAGCCACTGCGGCGTGGCCCGTTTTTCGTCCATACTATTCAGCGCCTCCAATACGTTTGGTCATCCACAGTTCGTCGTAATAGCGTCCTTCGTGTAGCAAAGCATCAGGCTCCACGCCGTAAACGGCGAAGCCCTGCCGCAGGTAGCAGCGAATGGCGGGGACGTTGGTGGCAACGACCGCGAGGCGCACCATGTGCACCCTGTGCCGCCTGGCCCACGCCAGGTTGGCCTGCAACAGGCGCTCTCCCAGCCCCTGTCCGCGCCAGCCGGGCTTCACGTAGGTGCCCCAGATGGTGGCGGTGTGCTGCATTTTGGCCAGCGTGCGGCGAAAGATGCCGCTCATGCCTACGATGCCCTCGGACGTCTCAGCCAGACAAATGGCGCCCATGTCCATGGCCAGATTGCGCTTCAGGCGCCCGATCCAGCCGCTGCGGTCGGCTGCCGTCTCCTGTGGATCGGCGGCGAAGGCGGTGGGATTCGCGCGCAGCGCTTCCAGGTGCAGCTCGAACAGGGCGTCTGCATCGGCATCCCGCGCCTCGCGAATGGTCAGCGAATCGTCCAACGCAATTTTCTCCCGATTGACAGTAAAAAGGCGAGAAAATTGTACCAGATAGGGGGCAGGTGGGCAGGCGGTCGCAATGTACAGTAAACCTGGTTTTACACCCCAGTTTACTCTATAATCCTGTTATGGAAGCACAACAACACCCTGCATAACGCT
>DATHSI010000299.1:0-17617 GCA_035464315.1 Candidatus Sulfomarinibacteraceae bacterium
TTTTTCATTGTGGAACCGGGCAGTAAGCAGGCTTGAGCGACTATACCAGGGCCGGCGAGTTTTCCTCGTTCTCCCGCTATCTATCTCTGTGGTTCTCGGTCTCTCTCTGTGTTTCTCCGTGTCACGTTCGTGCTTACTCCCCTCAATTGAAATACCCCCTGCACCAAATTGGCTGTCACGTTTTGGCCACTGCGGTAACGTACAGGGTGACGGGCGGCGCCACGAAAGACGATCATTGCCGAAGGAGTAGGCGTTGACGTTGACCAATACGACCCGCGACAAGGCCCAGGGCACGCAGCCGACGCACATGGATGACGCGGCGCTCGTCGCGGCGGCTAAAGAGGATCGCGCCGCCTTCGACGTGCTCTACCGGCGCTATGCCGCGCGTGTGTACAGCTACTGTTACTCGCGCACCGAGAACGCCCAGGCAGCGGAAAACCTGACGGCGCAGACGTTTTTGGCGGCGCTGGAAGGGATTAGCGGCTTCCGCGGCGATGGCTCCGTCGCCGCCTGGCTCTTCGGTATCGCGGCCAACGTGTGCCGGGGTTACCACCGCTACCGCCAGCGCCATCCGCAGGAGCCGCTGGAGACGGCGGCGCAGCGGGCGGACGCAGATACGCCGGACCCCGAGCGGCGCGCTTACCGCCAGGGCATCTTGGAGTGCGCGCAACGGGTGTTGCCGCTGATCAGCGAGGGGCGGCAGGAGGTGGTGCGCCTGCGCTTTCTGGCGGGGCTGAACACGGCGGAAACGGCGGCGGTGATGGGCAAACGGCGCAGCGCGGTGCGCAAACTGTTGTCGCGGGCCATCGACGATTTGCGAGAGAGGTGCCTGGATGAGGATGAGTGAGACAGACCCACGGAAACTGGAAAGCTATCTGGAGCAGAAAGAGGCTTGCGACGGCGGGCTGGACCCCGAGGTGGAGCGGCTGGTCGATTCTTTGCAGCAGTGGCAGCACGAGGCGGAGCTGCAGCCGCGCGCCGGGTTTCTGAACGAAGTGGCGCAGCAGTTGCAGGAAGAACAGCAAGCCGGATCACGGGCCGGCAGAATCGGTGTTGTGCTCAAGTTGACCAGGCGTTTGCTGGCGGGCGCGGTTGGCGTGGCGGCGGTCGCCGCTTTTGTCCTTTTTGTCGCCGGCCTGTTCGAGCAACCGCCTGTGGAGCCCGCAGCCGGAGAGGGACGGACGCCACTCTCGGCCGCCGTCGCAACCCCTTCCCCAACCCACGTGCCGCTGACGATCCAGGTGGGCAGCGACACCATCACCCTCATCCCGGGCGAAAACATCTCGCCCGAGAACTACGGCCTGGCCCAGGACATGGCGTTCAGGCTATCCGCCGATTGGGTCCTAGTCGATGGGCTGTGGGAACCGATCGCCTCAGACACACCTCTTGATATCTGCGAGATCGATCCGCATCATCCGGACTGCGAGGGGACGCCGGCGCTGGCACAAACGCCCGTGCCCACCCTGCCGCCGACGCCGGCTGCTGCGGGCCAGCATGATTCTTGTGCCGGCGTGCCGCGCCCCGCCATCGTGCTCGGAAGCGACATCAGCCTGGACAGGCTCAACCTGACCGTCGTCGAGCCCTTCAGTGGCGGCGGCTGTCACGTTGCCAGCGATGCCTACACCCCCGGCACCCTGGCCATCTCCGGCGACACACTGTACTATCCGCGCCGTGATCGGGACGGCGGCACAATTACTATCGTGCAGCAGCCTTTCGACGGCGCACCTGCCCCACTTCCTTTCACCACCACGCCGGCCCTCTCCGCCCCGTGGTTTGGCCTGGCAGTCGCACCCGATGAGCAACACATGGTATGGGCCACGTTTAGCGACGAGGTGGAGGGCGCGAGTGACGCCCGTTTTCGCAGCACGGTGTGGCTGGGGGACCTGGAAAAGGAAAGGGCCACGCTGCTGTGGCAGGAGGATGAACCGGACACGCTGCCGCCGACCATCGAGCCGCTGTTTATCTCGGCGGAGGAAAACGTGGTCTACTTCGCGCGCCGGCCCTATGGCATCGGCGGCGCCGGTCCCTTTCCCGCTCAATACAGCGGCCTCTACGCCCTGCCCCTCAACGGTGGCGAGCCGCAGCCGGTGTTCACCTGCGAGACGCCCTTTGACTTCTGCCTCAACGACGTGGATTTTGAGCGGCGGCTGCTGGGGACGGTAGCCAGCGAGGGCGAGCGGGCGACGCTGCACCTCGTGAGCTTTGACGGTGCGGAGGTGGCCCGCTACACGACCCCGGACGCCAATTACGTGGGTGACCCGGTCTTCGGCCCCAACGGAGACGTGGCCTTCATCGCCGCCACAGTGGAACGGCCTGAGCAACAAGCACCGGTGTTCCGGCCGGGCGCCATCCGCCTGTGGCAGGCTCCGTACGACGGTGAGCCGCAGACGCTGGCGCAGAACACAGACGTGTTTTTTGACCTGTGGTTCTGGTTTGGCGACAACCACCTGCTGTCCGGGGATTGGGACGATGGGCGGGGACTGGCTTTGCTGAGCCTTAGTGGGGAACGAATTGTGCTTCCAGGTTCTGGGACGGAGAGGCCGCTCATGGTGTTGCCAAAATAAGAATCCAGCGGGCGTCTTTCCATGCACTTGACACCTGAAACGTGACACCCGATACTCCCCCCATGGAGTCCCGTTTCCTGAGCGAGCCGATCGAGGTCGAGTTTGACGAACCGCCGCTGCTGGAGAAAAAGTCGGGCTGTCCGGACCGCTTTGTGTGGGGTGAGGAGACGTTCCACATCGAGGAAAAGCTGTCCGAGTGGCACGATTACCGGCGGCGGGGGCGTATGTCGCGCAATATGCGGCCGGCGCGGCTGTCACGCGCGGAGCGTACGGGATCGTGGGGCGTGGGCCGCGATTTCTACCGGGTGCGCACGCGGGAGGAGCGTACGCGTGCGGAGCGCACGTTTGAGATCTACTACGATCGCGCGCCGAAGGACGCGGACCGGCGCAAGGGGGCGTGGGTGGTGTATCGGGAGTTACTGGAGGTTGGGGATTAGAGATTGGAGAGTGTAGAGAGCAGGCTGACGAAACCTGCAACCTGCCAACCTACAACCCCTAAAACGGTGCGTCATCCACCAGGCTCTGGTGCCAGTCGGTGAGAAACTGCATGGCGTCTTCGAACTTCTTGCGGGGCAGAAGCTTGTAGCTGGTGAGGCCGTAGCGACGGTATAGCTCGCCGTAGATGGCGCCGAACTCGTTGCGCTTCGTTTTCTTGCCCAGGGCGATAGCCACGGCCTTCACCGCCTGGCTGATCTGGCTAGCCTGCTCCTCGCTGATCGTCTGCTCGGAGTCGCCTAATTCTGCCTCGATGGAAGCCAGGCGTTCGTCGAAGTGTTCGAGTTCCTTTTCGTGATCCTCCAGCCGCGCCTCCAGCATGATCTGGTTGCGCGCCAGCCTGACCACCGCCAGGGCCATCTTATAGGCCTGCACGGCGTCGGATTCCTGCTGCAGCAACTCCTCGAAGGTGGAATCGGTGCGCAGACGGCCCTCCTGGAACGCCTCGTAGAGCACCTGGTAGCACTCACGTTGGTAGCGGATGAGGCGGTCGCGTACTTCCTCTTTGACGCGGCTGGCGTTGATGCCGAAGAGCCAGCCGTTGAGGTAATCCAGGGGCAGACAGAGCATTTCACGGCTCTGCGTAGGCGTGGCGCCCTCGGTCGTGATCGTAACGATCACGACCGTCATGGCTTCGGACAGGACCGGGTCACGGTTGATGCGGTTGCGCTGTGCGGACCAGGCAATGCCCAATTGGTCGCACACGGGGCGCACGGGCACGTAGACCTGCCGCCGCCCCTCCTCCTGCACGGCCACGGCCGTGATCTCGTCTTCGTAGAACATGACTTGCTTTTGCTCGACCGGGACCAGTGCATTGTTTTCGTCTGCCATAACCTGTTTACGCCTCTCTAAACGCCTTCTTTGTGTGGGAGAACGAACGTGACACGGGGAATCACAGAGCAGGGCCCGGGGCGGGCCTGGGAGAACCACAGAGAACTGAACAGGAGAAATTGCAGTGTCTCGCCGATTATACTCCGTGGTACTCCTCAGGTTTTTCTCCGTGTTCCTCTGTGCAACGTTATTCTTATCCAACCGGTTTGAAGCACACCATTTAATACATCACTTGCGTACTATGCGAAGTAAAGTTCGTAGCACGCAACAAATCGTGCTTCAAATCTCGATGCTATCAGAAATCGCCTGCCAGGTCGATTCTCGGGGTGACGTTGTGATCTCGCGGCGCAGTTCGGCAAGCACGTCGTCCACGTACGCTTCGCGTCGCATACCCACGAGCACGCTGCTGACGCCCGCGGTGCTGCGCAAGGCGCGGATAGCGAGCTGGCTCAGGGTTGGCGCCTGGGCCCAGTCTGTGTCGGCGGCAGCGACCTGCTCGCGGATAGCCGACGCCTGCTCCGCCGCTTGTGCGGCGTAAACGGCCCCTACGGCGTTGAGCGCCTCGTTCGTGGTATAGACATAGGCCTGCAACCATTCTCGCGCTTCCTGCGGCAAATTTTCGCGACTCTGCAGGAACTGTACCGCGTTCTGCAACTGGGGCACAAGATAGCGGGCCTGGACTTCCTGCCAATTCTGATAGCCGTCAAAGCCGCGCCAGCGAGCCTGCAGCAAGCGACCCACGGTGAACGTCTCCGCCAGTTGCGCGAGTTGCGATCTTTGGAGGGACAGCAGGGGCCGGATCTCGCCCGAGAAGCGGCGTTCCTCCGCAACCAGCCGCGCGATGGCCTCTTCTACGTGTTGCGGGTCGGACTCCTCACCCCGGGGAAGATCGACCTGGGGAACAGCTGCGAGCCGCACCAGGCCGTCGTCACGAATGGCGTTCAGGGGCCGGTTGATCAGCACGCCCAGGTTGCGGCGACGGGCCAGCGCCAGCACGCTCTCACCGCCGGGCTGGTTCTTCTCTGTAACGAATCCGGTTTCCAATAAATTAGCCGGCAACTGCACAACGGCGAAATGGTGATCGTCGGCAATCGATTGCGCAAGGTCCCAGACGCGGGCCAGCGAGGTGTGCGCGGGATCGTCCGAGGGCGCGGGAAAAGTGTTGGAGCTGATGCCGTAGTATTGGAGGCGCCCGCGCTCAACTTCTGTTTCCAGGTAGCGGAAGGCGCGCTCGATGCGCTCGTAGTACGTTTCGCGGGCCTCGTCCAACGGCACGCCGTTTTTGGCCGCCCAGTTCAGATAATACTCGGGGTTGTGCAGCAGGTAGACGTCCAGCGTCTCCATCTGCAGGCGGGCCAGGCTGCGCGTGAGCTGGTCCTCCAGAAAGTGCGGGTGGATGCAGTGCGCCAATCCCTGGGCGTAGGGCACGAGGTCGGGCCAGGCCTCGCCGGCCTCCTGACGCTGCACGGCGCGCTCGTAGTTCTGGCCCTGCAGGTAGCCGGCCTTGGAGACGACGACCACGACTTCGCGTGATAGCTCCCCTTGCCCTTGCAGGCGCTGCAGCACAGCGCCCACCAGTTCTTCTGAGCCGCCATCGGCGTAGTTGGTGCTGGTGTCAATGAGATTGACGCCGTGGCGCAGGGCGTGGGCCAGCGCCTGGTGAAAGAGATCGATAGAGATGTCGACGCGGTAGCCGCCGAAACCGGCGGCGCTGACCTGCAGGCCGGTCTGTCCCAACGGATTATGGGCGATGTCTGAATGGGCCTCGGCGTGGCGGTCAGTGGTCTCTTGTGTGGCGTTTCCAGTCAACATAGATGTTCCCTTGTCGCACTGATAGAATTAAGAAATGAACGGTCGTTCGAAACTAATGTTACACGGAGGCACATGGAGGAGGGCTGCCGCAGACAGCCAGGGAGGGCCACAGAGAACAAATGAGATTCTCAAAATTTCTCTGTGATCCTCCCGGCAGTTTCTTTGTGGTTCTTCGTGTCACGTTCGTTTCACCAGTGTAAGTCGCAGCGCGGCGCGGATCAAACCGGGATCAGGCCGGCCAGTTCGCGCAGAGTGAGCAGCAAATATTCGGCGTAGAAGAGGCCCCACAGGCCCAGGTAGAAGCGGGATACTGCGCCGGCGTCCAGGGGATTGACGCGCAGGCTGACGGCCCAAAAAGAGAGCAGCGCCAGGAGGTGGCCGAGAAGAAAAAGTAACTCGGCAGGGCCGGGCAGTTGCGCGACAAAAAAGGCGCTGGGCGCCAGATAGAAGGCGGTGAGCAGCCAGCGGCCCAGGACGAAGACGCGGCGCGGGCCGAAACGCACGGTGAAGGTGCGCACCGTGTAACGGCGGTCGCCATCATGGTCGGGAATGTCTTTGTAGAGGGCGATGACCAGACAAAAGCCGAAGAAGAAGAGGGTGGCCCAAAGAATGAGGGGCGACCAGACGACCGGTAGGCCCGCCACGGAGCGAAAGTGGGCGTAGAGGCCCAGGTTGCCGGTGACGCCGCGCACCAGGGCGATGGACAGCGCGGCCCAGAAGGCGCGCTGCTTGAGGCGCAGAGGCGGCAACGAGTAGACGGTCCCCACGACAAAGGCGATGGCTACCGTCAGCAGTAAGAAGAACCCCTGCCAGGCCGCCAGAGCCAGAGCTAGCGCGCCGGCGACGAGCACGATGGCCCCTGCTTTCCTGGGCGAATAGACGCCGGCGGCGAGCGGCAGATAAGGTTTGTTGACACGGTCGATGGCCACGTCCGTGATCTGGTTGAGGCCAACCACGTACACGTTGATGGCGAGACAGGCCAGCCAGGCGAGGGCCAGAGCGGGCGCGCCGGCATTGATCGCGCCGGAGATGATGTATAGGGCCGCCACCTGCACGCTGGTCGCCAGCACGGTGTGCGGGCGGCTGAAGCGGATCAGCGTCTGAACAGTTTTCACACCATCTCCTCTGCCGCGCCCGCGTCGGCGCCGCTTTTAGAGGCGCGTGGTTAGCTCCTGCACGCGATCCTCGCTCCAATTGATAAACTCCCCGCGCCACTCGCGCGGCGCAAAGAGCGCCAGCGCTGCCAGAGCGCGCCCGGGTCGCTCGGGTGGGAGCAGGTCCCCCTCTTCATGATACTGCAGGAAACGGCGATGAGCCGCGGCGGGCATGCCCGCCGCACCCTCCTCGCGGATCTCGCGCTGCATCTCGGTATCCACCACGCCGGGGCGGAAGCTGAGGGGAACGATGGCTTGCTCTTCCTCCGCCAGCACGCGGGTGAAGTGATTGATCGCTGCTTTGGCGGCGCAGTAGGCGGACCAACCGGCGTTGGCGCTGACCGCCGCACCGCTGGAGACGTTGATGACGCGTCCCTGTCGCGCGCGCAGATGGGGTAAGGCATAGTGCGTGAGGTAGAAAGGGCCTAAGAGATTTACAGCGATGTTGTTGTCCCAGGCGGCGGGATCGGCGTCGGCTATGGCAGCGATCGGATGGAGCACGCCGGCGTTGTTGACGAGACCATCCAGGCCGTCGAAGTGGGCTACGGTTTCCTGTACCAGCCGGAGACAAGCTTCGGCGTTGGACACGTCGCCGGGGACGATGAGCGTACGCCGGCCCTCGGGGTCGGTGGCGGCGACCACCTCCTGTAAATCTTCTTCTGAACGGGCGTTCAACACTACATTCACACCCGTTTCGACCAGAATTTTCACAGTGGCTGCTCCCAATCCGCGAGAGGCGCCGGTGACGATCACTGTCTTTTCTGCCATTCCTAGTCCTCCATGGTTGCTTGCTCGGTGTTGTTACTGACGATTGTACTGTCAGGGAGCAACAAGGAAAAGAGGTTGATTATCGTTGGTCCCTTATCGGCGAATGTTGCGCATTATTCACTGCCAGCGGGCTGTTGACCGCTTGGATTTCCCCCCTTCCCTGTTTATACTAGATTCAGGAGGAAGGCTCGCCTTGCGGGCAAACGGATGGCCAGTTGCGGGGTCAGCGGGTCAGCGGCTCGGCAGCAGTAATCGAGAGGCGTGCTGGTCGGAACCGGCGTTGATCAGGTCGCGGGTAAGCCAGCAGCGCCCCCACTCGCCATCGCCGGGATATGAGGAGAAGAATACGTGAATCCCAAGAGAGAAGTAAACGTCACGGTCTGCCAGTTGCGCAGCGACGAGGAGGGCCTGGTTGTCGACTGGGAGCGCTTGCACTCGCACCTGGCAGACCACGAAAGCGATCTTGTGCTATTGCCGGAGATGCCTTTTTATCCCTGGCCATTCTGGCAGCAACCGTACCAGGATGCGGTCTGGCAAGCCTCGGTCGCGGCTCATGCGCAGTGGCAGGAACGGCTGTCGGAGCTGCCGGCGGCAGTGGTGTTGGGCACGCAGCCGGTCAACGACGACGGGCAGCGTTACAATCGCGCCTTTGTGTGGGAGTCTGGGGTAGAGGAAATCGCGCTACAGCACACTAAGTATTATCTGCCAGATGAGGCCGGCTTCTGGGAAGCTTCCTGGTATGCGCGGGGCAATGGTTCTTTTGAACCGGTGTCCCTGCACCTGCCTGGCGTAGGCGAGGTGTCTGCAGGCTTTCTCATTTGCACCGAGCTGTGGTTCATGCACAAGGCACGGGCGTACGGGCAGGCCGGCGTGCACCTGTTGCTGACGCCGCGGGCCACGGAGAAACGGACGGTGGACAAGTGGCTGGCGGCGGGACGCACGGCGGCGACCATCGCCGGCGCGTTTTCGCTCTCCAGTAACCACTACCGTCGGGACAACGATCCAGTCAGCTTGGGCGGGCTGGGCTGGGTGATCGGCCCGGACGGCGAGGTGCTGGCCCTGACCACGCCCACGCGCCCCTTCGCCACGGTGCGCATCGACCTGGCGCAGGCGGAACGCGCCAAACACACCTACCCGCGCTACGTGGAGGAGTAAGCGGGGATATTACATAAAGTTTCACATGAAACACTTGCGCCTGGCGGCTGCGCCCCGCTATCCCAGTAGCTGCTGTGGAGGCTCCCTCTGCACCAAAAGATGGTTGAGCGGCTGGTATCCTTTCCTTTGCACCTTGTAGGAGGCGCCTACACCGTCATGGGCGATGTCGTTGTGATCGCTGCTGACCACCACAGGATCAGGGCTGGAGAAGCAGTTGCAGCGGGTACAGGTGTAGAACCGGCCGCTTTCGGGAAACAAAATGCGCCGGGCCTCGAGGTCGATTTCCACGGAGACGCCGTCCAAGCCCGGGCGCAGGGTCAGATGCAGTCGTCCCGTCCCTGCCTCTCGCGGTATCTGGCCCATCACCTGCCCTCTGGCATCCGTAATACGCTCCACGCGCCCCCAGCCGGCGTCGCAACGAACCCACAGGCCCGGGCTCAGCACGGAAGGCGTCTCTAACTCGGCGGCATCTGAGCGCCCGTTGGCCGTCTGACCCTTCTGCGCCAGCAGTTGCGCCAGGCCGGGCAAGGGCTCCGCCGGTTGGTCAGCAGGCGGCGAGCCATCCAGTAGCGATTGCCACGTCCGCGCCTGATCCGGGCGCAAAGAGAGTGGCTCCCAGGCGTCGCGGCCCGCGACTGCCTGGAAAAAGCGTACCATCGTCTGCGCCACAGCCCGTTGTCTGTCCGGCGGCGCGTCCCACCAGCGCCGGAAGTAGCGCGACAGGCCGTGCTCCTGCACATTGCGGGCCAGAATCCAGGCTTCCTGCGCCTGCCACGTCTGCGGATCGCGGGAGAGTGTTTTTTGCAAATAACGCACGGTGGGCAGGAGCTGGCGCCAGCGGGCTTCGCGCAAGAATTGGGACAGCGGCTGACCCTGCACCGCGTGCAGATACAGATGGCGGCTGCTGCGGGTCAGGGCCACGTAGAAGAGGCGGCGCTCCTCCTCCAGATTCTGAGCGTCCTTGCCGCTAAAGGGCATAATCTCCTGATTGCAACCGGCGACAAAGACCACGGGCCACTCCAGCCCTTTGGCCCCGTGAATGGTGGACAGCGTCACGACGTCGTCCTGGGTGTCACGGTCGCGGCCGATCTTCTTCTGCGCCAGCTCCCGAATGTGTCGCATGAAAGCGAGCAGGGAGCCTTTGCCTCTGGCGTAGCCAATGAAAGCCTCTACGCCCACGGCGCGCCCTTCCCCGGTCTGGGGAAAGCCGCTGCTTTCGCGCAGGTAGGCCTTGTAATCCAGCCGCAGTTCCAGGTCGCGCAGCGTGCTTGCCGCGTCGCTTTTCAGCTTTTTGGCCAGCCAGGCCAGGTCCTCGGATAGAAACTCAACGTTCTCGGCAATGCCATCGTGGGGAGCCTGGGGGGCGATCAGGCGCAGGGCTTGCGACGGCGGCAGCCCCTTGGAGAGTACCGCGCCGCGCACCTGATCGTGCAAAGCGCGCGAGAGGTAACGTTTGGGCCGGTTGTAGACCGCCTGCCAGGCTTCGGCGAACCATCGTTTCTGGCGCGCCGTGAGCTCCTGGTCATCCTGTAGGGCCTGTTCCACCCAGGCCAGGCGCACGTAGTAGATCAGCGTCTTGATTTCCCAGCGCTCGTAGAACGGTTTGCTGACGCGGAAAGGGATTTCGGTGGCGATGAGCGCCTGTTCCAGGTACGGGGTCTGGGCGTTGAGGCGCACCAGGACGGCCATCTCGCGCCAGGCGTGGCCTGCCTTTTGCAGCGTTTCCATCTTGCGCACGACGCGCCGCGCCATGGCAGCCGCGTCCTCGTGCACATCCAGAGCCGTCTCGCCCTCGAAGCCACGCGTCAGGGACAGCGCCTTCTCCTGACGCTGCTCGTTGTGGGCAATGACGCGGTTGGCAAAGAGGACGGGGCCCACGGGGCAGCGGAAGTTGTCGTCAATCACGTACTTCGCGGCCTGGTAGCGGCGTTCAAAATCGAGAATGAAGCGCGGATTGGCCCCGCGCCACTCGTAAATCGTCTGGTCGTCGTCGCCGATGGCCATGTAATTGCGGCGGGGCGCGGTGATCAGGTTCAGGATCTCGGCCTGGGCCAGGTTGATGTCCTGGTACTCGTCCACCAGCACGCAGCGGTATCGCGCCTGCACCTCGGCCAGCACATCAGGATAGCGCACCAGCGTCTCCCAACCGGTCATGAGCATATCGGCGAAGGTGATCACACCACGCGCCAGGCGCACCTGTTCGAACAGACGGTAGAGGTTCAGGTACCAGAACAGATTGCCTTCAGGCGCTTTGGCCGGGCCGGCGACGTCATGGACCTCCGGCGGCAGGCGGGCGTCGTCGAAATTAGCGTAGCGCAGATTGCCTTTGCAGGCGGCGACGTAGGTCAGGAAATCCAGACGGTCGATGCTTTCCAGTTCCGGCTCATAGGCCACGCTTCGCCGCCGGGCTTCGTTAATGGTCATACTCAGCAACGCCTGCGCCGCGCCGCTCTGTCCATCCTCGCCGTCCGGGCCGTTGTCCAGGCGCAGGTTGGGCCAGTAGCCCTGCTCCTGGGCGGCGACGATGAAGCTGCGCCCCAGGGCGTGCAGGGTGCGTACGTTCACGCGCCGGCAGCGGGGCCAGGCCTGCAGTTTCTCCTTCAAATCAATTTCATTGCCCTTGCCGAAAGAGGTCGCCAGAATGTGCGAGGCGGGAAAATGGCCCTCGCGCACCAGGCGCTCGATGCGGTGCACCATGGCTGTGGTTTTGCCTGCGCCGGCGACGGCAAAGACCAGGGCGGGGCCTTCGTCGTGGTCGACGACTGCTTGTTGGGCCGGGGTCAGCGGCAGGGGATTCTGCACCACGCCACTCCTTTTGCGCTGGAACGAACGATGTGGGGAATTGTAGCACAGGTTAGAACAAGTGTGTGATCGGGGGATGGAGATTGGAGATCGGAGATTAGCGACTGGAGGCTAGGGATCGGTCTGGCGGTAGGTTTCTACGCGTTGGAGGATGGCGTCGATTTGCTGGCGCAAGTCGGTCAGTTCTTCGGTCACGCCTTCGAAATCGCTGTCCAGGGCCAGGTCGCGGGCCAGGAGAGTGACGTCTTCGCGGGGTAAATCGTGGAGGAAGCGCAGAGTGTGGCGCACGCGGCGGCGAAACTGGCGCGTGCGGGCGGCGCTGTCCACGGCGTGCGCCGCGCGCGGTCCCGCTTTTTCGCCGGTCACTTTGCGCTTGAGCAGTTCGTCCACCAGCGCTTTCACAGAACGAGTGATGGCGCGGTTCTGACCATCTTCGGCCTCGTTTTCCGCCTGCCAGGCGATCAGCTGTTGTAGGGCCTCCACCTGTAGCGCGGGCTCGTCGCGCAGCTTTTGCACTATGGGCCGGATGGTGATTTCGGCCAGGTCGTGCTGCTGCACCAAGGCCTGCGCTTCGGGGACAAGCTGCAACACGGAGGTGAGGTAGATGCGGTAGCGCTTTGAAATCCCCAGCTCCTCGCTGACGCGCTGCCAGGGGACGAGGTCGTGCTCGGCAGACAGTGAACTATAGTTCACCTCCCGACCCGCGGCGTCAGGTGAACTGTCGTTCACCCCCGACAGTTCGCAGCGCAGAGCCCACAGGCCGCGGGCTTTCTCCACGGCGTTGATGTCCTCGCGCATGATGTTCTCTACGAGCTGGTGGGCGCGCACCGTGATGCCCGGCGCGGTCAGGCCGGCGCGGATCTCCGTGGGATCGTGCACCGCCTCCCCGGCGTGGATGTTGCGGCCCTCCAGGGCCAGCAGCACGTGGGCCCAGTAACGGCGCTCCCCGGTGACGATGAAATAGCGCACGCCGGCGGGGGCCTGCTCATCGTCAGCCACACGGCGCACGCTGATGGGGTTGATCAGGCCGTGGCGGGCAATGCTGTCCGCCAGCCGCCGCAGGCGGCCCATCTCCGCCCCGTTGTGATCCTGCTGCACCCAGGCGCGCATGGCTTCCATGGGCGAGCGGCGGCCCGCGGCGACGTCCTGGCCCAGAGCGTCAGGCAGGAGCCGGCGGGGCTGTCCGGGGTCGGGTCGAATGGCCGTCAAGGGTAGCGTTGCGCCACCGTCCTCCTCACCCTCCGCCTGGCCATAAGGGTCAATGCCCTGAAAAAGCGTCTGACTCAATCCGGTCTTCTTCTTAGCCACGGCGTACAATCTCCCTGATTAACTCCGCGTACGCCTCCGCGCCATCGCTGCGCGCGTCGTACGCAAACACGTCCTGCCCCGCCGCGTGCGCTTCGCCAATGGCCACGCGGCGCGGGATGGGCGGCAGCAAGCGCCCGCCAAAGGCCTCGGACAGCTCCTGCTGCGTGTCGCGGGCCAGCGCCGTGCGGTCCAGCAGCGTGGGCACCACACCCAGCACCTGCAGGCCGGGGTTGGCGCGGCGCACCATGTTGATCGTCTTCTGCAACAAGTTGAGGCCGATAATGGGAAACAGCCCGGGGTCCACGGGGATCAATATCTCAGTGGCTGCCATCAAGGCGTTGACCGTCAGCAGGCCCAGGCTGGGCGGGCAGTCGATGATGGCGAAGTGGTAGCGGTCCAGAATGGGTGCGAGCGCCTGGGTCAGTTGCCGCTCCCGTTCAAAGGCATTGACCAGTTCAAGCTCCGCCGAGGCCAGATCGAGGTGCGAGGGCAGGATGTCCAGCGTGACCGCCCTGACTTCCTGGCCATTATTGCTGAGGGGCACGCTGCGCACGACGGCGTCGGCCGTAGCCTGGCCCAGAATTAGCTCGTAAATGGTGCGCGCCTCCGCCTGGCGCGGGCCCGCGGCGAAGGGCACGCCGAGAAAGACGGCGGTGGCGTTGGCCTGGGGATCGACGTCCACCAGCAGCACGCGTTGTGCCGGATCGAGGCGCGCCAGGCCCGCGGCGAGGTTGATGGCCGTCGTCGTCTTGCCCGTTCCACCCTTTTGATTGGCAATAGCGATCACGCGCGTCACGGTCGCTCTCCTCTGTGGATCAATTATGGCTCATTGTACAATGGGTGGGTGGGGAGACCAAATGGGAAGCGGTTGATTGGAGATTAGAGATTGGGGATTGGTAGCGGTGATCGGCGGTTGGTGGTCCGCGGTCGGCCGTCTGGGGCGCTTGCCTGCGGGCGTGGACGCATCTACTATCAAGGCCATGAATGACGACGCAGCCGGGCTCTTTACGCACCTGGAGGTGCACTCGCATTATACGTTGTTGGGCGCGACGCCGGGGGTGGAGGCGCTGGCGCAGCGGGCGGCGGATGAAGGGTGGCAGCACCTGGCGCTGACGGATCACCAGGCGATGTACGGGGCGGTGGCCTTTGCGCAGGCGTGCCGGGCGCGGGGGATCCAACCGGTTGTGGGTATGACGGTGGGCGTGAGTGCGCCGCATGATACAGCGCCCGTCGCTATGCGGCAGGGAGCGGGGCGCAATGGACGGTTGGTGTTGCTGGCGCAAAATGCCCGTGGTTACCGTTCCTTATGCCGGCTGACGGGGTGGCTGCAGGGGACGCCGCAACGGGAGAAACGGTTGCGGCGCGGCCTGCCCTGGGACGTGCTGCGCGAACACGCGGAAGGGTTGCTCTGTGTGGAAGGGGGCCAGGCGGGATGGCTCTACCGGCTGCTGCGGCAGGATCTGCAGCAAGAGGCGGCGCGCTATCTGGGGTATCTCGGCGGTCTGTTCCACGAACGGGCGTACGTGGGATTGGAACGGCAGGAGCGGGCGGATGATACAGTGCTGAATGAAGCGACGAGCCTGGCCCGGCGCTTTGGCATGCGGCCCGTGGCCCTGCTGCCGGTGTACACGTTAGAGGCGGAAGCGCGCCCCCTGCTGCGCCTGCTGGCGGCTGTGGCCCAGCGCTGCACGGTGGAGACGGTTCCCGCGCAACTGTTGCCCGGGCGCGGGCGGCCCGAGGCCACGGTGCACTGGTTGAGCGAAGAAGGAATGCGGGAGCGCTATGCCCCGTTTCCCCAGGCGCTGGAAGGAGTCGCGGCGTTGCTGGCGCGCTGCGAGCCGGCGTTGCCGGACGGGCGGCCCATCTGGCCTATCCCGCCGCTGGGGGGCGCGCAAAACGCCGACGAGGCGCTGCGGGCGCAGGCGGCGCGGGGGCTGACAGCGCGCTACCCCGACTCACCGCCCGAAGTCGCCGAGCGCCTGGAGCAGGAGCTGCGGGCAATTACGGGGCATGGGTTTGCGCCGCTGTTTCTCGTCGTCGCCGACATCGTGCGCTTTGCTCGCGAGGCGGGCATCCCGGTTAGCACACGGGGCAGCGTGGCCAACTCCCTCGTGGCCTACTGCCTGGAGATCACCACCGTCGATCCCGTGGCTCACGACCTGCTTTTCAGCCGCTTCCTGAACCCCGCACGCCGCACCCCGCCGGACATCGACCTTGACTTTTGCAGCCGGCAGCGCGACCGCGTGCTGGGCTACGTCAGGGAGCGTTATGGCGAGGAGCAGGTAGCGTTGGTGTCTACCATGAACACTCTGCAGCCGCGGTCGGCCCTGCGCGAGGCGGCGCACGCGCTGGGCTACACGGAGGAGCAGATGCGGCAGATAGCTCAGCGGTTACCGCGCGGTTGGCAGCGCGCGGGGTTTGTTGAATTTATGTCAACTATTGAAGATGGCGGAGAGCAACATCTGCTGGAAAACGCGGCGGCGCTGGTGGGCCGGCCGCACCACCTGGGACTACACCCCGGCGGCATTGTGATCGCGCCGGAAGCAATGTGCGACGTTGCTCCCGTGCAGTGGGCGCGCAAGGGGTTTCTGGCTACGCAGTATGATCACCGCGACGTGGAAGCGCTGGGCCTGCCCAAGATCGACTTGCTGGGCATCCGGGCCCTGACGGTGCTGGCGGACGCGGCGCGGCTGGTGCAGACATACGAGCGGGAGTCCTTTCGACTGCAAGAGGTGCCACTGCAGGACGACGCCACGGGGCAGTTGCTGGCCCGGGGAGAAACGGTGGGCGTTTTCCAGTGCGAATCGGAAGGCGCGCGGCGCACGTTGCGCCAGTTGCAGGCGCGCACGGTGCGCGATCTGGCCGTGGCCAACGCCTTCTTCAAACCGGGGCCGGCGACGGGCGGCATGGCCCAGACCTTCATCCGTCGCTACCGGGGCGAAGAAGCGGCGACCGTGCTGCACCCGGCGCTGAGCGACATCCTGGAGCCCACGCAGGGGGTACTGTTGTTTCAGGAACAGGTGCTGCGCGTGGCGCGGGAAGTGGCGGGGCTCAGTTGGGAGCAGGCGGACCAGCTGCGGCGGGGGATGAGCAAGATGCGCCCCAAGGTGATGATGGCCCTGCGCCTGCAGTTCGTGCGCGGCTGCCGGCGGCCTGCGCCGGAGGGACCGGGCATGTCAGAAGCACAGGCGGAGCAACTGTGGGAGCAGGTAGCAGCCTTTGGCGGTTATGCCTTCAACCAGGGACACGCTACGGCCTACGCCGACGTCAGCTACCGCTCAGCCTATCTGAAAGCGCACCACCCGGCTGCCTTTCTTTGCGCGCGCCTGGCCAACGGCGGCGGCTACCACCACCCGGCGGTATACTTAGCCGAAGCGCGGCGGCTGGGGCTCAGCGTGCACCCGCCGCACGTGAACTTCAGCGGGAGGCGGTTTACCTTGCGCTACGAAGATGAGCGGCCGGTGCTGTGGATGGGGTTGGGCCAGGTGCGCAGCCTGCGCCGGCGCTCGGTGGCTGCCATCCGGGGGGCAGCGCCCTTCGACAGCCTGCGGGCGCTGCTGGCGGCCGTCTCCCTGCGCGACAAGGAGCTACAACACCTGATCCAGTGCGGCGCGCTGGACGGGCTGGGGTCCAGCCGGGCGGCGCTGTTGAGCCAGGCGCGCTCGCTGTTGCGCGCAGGCAATCCACAACAGATGGCCTTCGACTTTGCCGCGCCGCAGCCGGCGGAGGCGGAAAGCGCGGCGCAGCGACTGGCGTGGGAACAACGGGTGTTGGGTCTGCCAGTGAGCGTGCACCCACTGGATGTAGTGAACGACGCTCCCAATAAGACTGTTACCATCCGCCGCCTGCCGCAAGAGCAGGGCAACGCCGTGCGCGTGCTCGGCGTGCGACTGCCGGGCCGGCCTGGGGGCCGCGGTTTTTTCCTGGACGACGGCGACAGTTACGTCGTCGTCAGGAGCAACGGCCGCTCGTTGCCCGCGCCCTGGCAGCCGTTGCTGGTGCAGGGGCGTTGGGCGCCGGACCGGTGGGGTGGGGGGTGGCTGCAGGGGGCGTGGACGCCGCTGCAACAGGAGAACTAAGTTTCGAACAATGATTCAAATTTTCGCTCGGAGGCCACAGTCTCTAACCGGCCCCGCTTGCACCACCGCCGGCAGCGCGCGCGCCGTGGCACGTTTCTCGCTGATAAACCCGGCTTCCTCTAGCTCCTGGCTCAGCGGGCCTGCGTACTTCTTCCACTGTCTTGAGGTGACGCGCTTGCTCAGTTCCGAGAATTTCACCTTCTCGGCGCGCCCGTGCTTCGCCTCAAGCAGGAGCGCCAGTAATCCGCGCTCGTGCGGCTGCAGGCCGGCCGGCTCTTGTACCAGCCCGACGGCAAAGTCCCGGTCGCGGAACCACTTCGTTGACCGGATCTCTTCGATGCGCAGCAGGCCTCAATCTGCGAGGTCGAACAAGGTAGCCAGCGCGCTGGCCCAGGCGCTTTGCGCCGTCGCCGTTGATCACGCCGGCCATTGCGGGCGACAGGTCTGACGGCAGCTCATAGACCGTGTACTCTCGCGACGTCACCGGCGAACGGTAGCGCCGGTACAAAACCAGCAGCACGACTACCCAATCGCGAGGAGAGCCACCCCTGCCGCAATCCACCACGGCGCGGCTGCCCGCTGCTCGAGCTGCTGTTGCTGCCATGACGGCGGGCTGGCGATCACAGTTCCCGGCGCAAAGGGTATCTCT
>DATHSI010000300.1:0-5699 GCA_035464315.1 Candidatus Sulfomarinibacteraceae bacterium
CGCCATATCGTCGTCGACGATTCCACGTACGCCACCATCCCCGTCACGCTCCTGCAAGAGCAGGGCGCGCCCGCGCCCGAAGGCATTAACGTCACCGGCGCGACCCAGATTTACCTGTGGCGCGCGCGGCACGCGCTGGCGGCTACTGACAGTCAGGGGCAGGCGCAGTTGAAAGTGGAAGCGTTGTCCCAGGTGCCCACGGAGTACGTTGTGCGAGTGCAGCCTACGATTGTTGACGGTGTGTTGTATGAGGGGATGGGCGAGGCGCATGTGACGTTGGCTCCCGGGGCCAGCGAGGGGGAGGGGATCGAACTTGCCGTTTCGGCCCGCCAGGGGCAGCTCGGCGGTCGCCTTTCCGCGGCAGAGCGGGCGCCGTCGCAGATCTGGGCTGTCTGCCTGCCGGATGGGCGTAGTTTTCGGGCGTCTGTGGAGGCCGACGGCGATTTCCATTTTGTCGATCTGCCCCTGCAGAATTATCGCCTGACCCTAGATCCACGGGTGCTGGCTGATACGGGCCTGGGTGCGGAGCATATCGACGTGGATCTGACAGAGAGCGCCGAGCAACAGGTGACGGTGCCTGTACGCGAAGAAAGGGCGCCGGCGATCAGCGGGGCGGTACAGGATGAACAAGACAGGCCATTGCCCTTTGCCTGGGTGTCTGCCGGTGAAGGCAGCCGTTACGCGCCGGTTCTACCGGGCTCGGGACAGTTTCTGATTGCCGCCGCTTCGCCTGAGAGCCACACGCTGTTTGTGCGGGCGCCGGGTTACTACAGTCGCGCCTATGCCCTGGACGCTGATTCAGGGGATGGCCATCAGGCGATTACGCTCACGCCAGACCCCGAAACCCGATTCGTGGCGTGGGGGGAGGGCGCAGTGGCAGTGCCCGCGGGCAGCGATGTGGAACGAGAGGGGCAGGTGATGCGCCTGCAACGCGGCTGGTTGTGGGGGGAGGGCGAAGGGCGCGAGCCACTGGTTGTGGAGGCCGGCGACGTTCGCCTGACCGTTTCCGCCGGTCGCTTTGCGTTGGAGCGCATGCCGCAGCGCAGCTGGTTCTACCTGCTGGAAGGCGAGGCCCGGGCCGAGCATGTGGCTTCCGGCAGAGAGACGGCGCTGCAGGCGCCGGCGATGGTCAATCTGTCCCTGGCGCCGGAGCTTGTCGCCGCGCCCTACGACCCGGTGGCGTTGCGCGCGCTGCAGGATGCGGGGGAGGCGCCGCTGGCGGCTAACTGGCAGCCGACCCTCAGCGCTCGCGCCCGCGACGGGCTGGCGCGGCTGGGCATCGGCGCGGCGCAGGCGGTTACTTTTCTGACGTATGCTGTCGTCCTTCTTTCCCTGATCGTCATTCCTCTTGGTTACGTTTTCTACCGCCGCCGGCGTGGATAGGGCATAAATCACCCGATCGGGTGATACGCACTTGATCCACCGGATGAGGTGAATCTCCTCTTTCGCAGCTATCTTACACTCAGACCGTGAACCAGACGCCTGGACCACAAGGCATAGGCGTCCTGAACACAAGCAATATTGTTTAATAGCAACCGTCGCGAACGCTTCTAACGGTTGCCCTTCCTTCCGCACGGAGGTCTATGACATGAGTAAAGACAATTTTCTGAGCAGAGCCCTCAATGACACCGTGCTCTCCCGGCGCACGTTCCTGAAGTGGAGCGGCGCATTGGGCGGCACGGCGGCATTGGCCGGAGGGCTAAACTACGGGTTGCGCTCTGCGCCGGAGACCGCACCGGCGTTTGCCGCCCAGCCTGCGGCTGAGGGCGAGTGGATTACCGCCGCCTGCTGGCACAACTGTGGCGGGCAGCGGTGTGTGCTCAAGGCCGAGGTGGTTGACGGCGTGGTGCAGCGGGTCAAGACCGACGACACGCACCCGGACACCATGGAAACCCCGCAGATCCGCGCCTGCGCTCGCGGCCGGGCGCAGGAGCATCAATGCTTTGGCGTCGACCGGCTTAAGTACCCCATGAAGCGCAAGAATTGGGAACCGGGCGGCGGCAAGAAAGAGCTGCGCGGCCAGGACGAGTGGGTGCGCATTTCCTGGGACGAGGCGCTGGACATTGTGGCCAGCGAAATTAAGCGTATTTCGGACAAGTATGGCAACGAAGCGATTATGGAACTCGGTAGCTACCTGAGACGGCCGCTGACCCTGATGGGCGGCGCGGTCGGCAGCTGGGGCACGACCTCCTGGGGCACCTGGTACTACACCGGACCCATGATCGGCCTCGGCGATGGTCTGATGGCGACCAGCCACAACGACCGCATTGACCTTCAGAATTCGGATCTGATTGTTATCTGGGGCGGCAACCCGGCCTGGAGCGCCCAGGGCAACAACATGAAGTTTTACCTGGACGCCAAGAAGGCCGGCGCGAAGTTCGTCTTTGTCGATCCCTTCTACAACGACTCGGCAATGATTCTGGCCGACGAGTGGATCCCGATTCGCCCGGGCACAGACCATCCCATGGTTCTGGGGATGGCTCACACATTGCTCGTGGAGGATGATCCGGACACGAACCCGCTGATTGATTGGGAGTTCCTCAACCGTTGCACCGTTGGCTTCGACGCCGACCACTTGCCGGAAGGGGCGGATCCCAAAGATAACTTCAAGGAGTACGTGCTCGGCGTCCACGATGGGCAACCGAAAACGCCAGAATGGGCGTCTGAGATATGCGGCATCCCGCCGCGCACGATTCGCCGCCTGGCTCGCGAAATCGCCATGACGCGCCGCGCGGCGCTGCTTACTGCCTGGTCCCCGGCGCGCACCAACGACTCTGACTCCTGGCCCCAGGCTTTTATGGCGCTTGGCGCCATGACGGGCCACATCGGCCAGCCTGGACGCATGACGGGCGTTAGCTGTTGGGAAAAGACGGCCGACGGCGGTCCCGCGTTGATTGGCTCCGGACGCAGCGGCGTGCCCGGCCTGGAAAACGCGCCGGAAGAGCAGGTGAACATTCGCATCAACAACAACGAATTGTGGGACGCGGTTCTTGACGGCAAGTATGTTGCCGGCTACGAGGATGTGCGCGACATCAACATCCAGATGATCGTACACGATGGCGGGTCGGCTCTTAACCAGAAGGTGGGCATGACGAAAGGTATCGCCGCCCATCGCAAGGTGGAGTTTGTCGTCACGCAGAACCTGTTCCTGAACACCAACGCCTTATACTCGGACGTTGTTCTTCCCGTGACGACCCAGTGGGAACGGTACGGTTACATGAAAGGGAACCGCGACCATCTCATCTGGGCGCGCCAGATTACCGAACCGCTGTTTGAGGCCAGGGACGACGACTGGATCGCTGCCGAAATCGGCAAACGCCTGGGCTTCGATCCCAACGAAATCGACCCAATGCCGCTGAAGCAGCAGATCTTCAACCAGCTTGCGGGCTCCTGGGTCATCAAGGAGAACGGCGTTGATCAGGAGCCGTTGCTGACGATCACGCGCGAAGATATCGCCGAGATGGGCGTGGAAGGTGAGCCGCAGACCGGGCGCATTACGCTCCAGGAATTCAAGGAAAAGGGCGTCTACGTCGTGCCGCGCCGTGCGGGCGACAACCTGAGCTATGTGGCCCACGCCGAGTTCCGCGAAGATCCGGAGGCTAACCCGCTAGGTACACCGAGCGGTAAACTGGAGATTCATTGCCAGGATATCGTTGACTTTGTGAAAAATTCCGGCTTTACGGAAATCGATCCGATTCCAACTTACAACAAAGCGACGGAAGGGTATGAAGATACCTTCGCCGATTGGGAGAACAAGGTGAAGGGCGAGTATCCGCTACAGCTGTTCACCATTCACTACCGGCGTCGCTCACACTCCATCTTCGACAACATCCCCTGGTTGCGCGAAGCGTTCCCGCAGGAGCTGATCATGAACCCGCGTGACGCTGCAGAGCGCGGCCTGGCCCACGGCGACATTGCCTACGTTGAGAGCCGCCACGGCAAGGTCATCCGCCCGGTCTTTGTGACCGAGCGCTTGATGCCCGGCGTGGTAACGCTTGGCGAGGGGGCCTGGGCCGAAGTCGACGAGGAAACCGGCATCGACAAAGCCGGCGCAACGAACACCCTCAATGGCGCCATTGCGACAGGTCAAGGCCATCAGGGCTGGAACACCTGCAACGTCAAAATTGAAAAATACGACGGGCCCATTGAACTGCTGCCCGACCACCAGTGGCCGCAGCGAATCCCGCTGAAGGAGAGTTAAAAGATGGCTAAACAAATGGGCTTTTACTTTGATGCAAGCGCCTGCAACGCCTGCCGGGCCTGTGTCATCGCCTGTAAATCGAAGAACCAACTACCAGTAGGTATTAACTGGCGTCGCGTTTACGAATACGGCGGCGGGAACTGGGTGCCTGACGTGGATGATCCCTCGCTGCTGGTACCCAGCAACATCTTCGCCTACGCGCTATCTGTGTCTTGCATGCATTGCGCGAACCCGGTTTGTGCAGATATCTGCCCTGCCGGCGCCCTGGAAAAGCGCGACGAAGATGGCCTGGTGGTTCTCGACCCCGAAGCCTGCATCGGCTGCCGCTACTGTGAATGGGCCTGTCCCTACAGCGCGCCGCAGTTCGACGAGGAAGCGGGCGTCATGACCAAGTGCGACGGCTGCGTTGACCTCGTGGAGAAAGGCGAGGAACCGTATTGCGCCGCTGCGTGTGTGATGCGCGCGCTGGAATTCGGCGACCTCGAGGAGCTGCGGGCCAAGTATGGCGACGTGGACGCTATCGAGCCGCTGCCCGAGGCAGACCTGACCGAACCGGCTATCGTGATCACGCCCCACCGTCACGCACAGGAGAGCGGTGAAGGGACGGGCCGGCTGCTTAACCTGGAATTAGAAGAGGTATAACCATGAATGCAAATGAATGGTCATTGATCACGTTTACCATCCTGGCGCAGATGGCCGCAGGGTCGTTTCTGGTGCTGGGGGTGGTGCATTACGCCACGCGGCGGGCGGCGGGGGAAGAAGCCGCCGACCGCATGAGCGACCGGGCGCTGCTGGCCATCGGGCCGGTGCTGGCGCTGGCGATGCTGGCGTCCCTCTTCCACCTGGGCAACCCGCTGGCGGCGCCGCGAGCGGTGACCAACCTGGGCAGTTCCTGGCTGAGCCGGGAGATCTTCTTCGGCGTGCTGTTTGCCGCCAGCGGCGGGCTGTTCGCGCTGATGCAGTGGCGCAAGCTGGGTACAACGGCGCTGCGCACAGGGCTGGCCTTGCTGGCCGCGCTCTTCGGAGTGGGGCTGGTGGTGAGTATGTCCATGGTGTACATGCTGCCCACGCAACCGGCGTGGAACAGCGTAGCCACGCCGCTGACGTTCATCGTGACGGCGTTGCTGTTGGGGGTATTCGCCATGGGGGCGGCCTTCGTGGCCAACTACGCCTACCTGCGGCGGTCGGACCCAGAGTGCGCCGAGGAGCAGTGCGCATTGTTGCGGAGGGCGTTGCGCTGGATAGCGCTGAGCGCCATCGTGCTGCTGGGCGTGCAGGTGGTGACGATTCCGCTGTATCTGGCGAGCCTGGGGGCGGGAGAAGCGGCGGCGCTGGAGAGCGTGCGGCTGATGACGGAAGAGTACGGGTTGTTGCTGGCGCTGCGCCTGGGGCTGTTGTTCCTGGGAGCGGGGGTACTGGGCTTCTTCCTGTACCAGAACGCGACGAGCCCGGGACGGGAGCGCATCATGGGCATCCTGGCGTATGCCGCCTTCGCCTT
>DATHSI010000301.1:0-5620 GCA_035464315.1 Candidatus Sulfomarinibacteraceae bacterium
TGAACCTCCGGGAGGTTAAATATTCGATACATTCGATCTAATCAGGAGAACATCATGAACGATACTGAAAAAGAAATCTGGGCCTTCCTCGGCCGCCACCTGCATAGCATCTTCACCCGAGACACGGAAACCTATGAGGCCACGACGGCCGAAGATCTGTCTCTATACGAATGGTTTGTCACGCCGCACCGCCAGGACGGTCTTGACTTCCACTTCTTCATGATCGACCATAGTTGGGCGGGCACGGAAGCGGACTTTCGCTATGATCTGCTGGAACCCCGGCTACAACTGTACGGTGATACGGCTATTGTCAGCTACACCTTCATGTTGTCCACCGCCCGCGATGGCCACATTGAGCACAGTAGCCACAACGAGAGTCGCGTGCTGATCAGGCAGGAAGACGGCTGGAAAGTGGTGCACGTGCACAAGTCGCCGGCCTGGCAGGCGCCGCGGGAAGCCGAGTAACCCCGGTTCATTCCGTCCGGCCAGACGGCCGTGGAACACAGTCACAACAAGTAGCCGCAAGATGCACTCTAAACTACAATTGACCGCATCTTCTATTCGACCTGCGAAGAGGAAATAGCATGCAAAACTTATGGCACGACCTTCCCGCCGGCCCTGACGCTCCCCACGTAATCAACATCATCGTGGAGATCCCGGGGACGACGCGCAACAAGTACGAATTCGACCACGAGGGCGGTTATATTCGCCTGGACCGCGTCCTGGCCTCCCCCCTGCACTATCCTGGCGATTACGGCCTCATTCCCCAGACCCTGTACGACGACGGCGATCCCCTGGACGTCCTGGTGTTAATCAAAGAAGCCACCTTCCCCGGCTGCGTGTTGGTAGCGCGCGCCATCGGTCTCTTCCGCATGCGCGATCAGGAGCTATCTGACGACAAAGTGCTGGCGGTGGCCGATCACGATCCTCTCTACGCTGACTATCGCGATCTGTCCGACGTGCCCAACCACTACTTAAGAGAAGTGGCTCATTTCTTCAGCCACTACAAGGATCTGGAAGGGAAGCGCGTGGAACCGCTCGGTTGGGAACCGCGCTCCGTGGCCCTGGAGCGCATCTCGCACGCGCAGGTACTTTATCACGAACATTACGGGCACCGCAAACCCGAGCGGCAAAAGAGTTAGCGCTCGCAGGGAGGATATACTTCGCGCGCCGTGGGCCAGCTCTCAGCGTGCCAGTCCAGGTATTCGCCCAGGTGTTCAAACCAGTAATAGTTGGCGTGGTTTCCGGGACTGATCTGAACCCGGTGCGCAATGCCGGCGTTCATCAGTAGTTCGTGCAGCTCCTGCTGGCCCGCGCGCAGAAAGTCACGCTCGCCCCAATCCATCCAGATGCGCAGATTAGAGAGGTCGGCGGTGGCGAAAGTCGCCAGGGGATTATACTGGGGCGGATCGACAGAGAGGCGCAACTGGCTGCTGTGCCCGGAAACCGCGGTAAACATCTCAGGTTGCCGGAAGGCGATCATCAGCGCCCAATAGCCGCCGCGCGAGATACCACCAATGGAGCGCCCCTCGCGGGCCGACCAGCTACAGTAAGACTGGTCGACGAAAGGAATCAGGTCCTGCACCGTGACGCCCTCAATACTGCGCTCGCCGCCGGACGTGGAATCACCCCAGGAGCCGCTATCGGGCATAATCACGATGAAAGGCGGGTAGCGCCCCTCGCGGATGCCCTGATCGATGTGTTGCGCCAGGCCCAGGTGGATATACTGATCGTCGTTGTGACCCGACCCGTGGATCAGATAAAGCACCGGATACACGCGCCCATCGTGCCCATAACAGGGCGGCAAATAGGCGTGATAATCACGACCGCTGCCCCAGATATTGCTGGGGAATTGGCTGTAGAAAACGAAGCCCGTGTCACCACACTCGGTACTGGCAGGCGGGCTGTCCAGCGTGTGTACGTCGACCGACCGCTTCAGGTAATCAGGTACCTCAAATGGTGTGGGCGTGGGCGATGCCGGGGGCGCCGTGTCAGGGATCTGTTCATCCGGCGCCAGCGTCGAGGTCGCCGCCGGCGTGGCAAAGTAGGTCGCGCCGGGAATAATCGTCGACACAACGCGAGGGGTATACGTCGGTGGAATGGTGCGATCTTCATAGGCCAGCAAGTCTGGAGTGGGCTCGCCCGAAGACGCGTCGCCTGACGTGCTCTGCAGACGCCAGCTCGCCACTTGAAATAAAATGACTGCGCCGATTGAAATCTGGATGCCTGACCAGAGCAACGAGCGCAGCGAAAAACGCTTTCGTCTCATCGCTGGGCCTACTCGTCTACTCCCGTCTGTTTCCGTTTGAGCCGCTGCAGACGATGTTCCAGTTCAGCGCGCACCTGAGGGTGCGCCGCGCCATCAACCAGGGCCAGAGCGCGCTCGGTCCACGTTTGCGCCAGCTGTAGGTTCACGTTGTGCCACTCATACTGCTTGGCCAGCTCCACATGAGCTGTAACGTCCTCAAAGCTGATGCAGGCCACCTGCTGCCACACTTCGACAGCCTCTTCGCGTCTGCCGGCTCGCTTTAACAGGTAACCGAGCCGCAAGAGCGCCTGCCGGTAGAGGTCAGTGGGTAAATCTGGCGTTGCCGCCAGGCGCAGCGTCTGTTCCGCTTCCTTCTTTAAGCCCAGGTCCGCCTGCCACTTGCCCAGGCCCAATAGGTCGATGGGATGATCCCCAGCCTGTGGCGCCTCAAACTGGCGCACGATGCGCGTCGCCAGGCTGACCATGGACAGCATATCCATGCGATTGTGATAGAAAACGCGAGACAGCTCGCGGCCATCTCCGGTGCGCAAAAAGTGATTGTAAAGGCTGGGAATGAGCCAGCCCGGCACATCCTGGTGGGTGCGGGTGAGACCCAACACGTTTTGCTCCAACGCGCCCAACGCGCAAGAATCAAAGCGCCTGCGCCACAGGCGGCGCGAGGGCGGTAGCAAATCCAGGTGAGGCCACTCCCGCAGGGAAAGCGGCATGCGATTCAGCAAGAAGCGACTTTCCAGCAACGGCAAGTCAAACGATTGGCCGTTGAAGGTCACCAGCCCCGCTCGTTCCTGCAACAACTCGTCCAGCATGAGCAGCATCGCCGGTTCGTCCCCATGGTCGCGCAGAAAATATTGGCGTACCACAAACGCATCATCTTCGAAGAATGCCGCGCCGACCATAAAAGCCAGGGTGCCTGCGCCGCCCAGGCCCGTCGTTTCCGTATCCAGGAACAGATAATCGCGAAAGTGCGCCTCGCCCAGGCGTTCATCCTGACAAAAACAGGCCACCGCTTCCGTCGCCAACTCCAATAGCTCGTGCAGGCGCGCCGTGCCATGCCGGTGATCCAGCGGGTAGACCTTGTCCAGCACGTAACACGCGCCCTCGGCTGTCTCAGCGAGCTCCAAACCGGGCAGCAACGTAGGAAGCGGTTGAGGATCGCCATCAGGCGCCTGCAAATAAGGCGCCTCTTCCTGCTTTTCGCTATTTTTGCTCGACGTGGGTAGTGATTGTGCGGATTTCAGGTTTCGAACCCCTTTCACCACCCCCAGGCGTCGCAGCCGTGCGAGAGCTTCCCGGTTCATATGTTCGATTGTAGTGAGAAGGGAACGGCCCGACAAGCCGAATTTGAGGGATGGTGATATAGTTGAGCAGTCGTTAATGGGCGGCGATGGTCGCCTGCCGCCCGCTAAGCAATTCGAGGCAACCAGGACCGACACTATGACGCTCGCCATCGGACTCATCCTTCTTTTCGGCCTTATCTACCTGGCGAATGTAATCGAATCAAGCGGCACAGACACCGCGCGGCGCGGATTTAATTGGGTGCTCCTTCTTCTAAATCTGCCCCTGTTCTTGCTGGGGCTGGCGCTGTTGTTAATTCCGCCCGATCAGCTGCAGGGAGCCGATCTGGGCATAAACCTCTCCCTCTTCCGCCCGGCCGGACTCGTGCTTCTGCTCACTGCCATCTGGGGGCTGCTGGCCACGCTACCCGAAGTGCGCCGCCTCTATGCGCGGCTGATACCCATCGACCCCCGCTCTCCGGTGCACACACTGGCCCTGATACTGGCCGGTTACCTCATCGGTAACAGCATGCTAACCCTCACCCAGGGCGGTCTGGAAGGGTTAATCGAAACGAGCGCCGCTGCTTCCCTCCTGGAGGTGGTAGCCTCTGAGTTGCTCTATGCCGCCGTGGGTATTGCCGGCGTGGGACTCTTTGTGCGCCGCGATGGCTGGAAGGTTCTCTCTCGCCTGGCTCTGGAGAAGCCAACCGCACGCCAGCTGTGGCACGGGCTGCGCTGGGTGGGCCTGCTTCTCATCCTGCAATGGCTGACTGGATTGCTCTTTTTCGTCCTTGATCCGGAACAGGCGGAAATTCTGGACGACCTCAACACGCTCTTATTAAGTAACATGAACACAGTCGGAGATTGGTTTATTTTGGCCCTGGCTGCAGGCATCGGCGAAGAAATTCTCTTCCGCGGCGCGCTGCAACCGGTCTTCGGTCTGTGGGTCACGTCTTTCATCTTCGCCCTGGCCCACATCCAGTATGGGTTCACACCGGCGACCGTTCTGGTATTCGGCATCGGCGTTGTGTTGGGCGTGGTGCGCGACCGCTACAACACGACGACGGCCATATGGGTACATTTTGTTTACAACTTCGCTCTGGGCCTGCTCACCCTGCTCACCCCGTACCTGGAGTCGCTGGCGACCTGAGACCGGTTGCCATCGACAGCGCCCGTTAGTAACGACGGCCGTAAGTAACGGCGGCCGTTAGTAACGGCTATGAGTATTTGCATGGAACGGGTCGTTTTGCTAGAATCCAGACTACTCGGGGCATGGCGCAGCTTGGTAGCGCGCTTCAATGGGGTTGAAGAGGTCGTCGGTTCGAATCCGGCTGCCCCGACAGACGAGAGAACGCCGCGTATTGTGCGCGGCGTTTTGTTATTAAGCTGGCCGAGCAGACGAATCGAGAGACAAGAGCACTCATGAACCCACAACAGAAGACGATGGCGTGGAATATCATTGTCTTGCTCCTATTTCTGGTGGGTAACGTTCTAACCGTCGTTTCCCTGGCTGCCGAAATACTTGGGCTGGACCTGACGCCCGGATTCGGCATGGTGCAGATGCTGCAACTGCTGGTGGGACTCACTCTCCTAACATTGGCCGGCTTCCTCCACATCTCCAGCCTGCGTGACCCAGGCACACCGCGCTCCCTACAGGCCGATATCGGCATCCGGCTGGCGGCGACCGGCCTGGTTTTTGCTTACGTCTCCGGTCTCTCCGATCTTCTGGGGATTGGCACGCACGTGACGCCCCAGTTTGAGCGCCCTTACGTCGGGCCGCTGCAACTCGGTGGGCTCGTCCTGGGCATCATCTCCATCACCGTGGGCATGATTCTCTACCATACAAGCCGCGGCTCGCGACAGACGTCGTCGCTCGAATTCTTGTTCAACGGGTCGTCAGTAGGCGACACGACGGGCGAAGCGCAGGCGCAGGAGGAGCCCGACGGAGGATCGCCCCGGCACAAACCGGCGCTCAGTATGGAAGGAGCCGCGGACGAGGAGCAACGCTAAGCTGGATACTGGCTTAGCGCAATCCGCTCAACTCGAAGGGATAATTAAGGATAGTGAAGAGCGCCTC
>DATHSI010000302.1:0-2771 GCA_035464315.1 Candidatus Sulfomarinibacteraceae bacterium
GCCGCCTTGTAGACCAGATCGCGCCTTCTTTCCGCGACGACCGCCAGGCGCGCAACACCAGGCGTCGCTGGAACCGCGAAGCGTATCGCTGGGCCGCACCGCTGGCCGACCCGCTGGAGCCGCTGGAACAACGCGTGCTGAGCGATATGTACGACGCCGAGGTAGCTTACCAGGACGATTATCTGGGCAGCCTTTTCGACGCCCTGGCGCAACGCACCCGCGCCGAGGACACGCTCTCTCTGGTCGTAGCCGACCACGGCGATGGCCTGGGCGAGCACGGCTACATGGGCCACGCCTTTGTCGCCTACCAGGAGCTGATTCACGTGCCCCTGATCGCCCATTGGCCGCGGCGGCTGCCCGCCGGCACTCGCGTGACCACGCCGGTCAGTACGCGCCGCGTGTTCCATACCGCGCTCGACGCCGCCGGAGAGCTGCCGGAGACGCTACCCGCCGCCAGCGCGCGCCAGGCGCAGGCGCTAACCCTTGTGGACACTATCTACGGCCGCGACGCAGAAAACGGCGTGGCCTTTGCCGAAGTCTACCCGCCCCTCAATTTCGTGCGGGCCATCGAGCACCGCCAGCCGCACCTGCTGGAACAGTTCGGCTGTCTGTCGCTACGCCGCGCCCTGCTGCGCGACGAGCTAAAATTGATCGAAGTGGACGGTGAGTCGCGGGAGTTGTTTGACCTGGATCGCGATCCGCTGGAGCTGGACAACGTTCTGTCGCAGCGCCTGCCGGACGCGGCAGAATTGGAACGCCAGATGGCGCAGCTGGCAGAACACGTGGAACGCCAGCGCGACAATACCACCGCCGGCGCGCCCCTGGGCGAGCAAATGGACAAGCGCCTATTGCAACAGCTACGCGGGCTGGGGTATATTGAATAGAGATCGGAGATTGGAAATCGGAGATTGGCGATTGGTTGATTGGAGATTGGCGGGTGGAGAACGGATAACCAGTCTCTAATCTCCAGTCTCTAATCTCTATCCCCCAATCTCGACCAGAGATAGAGGTTACACGTTCAACATGCTGGATTTCCTACAGACGGACCCCATCGCCTTTACCATCCCCATCGGCGACGGCTTCCCCATTTTCTGGTACGGCATCCTGATCACAATAGGCATCGCCATTGGCGCGCTGTGGGCCGCGCGGGAGGTGGAGAAGCGGGACGGTGATCCCGACACTTTCTATAACGGCCTGC
Organism: Candidatus Sulfomarinibacteraceae bacterium; assembly: GCA_035464315.1. Classification (GTDB taxonomy): domain Bacteria; phylum Chloroflexota; class Anaerolineae; order Promineifilales; family Promineifilaceae; genus JAAYYY01. The sequence continues at coordinate 1,199 of DATHSI010000302.1, forward strand.
TGCTGGTGGTCATCAGCGGCTATCTTTTCGCCCGCCTGTGGTACGTGTTTCAGGAAGTGTTGGCCGGTCATGGCGCGCAGTTCACGTCGTTGATCGACATTCTTAACATTCGCGCCGGCGGCGCCAACATCCTGGGCGGCTTCGTGGGGGCGGCGCTGATTGGGGCCTGGTACATCCGCCGCAAGCGGCTCAGCTTCTGGCTGTATGCCGACGTCGCCGGGCCCGCCCTGCTCATCGCGCAGGCCATCGGGCGCTGGGGCAATTTCATCAACCAGGAACTGTACGGGCCGCCCACGGAGCGACCGTGGGGCATTCTCATCGACCCCGCCAGCCGCATCCCGCCCTACAACGACCTGACCCTGTACCCGCCGGACACCCGCTTCCATCCCACATTCCTCTACGAGTCACTGTGGCTGTTCGCCGGTTTCATCTTGCTCCTCTACCTGAATCACCGCTTCCGCGAGCAGTGGAAACAGGGCACGCTGTTCTCGCTCTTTCTCATCTGGTGGGGCGGCGGTCGGGCCTGGATCGAGCTGTTCCGGCCTGATCAGCCGGCCATCGGCAACACGCCGATCACTTACTCGATGATTCTGGCGCTGCTCATCGCCCTCGCGGGCGTCGTCATTCTGTTACAACGCTATGACAAACTGCCTGAGAGCGCCACGAGGCGGCGACGGCGACGGCGACGGCGTCGTAAGCCCAAGCCGCGACGCAGCGAGGACTAATGACCACTGACGTCCCCATCCCCCCTCTGGCGCTCACCTTCGACGACGTTCTGCTGGCGCCAGCCTATTCAGACGTGCTGCCCGCCGAGGTCGACCTGCGCACCCGGCTGGCCGGAGACATTCACCTCAATATCCCCATTCTGTCCGCAGCCATGGACACCGTGACCGAAGCCGAGATGGCCATTGGCCTGGCGCGCCTGGGCGGCGTGGGCGTGCTGCACCGCAACCTGCCCGTCGCGGCCCAGGCCGAGGAAGTGGACAAGGTCAAACGCTCCGAAGCGGGCATGATCGTCGATCCCATCACGCTGCCGCCCACGGCCACGCTGGCCGAAGCGGAAGCGATTATGAGCCGCTACCATATCTCCGGCGTGCCCATCACGGGCGATGACGACCGGCTGCTGGGTATTCTCACCAATCGCGACATTCGCTTCGTCACACCCGGCCCACAGAAGGTGAGCGAGTTCATGACCAGCGAGAAACTGGTGACGGCGTCCGTAGGTACCACGCTGCAGGAGGCGCAGGCCATTTTGCACCGCCACCGCATCGAGAAGTTGCCGCTGGTAGACGAAGAAGGCCGGCTCAAAGGGTTAATCACTGTCAAAGACATCGTGAAGAAGCTGGATTACCCGCTGCAGGTGGCCGACGAGAACGGCAGCCTCATCGCCGCCGCCGCCGTGGGCGTGGGCGACGAGGGATTGCAGCGGCTGGACGCCCTGGTGGCGGCGGGGGTTGACGTGGCCGTCGTAGACACGGCCCATGGGCACACGCGAAAGGTGCTGGATATGGTCCGCGCCGCCAAAGATCGTTACCCGCACCTGCCCGTCATCGCGGGCAACGTGGCCAATCGC
>DATHSI010000303.1:0-7555 GCA_035464315.1 Candidatus Sulfomarinibacteraceae bacterium
ATCTTCGCCGACTGGAGCACGAACTTCTTCCCGGGCGACGGCACCGTCCTCGTATCCAGAGAACGCCCGCAGGGGTTGTGGCAGATCCACGAGATCCAGTTCCAGAACCGGCCCGACGGCCGCCTGGGCCACTTCATCCTCGCCTTCGGCCAGGACGCTGACGGCGAAATGTACATCCTGACCAGCGACAACCTCGGCCCCACGGGCGAGACCGGCCGCATCTACCAACTGGCCCCGCCCGGCAACCGGCCCGGCAACCGTTAGCCCGCTCACAAAGCGTTCTGTCTTAACGCAGGAACCGGATCTATGGCAAGATCCGGTTCCTCTTTTCTAGCACAGTTGAGAGCCTCTGCGAAAAGAGACTTTGCCAATCAGGCCGTCGCGCCTGAGGGAATTGCCTGCAACATCCGCTGGCACATCTCTTCACAATGGCGGCAGGACTCGGCGCAAATGCGGCAATGCTCGTGCATATCCGCGTGGCGCTCGCACTCCTCGCCGCAGACGCGACAGGCCGTGGCGCAGGCCCTCAACTGCTCGCTGATCAGGGACCAATCCGGTTCCGTCTGCCGCGAGAGCAGCGCGCCAGTCGTCTCACAGACGTCGGCGCAATCCAGATTCAACCGGATACAGCGCACCAGCTCGGCAACCATCTCCTCGCCCAGGCAGGCGTCGGCGCAGGTCGTGCAGCTCTGCGCGCAATTGTACAAAGCGCTAATCATCTCCTCCAACAGACGCCCATCCACATCTCCCGCCCGGGGGTGACTCCGCAACATTTCCTGTATGTGATTCATACTGGCTCCTTTCCTCGTATTTCAATCGCAGCCCCTACAGCTTAGCCCTGGCCCCGACCCCTCACAATGGGGGATTACCCACACCCCCCACAGGCCAAATGGCCTATCACCCACCAAAATATCCATCGGCGTCATTCACTGTGACGATACGTCCCTGCTGCGCGGCGACACCGGCGCCACTTGCCCCACGCCCTGACCTAAAGCGCGCCCTGCTGCGCCCGACACTGCCGCAACTCGTCGCGCTCCAGCAGCAGCGACACGCCCATGCCCATCACCAGCGCCCAGAAATAGGGACCAAAGCCCCACAACGAAATCTCTGACAGGGCAATGGCAAAGGCAAACAGCGGCCCCAACAACAACGGTCCCTGCGTCACCGTCTGCAGCGCGTTGCTCAGCACCCCGATCATCGCCAGCCCTGCCAGCGCCAGCAGCAACGACGTGGGCACCATCTCGGGCAGCGCCGCCGCCACCGCCGCCAGCACCCCGATTAGCAGCGCTACCGCGCCTACCATGTAGACGGCCCGGTGGCGCTGCCCGGGCTCGCCCGCCTGTTCGCCGCCCACCAGCGACGACGCCGGCAGCGAGAGCGATACCGCCGTGGGTCCCAGCAAGGATCCCAGCAGCGTGCCCACCCCGCTGATGACGTTGATCGTGCGGTCCGGCGGCTCATAGCCCTCGCTCTGCAGGAAGATCACCGAAGGCAGGTTGGCCTGCAACGTCATCAACACCACCAGCACCGGCGCGGCCGTCGCCACCGCCTCCAGCGAAAAGACAGGCGGCGTGAGCACAGGCGCGGGCAGCGAGAGCTGCTCCGGCGCCGGGCCAACCTGCGCCGTCAGAGCCGCCATCGCCCCGCCTGCCAGCAACGCGGGCAAAATGGCCGGCGTCCGCCCCTCCCCGCGCCGGCCCCACAGATAGGCCAGCAGTGTGGCGCCCACCACCACCGGCGCTCGGCCCAAAAAGGTAAAGAGGTCGGCCACAAAGGGCATGATGGCGCCCGCCAGCAGCCCCAACACGATTGGCGCCGGAATCCACGCCGCCAGCCGCCCCGTCAGGCCCAGGACGCTGACCAGCGCCACGCCGACGCCGGCCAACATGCAGGCCCCAATCAATTCTGCATAGCCGATGCGCCCGCCCAGCGAGCTGATGAAAATGATCGCGAAAAGATTGCCGGTGAGCAGCAACGGCTGGCGGTAGCGCAGCGCCAGCAACACGCTCAACAACCCCGGCAGGCCATAGAGCGCCAGAATCCAACTCGCCGTCTGCGCCGGCGACAGCTCCAGGTCCTGCGCCGCCGTCAGAATAATGCTCAGCACCGTCACCATCACAACCGTAAGCGGAATAGCTGCTCCCAACGCCGGCAATCCCCGCCGCACCCAGTCATGCAATGCTTCCATGAAGCCCCCTGCAATAATTGAATCAAAACACCAACACCCTACAATAACAAGAGCCCCACAGGCCAACAACCACGGCCATCGAGCGGCGACGGCGGCTCTGGCGAGCTGCACTAAAAGCGCTACAATTGCCCGGTTACCAGAGAAATCCGATTTTTTGGAAAAATCGGATTTCTCACGCTGGGAAAGACCACATGACTCTGCTCTTCGCCTACCTCAAACCATACAAAGGACGGTTGCTGCTGCTGGGCCTGCTCCTCGCCGCTAGCATCGCCCTCCAACTGCTCGCGCCCCAGATCATCCGCCGCTTTCTGGACGCCGCGCAGGCCGGGGCCGCGGCCCGGCAGTTGCTGGGCGTCGCCGGTCTCTTCTTCGCCGCCGTGCTCGGCCAGAAAGTCGTCGAGCTAGGCAGCGTCTACGTCGGCCAGGACCTGGGCTGGGCCACCACCAACCGGTTGCGACAGGATCTGACCGCTCACGTGCTGAACCTGGACATGGGCTTCCACAAATTGCGCCCCGCCGGCGAGCTCATCGAGCGCATCGACGGCGACGTCTCCCTGCTTGCCGGGGCCTTCTCTAGCTTCGTGGTGCAGGTGCTGGGCAACAGCCTGCTGGCCCTGGGCATCGTGCTCCTCCTCTTCCGCGAGACCACCGCGGTGGGCCTGGTCGCCGTGGCCTACGCCGCGCTGATCCTGCTTTTCGTGCGCGTCACCCATTCATGGACCGTGCGCTTCGTGAGCCGGGTGCGCCAGGCGCTCGCCGCCCTCTTCGGCTATCTGGAAGAACGGCTGGTGGGCACCGAAGACATCCGCGGCGTGGGCGCCGAATCCTACGTCATGGCTCGCCTCTATCCCTTGCTGGCCGAAACCGAGCGCGCCCGCGTGCGCAACGACGTGCTCGGCGGCTTCACCTTCCACGGCCGCCGCCTGCTCTCCGTCCTGGCCTTCGTGCTCACCCTGGCCCTGGGCGCCGGCGCTTTCCTGCGCGGCGAGATGACTATCGGCACCGTCTTCCTGCTCGTCCTCTACGTCAATAACCTCGACCGCCCCCTGCGCGAAATCCACCGCCAGATGCACAGTCTGCAGCACGCCCTCGCCGGCGGTCAGCGCGTCCAGGAACTGTTCGCCATGCAGCCACAGGTCAAAGACACGGGCACAGAGACTCTGCCGCCGGGCCCGCTCGCCGTGCACTTCGACAACGTCACCTTCACCTACCGCGACCGGCCGGAGCAGGGCGAAGAAGAAAGCACCACGGCGCTGAACGACGTCACGGTCACCCTACCCGCGGGCCACGTGTTGGGCGTGCTGGGCCGCACCGGCAGCGGCAAAACCACCCTCACCCGCCTGCTCTTCCGCCTCTACGACGTGGACCACGGCGCCGTGCGCCTGGGCTCGGGTGACAAAGCCGGCGACGCCGGCGTCGTTGACATACGAGACGTGCCCCTGGCCCAACTGCAACAGCGCGTGGGGCTGGTCACACAGGACGTGGAGCTGTTCGCCGCCAGCGTACGCCACAACCTGACCCTGTTCCGCCAAGCCGAGTCGGTGGCCGAATCGACCACCGACTCGACCCTGCTCTCCGCGCTGGAGACGCTGGGCCTGCGCCCCTGGCTCGACAGCCTGCCCCAGGGGCTGGACACCATGCTGGGCCCCGGCGGTTACGGTCTTTCCGCCGGCGAAGCGCAGTTGCTGGCCCTGGCCCGCGTCTTCCTGCGCGATCCCAGCGTCGTCGTGCTCGACGAACCGTCCTCGCGCCTGGACCCCCAGACCGAGCAGCGGCTGGAGCGCGCCATGGACCGCCTCTTGCAGGGGCGCACGGGCATCATCATCGCCCACCGCCTGCAGACCGTACAGCGCGCCGACGAGATCCTGATCCTGGAAGACGGGCGCGTGGTGGAGTTCGGCCCGCGCCGCGCCCTGGCCCAGGACCCCGACTCGCGCTTTGCGGCCCTGCTGCGCGTGGGGTTGCAGGAGGCGTTGGCATGAATGGCGTGAAGCCGCTCTCCATCCCCCGCGGTACGTGGGCCCTCATCCGCTACCGGCCCGGCTTCTTCCTGCTCAGCCTGTTGGGCAGCACGGCCTACATTACAACTCAGCTCGTGCCCGGCTGGGTGGAAAAGATCTTTTTCGACCAGTTGACCGGCGCAGCGGACATTACGCGCCCTCTCGCCGGCATCCTGGCCCTGCTCGTTGTGGTCGAGTTGGCGCGCTCGCTGGTGGACATCGTCGCCCACTGGGCCGAGGCCCACGTGCGCAACGCCGGCGGCAGCCTCATGCGCGCCAACGTGGTGCGCAACGTGCTGCAAAAACCGGGTGCCGAGCCCCTGCCCGTGCCCGTGGGCGACGCCATCAACCGTCTGGACGACGACGTGGCCGACTTCGCCGACTTCCCCACCTGGATCCCCTACCTCACCGGCACCTTCACCTTCACCCTGCTGGCCGTCTACGTCCTTTTCACCATCGCGCCCCTGATCACCGCCGTGGCCCTGCTGCCCCTGGCCGGCGTCCTGCTCCTCAACCGCTTCGCCTTCCGCCGCTTCCTGCGCTATAACCATCGCGCGCGACAGGCTGCCAGCGGCGTCACGGCCTTCCTGGGCGAGACGCTGGGCGCGGTACAGGCCATCAAAGTGGCCGGCGCCGCCGGCGGCGTGCTGGCCCACTTCCGGCAATTGAATGAAACACGGCGCGAGGCCAGCGTGCGCAACGCCGTTTTCTTCGCCCTCTTCAACAGCGCCACCCAGAACATGGGCGACGTGGCCGTCGCCGTCATGGTCCTGCTTGCCGGCTTCCGCATCTCCCAGGGCACCTTCAGCGTAGGCGATTTCGCCCTTTTCAGCGCCTACCTCTTCTACGTAGCCCAGTTCCCGGCCCACATAGGCAGCTACCTGTCAGAGATCGCCCAGGAGCGCGTGGTGCTGGAGCGCACACAAGAGCTGCAGCCACACGCCCCGCCCGAGAGCCTCGTCGCCCGCCGCCCCCTGCGTCTATCCCAACCGCTGTCCGCCCCCCGGCCACAGCCCGGCGACGAGCTGCAACGCCTGCAGGTGCGCGGTCTGACCTGCCGCTACGAAGGCAAAAGCGGCCCTGAAGGCGCGCCTGGCGGCGTCGAGGACGTCACCTTCACCCTGGAGGCCGGCAGCTTCACCGTCATCACCGGCCCTGTCGGCGCAGGCAAGACCACGCTGCTGCGCGCCCTGCTGGGCCTGCTACCACGTCAGGCGGGCCAGATTTTGTGGAACGGTCGGCTCATCGAAGACCCCGCCGCCTGGTTCGTGCCCCCGCGCGCGGCCTACGTGCCCCAGACCCCGCGCCTGTTCTCCGATCCCCTGCGCCACAACATCCTCATGGGCCTGCCCCAAGACGAGGTAGACCTGGACGCGGCCATCAAAGCCGCCGTGTTGGTCCCCGACGTGGCGCGCCTGGAAGCCGGGCTGGAGACCCTCGTCGGCCCCCGCGGCGTGCGCCTTTCCGGTGGCCAGGTGCAGCGCGCCGCCGCCGCCCGCGCCCTCGTGCGCCGCCCCTCCCTCCTGGTCCTCGACGATATCTCCAGCGCCCTGGACGTGGAAACCGAGCAACAGCTGTGGCGCAACCTCCTGACCCCCGGCGACGACGGTCGCCGCCCCACGCTCCTCGTCGTGGCCCACCGCCCCGAAACGCTGCGGCGGGCGGATCAGGTACTCACCCTTTATTGATCCCCACCTCCCAAACCCTTATAATGAAACCATACTTATCCAGGCGCCGGCATTACCCTGTCGCCCAAAAACCAGGTACCCATACAGTCGCATGACCATTTCGTTCACTCACAGCGCCACCCCCCACCGGGCGCACAGGAGGTTCCATGAGCTGACGCAGACAAAGACGAGTTGAAACAAGCGTTTATCGCCAGCCAAAATCCAGGAGGTAAAACATGAATCGTAAACGCGTGTTCCAGTTGTTGCCATTCCTCGTGCTTGCCCTGTTGCTGGCTGTCGTCATGGCAACCAGTTCCGGCCTCGCCGCCGGGCCAGACGCCAACCCTGACGGAATTGCGCGGGCAATCGCCGCGCAAGAGGCCAACGCCGACGCCCTTCTAAACCGGCCCGGCGTCGTCGGCGTCGCCGTCGGCCTGCAGCAAGGCGCCCAGCCCACGATCAGACTGTTCGTCGTTTCAGACGACGTAGCCGGCCTGCCCGCCCACGTCGACGGCATCCCGGTCCAAACCGTCGTCACCGGCATGTTCTACGCCTATCAAACCACCGACCGCTACCGGCCCGCGCCGATCGGCGTTTCCGTCGGTCACCCCGACATCACCGCCGGCACCATCGGCGCCCGAGTCGTAGACAATCAGGGCAACATCTACGCGCTCAGCAACAACCACGTCCTCGCCAACAGCAACGACGCCCAGATTGGCGACAGCGCCCTACAGCCCGGCCCCTACGACGGCGGTACCGATCCCGACGACAAGATAGGCGAGCTGCACGATTTTGAACCCATTCTCTTTGACGGGAGTGACAACACCATGGACGCCGCCATTGCCAGCTCCACCACCGCCGAGCTGGATAACGCCACCCTGCCTGAAGGATACGGCGTTCCCGGCAGCACCGTCGTCGAAGCCTCCATCGGCCTCGACGTACAGAAATGCGGCCGCACCACCGAATGTACGACCGGAGAGGTCGCCGAAATCAACGCCACCATCGAGGTCTGCTACGAAGTCCGCGGACCCTTCTGCACCCAGATAGCCCGCTTCGTCGACCAGTTCACCATCACCCCCGGCACCTTTAGCGCCGGCGGCGACTCCGGATCCCTCATCGTCACCAACGACGGCGCCAACAACCCCGTCGGGCTCCTCTTCGCCGGTAGCGACACGCGTACCATCGCCAATCCCATCGGCCCCGTTCTGGACCGCTTCAACGTCAGCATCGACAACTCCACCGGCTCCGATCCCGATCCAACGGCGACGCCTACGCCCACAGCCACATCAGACCCCGATCCCACACCAACCCCCACGGCGACGCCCGAACCTGACCCCGGCGACATCACCCTCAGCGCCACCGCGTACAAAGTGCGAGGTCTACAAAAAGCAGACCTCGAGTGGAGCGGCGCGACATCCACGAACGTCGACGTCTACCGCAATGGCGTCCTTATTGACACCACCGCCAACGACGGCTTCTACACCGACAATATCGACCAGCGCGGTTCCGGAAGCTACACCTACCAGGTGTGCGAAGCAGGCAGCACCACCACCTGCTCAAACGAGGCTCAGATAGACTTCTAGGGCCGATCGTGAGGCGCCTGGCGCTTACCAAAGCGCCAGGCGTGCCTCTCAATTGGGGTACGCGCCGCTTTTGTTGACAAAAGAATAGCGGAGAGCACGCCGCGGCATACGAGGCTG
>DATHSI010000304.1:0-32821 GCA_035464315.1 Candidatus Sulfomarinibacteraceae bacterium
CGCGAGGGTTCGGCTCGCTCCTCTACATGACTTTTACAAACACAGTCCCACTTAAATAAAGGAGCGCTAAGTGAATTTACACGAGTCTCAGGCAAAACGTCTGTTTGCCGAACATGGCGTGCCAATCCCCGATGGAGACGTGGTCACCAGCCCCGACGGCGCGCGCGCCGTGGCCCGCGAGCTGGGAGGAAAGGTCGTTGTCAAAGCGCAGGTGCTCACCGGCGGACGCGGCAAAGCCGGCGGCGTTAAGCTTGCGGCGGACCCCGACGAGGCCGAAAAGCGCGCCCGCGAGATCCTGGGCATGGATATAAAAGGGTTCACTGTGCACAAGGTGTTGGTGGATGAGCAGGCGCCGGGCATCGAGCAGGAACTATATCTGGCGGTGTTGATAGACCGGGAGCGTCGCCTGCCCATGATCATGGCGTCCTCCGCCGGGGGTATTGATATCGAGGAAGTAGCAGCTACCACACCGGAGAAGATTGTACAGGTACATATCGATCCTGCCCTGGGCCTGCGCGGATACCAGACAACCTATCTGGCGGCAGGCATGGACCTGCCCCGCGAGCTGTGGCGCGATTTCCACAAGATTGCGGCGGGGCTGTATGACGCTTTCGTGAAGAACGATGCGTCCCTGACCGAGATCAACCCACTGGTTGTTACGGGGGAAGGGACGTTGTTGGCAGTCGATGGCAAGATGTCCATCGACGACAACGCTCTGTTCCGCCACCCGCGCCTGGCCGAGATGCGCGATACACAGGAGGAGCCGCCGGCCGAGCGGGAAGCGCGAGCCAACGGACTCAGCTACATCAAGCTTGACGGCGAGATTGGCTGCATGGTCAACGGCGCCGGCCTGGCCATGGCCACCATGGACATTATCAAACTGTACGGTGGTGAACCGGCCAATTTCCTGGACATTGGCGGCAACGCCACCACAGAAAGCGTCACTGCCGCGCTGCGTATCATTCTCTCCGACCACAACGTTAAGGCGGTGCTTTTCAATATCTTCGGCGGCATTGTGCGCGGGGACGAGGTGGCCGAAGGTATTGTTGCCGCTCTGGATCATATCGAGACGGACGTGCCTATGGTGGTGCGCCTGCTGGGCACCAACGCTGAGGAAGGGATGCGAATTCTGGCAGAGGCCAACATGGAAACAGCAACAACCCTTACCGGCGCAGCGCAAAAAGCGGTCGCCGCTGCGGGACAGTACGAGAGCTGAGCAAAGGCGGGAGGGTCGTAGCGGCTCGCTGTCTTACGGTGACACAGTCCTACACTCCCGGCATTTCTGAGAGGAGCAAATGAGTATCTTAATTGACGAAGACACACGCGTAGTTGTACAGGGTATTACGGGACGGCAGGGCGAATTTCACACTGAACATATGTTGGCATACGGGACGAGCATTGTAGCCGGCGTGACCCCGGGGAAGGGCGGAGAATGGGTGCACGGCGTCCCTGTCTTTAACACAGTGAAGAAAGCTGTTGAAGCCAAGGGAGCTAACTGCGCCGTCATCTTTGTGCCCGCGCGTTTTGCGCCAGATGCTATCTATGAAGCGGCGGACTCCGGCATTCCCCTCATCGTCTGTCTCACGGAAGGAATTCCTGTTCTGGACATGATTGAGGTGCGCGCTTATCTGGACCACAAGGGAAGTCGCCTGATCGGGCCTAATTGCCCCGGCATGATTACACCGCTTGACGACGATGCCGGTTCGAAGGTAGGTATCATTCCGGCGTCCATCGTCAGACCCGGCTCCGTAGGCGTCGTCTCCCGCAGTGGTACGCTGACTTATGAAGTGGTCTACGCGCTCAGCGAGCGAGAAATTGGCCAATCGACCTGTGTGGGCATCGGAGGCGATCCGATTAATGGCACCAGTTTCATCGACGTGCTGCAGATGTTCGAGGAAGATCCGGAGACGGAGCAGGTGGTAATGATTGGTGAGATCGGCGGCAATGACGAAGAACGCGCTGCGGCCTATATCTCGCAACATATGTCCAAACCGGTGACCGCTTTCATCGCCGGGCGCACGGCGCCACCGGGCCGTCGCATGGGGCATGCCGGCGCTATCGTAGAAGGCGGCAGCGGAACCGCTCAGGGCAAAATTGACGCCTTGCAGGCCGCCGGCGTGCGCGTAGCCGATCATCCTGAACAAATCGTGGAGCTGATCGCCTAAGAACGCTTACAGGAACTTTTCGCGAAGACTTTTAGACGTGAGACGTAGCACAGCTGCGTTTCACGTCTTTGTTTGTGAGCGTACAGTTGTCTAGAAATACAGAGGTTGTGGAGATAGGAGTGCAGGAGATCGTCCGTCGCTTGAAGAAGATTGATGCCGGTTACGCAGTTGTACTGGCTATATGCGTGCTGGCTGTGTGGCCCTTTCTATCGCGTGGTGGGCTGCCGCAGGCCACGGACGCCGAACTACACGTCTTTCGCCTGGCGGAACTAAGCCGTCTGGTGCGCGGCGGGGAACTATATCCGCGCTGGGCGCCGAACTTTTACTTTGGCTATGGCTACCCCATATTCAACTATTACGCGCCGCTTGCCTACTACCTGGGCCTGCCCTTTGAACTACTGCCTCGGGTAGACGCGGTCGCCGCCGTTAAAGTGATCTTTGTATTGGCCCCTGTCGCGGGCGCCCTCGGCGTCTATGGCTTTGTGCGCGACCATTGGAGCCGGTCTGCTGCCTACGTCGCTTCAGCTGCTTTCGTCTATGCTCCATATGTGCAGTATGTTGATCCCCATGCTCGCGGCGATCTGGCTGAGGTACTCAGCCTGGGCCTCTTTCCCCTGGCGCTGTGGGCTCTCAGCCGCCTGCACAGGAAACCTGGACCCGGAACGTGGTTGGTCGCCGTGTTGCTGATCGCAGCTGTAATTCTGGCGCATAATCTGATGGCCATGGTCTTCTTCGCCATGCTGAGCGCCTGGGCGATCTGGCAACTGGGACTCCATCTGCGAGCGCGTGCGGGAGGCGCGATCTTGCCAGGCGAGCTTTTGTGGCTCTTTGGCGCGCTTGGTCTTGGCGTGGCTGTGGCAGCGTTTTTCTGGCTGCCTGTGGCCCTGGAGCAAGAAGCCGTGAATTTGACGAGCCTGATCGGCGACGGCAGCCACTTTGATTTTCGCAACCACTTCCTGACAGTGCGCGAACTGTTGGGGCCCACCGCCTGGCTGGACTGGGGCGCGACCGAACCGGCATTCAGGCTGAATCTGGGCCTGGCGCAGTGGATTCTGGCGGCGCTGGGAGTGATTGCGCTGCTGACCGGCACCGCCAGGCAGCGGGCTCAGGCGGCATATTTCGCCCTGGGCGCTGCACTCCTGATCTTGATGATGCTCCGCGCCTCACAGCCCATCTGGGAAGTGGTGCCGCTTCTACCGTACATGCAGTTTCCCTGGCGTCTCCTTGGAGCGGTGGCGGCGATACTGGCAGTCTTGGGAGGGGTGGGTGTGGATGCCTTGTTGAATCTTCGTATAGCCAACGAAACTGCGAGAAATAAGGTGCGGCAAACAACGGGGGGCGCCGGCGGCGCAGTACGGTTGGTTGGACAATTTTGGGCCAGTCGCTGGGTACCGGCAGTTTTTGTCGCTTTCATCATTATCCTGGCGCTGCCTCTAACTCTGGTACCGCCCTGGCTGGAGACGCCCTGGGATACGAGCGCCAGAGGCGTAGCTAATATTGAGAGACAGGGGCGCTGGCTGGGAACGACGTCCACAGCGGACTTCGTTCCGCAGACGGTGGATGTTATTCCCCGGCCGGAGGAGGGCATATTGGCGGACTTTGAGGCTGGGCGCCCGTTGGATCGCGTCAACCGCGCTGCACTGCCGGACGGGGTTCAGGTTGAGACGGAGCGCCTGAGGCCACTGCATACTCGCTATCAAGTGTCCAGCCCGGACGACTTCCTCTTGCGCCTGTTCCTGTTTGATTTTCCGGGCTGGGAGGCGCGTGTGGATGGGCAGCCGGTGGAAACGGAACTGGGCCGGCCGGAAGGATTTCTGGTCGTTCCCGTACCTGCCGGCGAGCACGTGGTCGAGCTAGCCTTTACGGAAACGCCGGTTCGCCGCCTGTCCTGGCTGCTCAGCGCTGCGGGACTGCTGTTGAGCCTGGGCCTTGCGGTGGTGCTGTGGCGTGGCGCGCCGCTTCAACGTTCGCCGCCTGCGCAGCCGGTGCGCCCGAAGCCAGGAACCAGCGCGCCCGTTCTGTTTGTCGCAGGGCTTCTCCTGATTGTTGGCATCCTTCTGGAGCCGATGGGTATGTTGCACCACCGCTCCACAGGCGACGTGGCCATTCCGGCGCAGCATGACGTCTACGTTGATTTTGGGGGACAAATTGCTCTAATCGGCTTCGATGCGCCGCAAGCGGCGCGCCCTGGACAACGGGCGCCGGTGACGCTGTACTGGAAAGGTCAGCAAGCGCTGGATGTCAATTTCCAGGTATTCTTGCATCTGCAGGCGCCGGATGGCACGATCGTAGCACAATCAGACAAGTTGAATCCCGGTGATTTTCCGACCCGTCGCTGGCCTTCCGATCGCTACGTACGTGATGCGCATACCCTGCATCTTGGGGATGATCTGCAGCCCGGCGCTTACGCACTTTCGACAGGTGTCTGGATGCAGGATGAAGGATGGCGGTTGCCGCTGTTAAATGAGCAGGGCGTGCAGATAGGAGATCATTATGTGATTCAGACTCTAGAGGTGGTGGAACGATGAGCTGGAGGCGAGTGAGATGCGAGTCATAAGCGGGCGGGCGAAAGGGCGGCGCTTGCACATGGTGCCGGGCGAAAAGACGCGGCCGATGATGGATCGTATCAAAGAGAATTTGTTCAATTTACTTGGGCCGCATTTCGTCCCTGAAAGTCGCTGGCTGGATCTGTTTGCCGGTACCGGGCAGGTGGGTATCGAGGCGCTGAGTCGTGGCGCCAGCGAAGTGGTCTTTGTGGACACGGCGCGCGCGGCGGTTCGCACTGTTCACGGCAACCTCAAACGGACGGAGCTGGCCGACGATGCCCGCGTGCTGCACACAGACGCGTTTGCCTATCTGCGCAGCGGCGTCAGCGCTCCGTTCGACGTGGTCTTCGTTGCTCCCCCTCAGTATCACGGCATTTGGAAGGAGGTGTTGGCCGTGATCGACGAGCAGCCGGCGCGTTATCTGACGCCCCGCGGCTTCGTCATCGTGCAAATTGACCCCCGCGAATATGAGGAGCAGACGTTGCAGGGACTGCAAGTATATGATCTCCGCGAATATGGTAATACGGCGCTCTGTTTCTATGAGTTGATATTGCCTGAGGCGGTTTCTGACGAGAGTGTGGAAGAAGAAGACACCGTCTAAGTACGCTTACAGAACTACTTCGCGAATGAAAGTTGTCCAAAGCGTACTTATTAGGCAGGTGCACGTCGATTAGCACATGAAGTGGTCCGCAAGAAATGTGCAACTGCACTTAGTTGTTATCGAGGCGTATGGTGATGGCGCACTGATGGGTGATGTTGCCGTCGGTGTGGGTAACGGTGAGGCGCAATTGGTACGGACCGGAGGACCATTCGCTCAGGTTCAGGTTGCCCGCGAGGATCCCGTCGTCGATAGGCTCGGTGACGGCGCGGCTGAGTAAGTCCGCCCAACGATCATTTGTCTGTGGCCCGCGTATGTGCAGTTCATATTCACCGAACTGATCCGGGTTAGCGCTGCCGTAGACGGTCAGGGCGCCGCGCACTGTCCCCTCGTTGGGCGGGTCGGTAATGGAAACGTCGTCGGTACAGCCGGCTACGCTTCCAGGCGGCTCCGGTTGCGTTTCGTCGCTGACGTCTTCTACCGTAATTGGAACTGTATTGGTGACGGTGTCGGTGACCGGGGCTGAATCACCCGATAGGGTGACGGTTGGTGGAATCGGTGAGGTTGGGGTGGGCGCCATGTCTGTCACTTCTTCCGTGGGGGTAGATGCAGGGGCCAGGCCCGATTCGGGCGTTGGTGTGGGAGGACGCAACAACTCCGGTGGCAGCGTAGGTCTGACCTGGATATTGACGTAGGCCACGACAATAATGATGCTGCTTAGCAGGGTGATGAAGAATAGTGAGCTATTGCGCGTGCGCAGTGCGGTCTCGCGTTCCAGGCGAAACATGGCTCGACGTAAGGCGCCAAGCGATCGCACCAGCTCGCTGAAAAACCACAGCAGCCCCAGTGCGCAGAGAATATAGATCCATACGTCGTTGCGTATGAGGAAGACGTAAATCTCATCCATATTTGATCGGGGCCGATCAAACGGTCGGCGTACCGGGTAGCGCGCCAGCGTTTGAGAGCCTGCCGCTCCAAGTTGCGGGTTAGTGCGCTACAGCCTGTTCAGGATACCATGGATGAGGGACGTCAGCCGGGGGACAACGAGGTTTCCCACTTCTAACACTTCCTCGTGCGTGGTTTTTTGTCCGGGAAGAGGATCGGGTGTCGCCATGTTGGTGATTGTGGAAATACCCAGCACGCGCATTCCCGAGTGGCGCGCCACCACCACACTGGGCACAGTGGACATGCCCACGGCGTCGGCGCCCACGGTGCGTAGCAGCCGTAACTCTGCCGGGGTTTCGTAACTGGGACCGCCAACGAAAGCATAAACGCCTTCTCGTAAGGAGGAGTTTCCCGCCTCGGCTACCTCACGAGCAACCTGGCGCAGGTCGGGGTCGTAGGGTTCGGTCATATCCGGGAATCGTGGGCCGGCCTCGTCGTCGTTTGGGCCGCGCAGTGGATTTCGACCTGCCAGGCCGGGGAGATTGATGTGATCGCGAATGAGCATCAGGTCGCCGGCTTGAAAATCGGGGTTGAGCCCACCGGCGGCATTGGTCAGGATAATGGTGTTGATGCCCAAGCGGCGCATGACGCGCACCGGCATGGTGATCTGAGCCATGGTATAGCCTTCGTAATGGTGAACACGGCCCTGGAGGACGAGCACGGTCTTGTTCTGCAATTGGCCCAGCACCAGCCGGCCGTCGTGTCCGGGCGCGGTGGAGACGGGCCAATGGGGTAATTCGTCACATGGAATAATGTCCGGGTCCTCTACGGCCTCGGCGAGGCCACTGAGACCAGAACCCAGGACGAGGCCTATCGCGGGCCGGTAAGCGGTTCTTTGCCGCACGGTGCTGGCGGCTTCGTCAATAGTGTCACTTGGAATGAATTCTGTCATTTCCGTCCCGTTTTACTCTTCTTCCTCAGACATTTGGGCGTAAATCTGCGTGGTTGAAATGTTGGCGTGGCCCAGTAGCTGCTGCACGCGTTGCAAGTCAGCGCCGCTTTCCAGTTTATGCGCGGCGAAGCTGTGTCGCAAGGTATGCGGCGTGACGTCTGCGGTCAGATCTGCCTCTTTGGCGTAGGCCTTGATGATCAGCCACAATCCCTGGCGCGTAAGTTGTTGACCGCGGTGATTCAAAAATAGGGCTGATTCTTCCTCGCGCTTCACCAGATGGGGACGACCCTCGGCCAGGTACTCGGTCAAAATCTGACCCGTTCGTTCATCATAGGGCAACATGCGCGCCTGACCATCCTTGCCAGGGCAGTAAAGGGCGGATTTCTCCAGGTCAAGGTCTTGAAGTTTGAGTGAGACTATCTCTGTCACGCGCATGCCTGTTGCGTAGAGCAGGTTCAGCAGGGCCTTGTCGCGCAGCCCCTTGGGCGTCCGCTCTTGCGCCGGGGCCGCCAGCAGGCTCTCTACATCCTCTGCCGCCAATGTCTGGGGCAGACGCTTTTTGACCTTGGGGGAGTCCACGTCCTGCGCCGGATTGGCATCAACGACATTCTGCTCAGCAAGGAATTTAAAGAACGACTTGATAGCCGCCACCTTGCGCGCCACGGAAGAGGAGGCATACGGTTGGTCCCTCATATGCTGTACGTAGTCCTGCAAAAGCGCGTCGCCGATTTCACGCCACCTTTCGACGTTGCTGTGTTCCGACGTCAGAAAGTGTAGAAATTGGTTGAGGTCGTTCTTGTAGGCCGCAACAGTGTTTTCAGAATAATTCTTTTCGCGCCTGAGGAAGTCGAGAAAAGCGAAGATTTGCTCTTCCATCGCCGGCTACTCCTGTGCCATGAATGCGACGTAGAAGCATCAAAAAATGCGTGGCTTGAATAACAGCCGATGATGCCTATAGTGGTAGGATTTTGGCTACAGTTACGGTATTATGTCACGAACTCTGCTCGCATTATAGCATTACTTTGCATAATATCAAGATGGTTCAACATAATCTTCACGTAGCGGCCCCTGGCTTGTGGTACGAAGCATTCAATCTGGATATGATTGAACTTGCGGCAACAGTTGGAGCCGGATCATCATAAATTAGCGAGAGGAGTAACTATGTCGTCACAAAACGAACCGACGCGCGTTATTATTGCCGGGGCTGCCGGCCGTGATTTCCACGATTTTAATAGCTTCTTCCGTGACAATGACGAATTTCAGGTGGTTGCCTTCACCGCCACGCAGATACCAAACATCGAGAACCGCCGATATCCTGCAGCGCTGAGCGGTGAACTTTATCCCGACGGCATCCCCATTCGGCCCGAGAGTGAGCTGGAAGCGCTGATTGCAGAACACGAGATCGACCAGGTTTTGTTTTCCTATTCTGACGTGTCCCACGAATACGTCATGCACCTCGCCTCCCGCGTGTTGGCAGCCGGTTCAGACTTCCGGCTGTTGGGCCCGCAAAAGATGATGTTGCGGGCGGAACGGCCGGTGATATCCATCAACGCCGTACGCACCGGAAGTGGCAAGAGCCAGACATCGCGCTACGTGGTCCGCGCGCTGCAAGAGGCAGGGTTCGAGCGGGTGGTTGCGGTGCGCCATCCCATGCCCTATGGTGACCTGGCAGCGCAAGCCGTGCAGCGGTTTGCCTCGTACGATGATATGGAGGAGGCGCAGTGCACCATCGAGGAGCGCGAGGAGTACGAACCATACGTGGACATGGGGGCAGTGATTTACGCCGGCGTTGACTACCATGCGATTCTGGAACAGGCACAGCAGGAAGCGGATGTCATCGTCTGGGATGGCGGCAACAATGATCTGCCCTTCTATCGTCCCGACCTGCATATCGTCGTAGCTGATCCGCACCGCGCCGGACACGAACTGCGTTATCATCCTGGTGAGACGAATCTGCGAATGGCAGACGTGGTGGTTATCAACAAAGTGGATTCGGCCGGTAACGAAGGCATCATCACCGTGCAACGCAACGTGCGTGATGTGAATCCGCGGGCCAAGGTTGTCAAGGCAGCGTCGCCGATCTTCGTCGACGATCCGGAGGCTATCCGTCAGAAGCGGGTGCTGGTTGTGGAAGATGGGCCAACGCTGACCCATGGCGAAATGAGCTTCGGCGCCGGTTATCTTGCCGCAACCTACTTTGGAGCGGCAGAAGTCGTCGACCCACGCCCGCACGCTGTTGGTTCTCTTGTTGACACGTATGAGAAGTATCCCAATGCAGCCGGAATCTTACCGGCAATGGGCTATGGGGCGCAGCAGATGCAGGATTTGCAGGCGACGATTAACAACACGCCTGCCGATCTGGTGTTGATTGCAACCCCCATCGACCTGGGACGGCTCATCGATATCAAGCTTCCATCACAACGGGTGCGCTATGAGTTACAGGTGATAGGACAGCCGACGTTGAAGGAGTTGCTGGTAAAGGCTGTCGGCGAACCGGCGCCCGCCGGCGACTGACCGGTTGCCTGGGAACCGGCGTTAAAACGGCTTATTCTTCTAGGAGAATGCCGAACTCCGCAGCCCAGTACCAGATGTTGGGGGCGGTACCGTCGGCCGTGTACCCCACGCCGACTTCACGCGCTTGTGGATTTAGAATGAGGGTGCGGTGTGGCGGGCTGTTGACCCAGAACTCGACAACGGGAATGGCGCTCTCCCAACCCCAGGCGACGGCTTCACCGCCGTAGATACCCAGATAGTCGTAACGGTTCTGTCGTTCAGCGGGTCGAGAACTGTCAGAGCCTTCGTGCATGACGCCTGGGTTCTCAGCCATGTCCAGGGTGTGATGTTGGGCCGCAATGCTCAATTCGTAATTGTATTGCAGCGGTGGCAGGTCATGCAGGCGACGGGCCTCGTTGATGTACCATAGGAGCTGTTCTGGGGGCGAGGCGTCTTCGGGTAGCGACGTCTGATCCGGCAATGTAACCGGTTCGAAGACCTCCAGGTCCACCGCGGCGCCTCCGGAGGATTCCGGTATGAGCTCTGAAGAAGTCCCGGGATCGGGCCCGTCTTCGGCCGGTGGCGCAGCGCCGCCTACGGATTCCACGACGTAACCGGCAACCTCGGTCACAAGCGGCAGATACAGCGAGAAGGTGCCTGCGCCGACATTGATCGAACGGCTCAACACGGTTTCGCCAAAGTCGTTGGCTGCCAAGAGCGTGACCTCGAACTCCCCAACGCGATTGTAGATGTGCGTCATCGTCTCGCCCTGGTAGGTGCGCCCATCGCCCATGTCCCACTGTAGCGTGGTGACCGTATCGTCGCTGAACGCGTGACCCTGCACCGCTTCGCCGGTCACTGCCTGCTCAGGCAGAACGAAGTCTGCGATGGGACTGGCTCCTACGATCAACGGGAGGCTGGTTTCGGCTTTGCCGTACTCGCTTTCCACAACGAGCTGTACGGTGTAATCGCCGCCCGTCTCATACGTATGGCTGGGATTAACTTCTTGCGAGGTGTGTCCATCGCCAAATTCCCAGTGGAATGACAGCGGGCGTGCGCCGCCACTGTGGTTTGTAAACTGCACAGGCTGCCCCACCATGAACCGGTCATCGTCCACTGTGAATTCGGCCGTTGGCTCGGGCACGATAGTAATTTCGCTGATTGCCGTCGTGGCTGCCAGTGGGTTGGCGACGCGCAGCTCGATCTCGTACGTGCCCGGCGCGGCGTAGACGATCTCAGGATCTCGAACGCCGATCTCTCGACCGTCTCCCAACGACCATTGTTGTGTGATGGGACCGGGACCGCTGGTTACTGCTTGCAGTTGGATTGTCTGTCCCACAGCAGCAACGCGCGGCGCAACGTTTATTGTGGCTGTGGGCGGCAGGCCGATCCAGAAAGTGGCTGTGGCGCGTTGCTCGTTGTCGCCATGCCGCAAAAGGGTCGTTATTGTCTGCTCTGGTTGCGTTACATTGGCGACCGAAACGTCGAAGCTCAACGAGAGGGTGTTTTCACTACCCGCGCTTATGACGGGTTGCCAGCTCAACGTGTTGTCGTGCAGATTGTAGGTGGTTCCAGATGGATAGCGCGCCATATTGGAGGAGATGGCGCTGGGTAATGACAGTACAATCTCGGGGGCGGCATCCTGCTGCAGCCTGTTGGTTGCCACGACTTCAACCGTGACTGTGTCACGAGGGCTGCTGACCGGCGGGGAAATGGTGATGGAGAGATGAAGCGGGCCATCTATTTCTGCGAATCCAGAAAAGGTGGGTTGCTCGGCAGGAGCAGCCGCCACCAGCCCGCGAAGTGTTACAAGTGAGAGCAGGCTGGATATTGTCAACACAAACCACGCGACGCGTACCATCCCTCGCATGGGAGGAAGTGTATCAAACTCAGGAGAAGGTTACAAGAGTCCGCATTGATTCAATAGAAGCGTTCAGCTATTTGTGAAAAATATCACATACTTTTCATGCTGTAAGTCACATCCCAGATGCCAGGAATGGTCTATAGTGCCAGTAAATCTATTTTTCCGCTGCCAATTGCACGAAAAAGCAGGCTCGGATTCGCAAGTTTCGTGCCGACCGGCCTTCGTGTCAGCTTCTGGACCGGCCGAGCCTGGCTGAGGTGACTTACTGGTAGCAGTAAGGATTACGTATCGCATGACTACGTGTCGCATGACTACGTGTCGCAAATAGAGGGGGTTTACATGGTGAAAGAAGCGCTTGCAGCAACACTGCGGGCAAATCCATGGTTCCAGGCTCTGGAGCCCGACCACTTTCAGAAACTGGTCGACATTGCTACAGAGGAGCAATGGGATGGGGACGCGATGATATTTCGCGAGGGCGATCAAGGAAAATACCTACACCTGATTCTGGAAGGCCAGGTAGCCCTGGAAATCTACGTGCCGGGACGAGGGCGCGTGACGGTACTCACGCTGGGTCCGGACGATATTTTCGGCTGGTCGGGGGTGTTGCCCCTCGTGGGCACGCGAACCGCGTCGGCGCGCGCCGTGCACAGCACCCGGACCATTGCCTTCGATAGCCGGGCGTTGCGCGAGGCCTGCGAGGCGGACCACGAGCTGGGCTTTCACGTCTACCGGCGCCTGACCAACGTCATCGCCGGACGCCTTTCCGCCACGCGTTTGCAACTACTAGACATGTATGCGCATGAAAGAGGTCATACATAAATGGAAGATCGAAACGCAGCACCTGGTAAACAGGTGATCATGGCTAAAGCCGCCTTGCAGGATCTCTTTGAGGCCCTGCAGAGTGCAGGCTATACCCTCGTGGGCCCCACTATGGAACAGGAGGCCATCGTCTATGAGGAAATTGGGCACATAGACGATCTGCCCGTCGGCTGGCGCGACGAACAAGAAGCGGGACGCTACCGCCTGATGCAGCGCGACGACGGGCGCTTTTTTAGCTTTGTGGTTGGGCCCCAATCGTGGAAAAAGTACCTCTATCCATCGTCGCTGACGCTCTCCAGCGCCACAGCCAACGGCAACGGCGCCTTTGAGGTAGCGTCGCATTCGCCGGCAGCGCAAGAGGCGCCGCGCTACGCATTCATTGGCGTGCGCGGCTGTGAGATGGCGGCGATTGCCGTTCAGGATCGCGTCTTCCTGGAAGGGCCTTACGTCGATCCTCACTACAAGGCCGTGCGCGAGCGCGCCTTCCTCCTGGGAGTCGATTGTACCGAGCCTGGCGCAACCTGTTTTTGTGCCTCCATGGGCACGGGTCCTGCCTGTCGCTCAGGCTGCGATCTGTCGCTGACCGAATTGGAGGGTAGCTTCCTGGTGACAGTGGGCTCGGAGCTGGGCGCGGAGATGCTGGCAGGCTGCGACTGGCGCGCGGCAGGGGCTTTTGAACTGGACCAGGCGCGCCGCCTGATGGCGGCAGCCGAGGCTAACATGGGCCGTGTACTACACACAGACGACCTACCCGATCTGCTTTACCACAATCTGGACCATCCGCGCTGGGATGAGGTCGGCGAGCGCTGCCTTTCCTGCACCAACTGCACAATGGTTTGCCCCACCTGTTTCTGCCACACGGTGCAGGACGTCAGCGACCTCAGCGGGCAGCATACAGAGCGGATCCGCGTGTGGGACTCTTGTTTCAATCCCGACTTCTCGTACGTCTTTGGCGGCAACCTGCGCCCCACGATCTGTTCCCGCTATCGTCAGTGGCTCACCCACAAGCTGGCCTCATGGATAGATCAGTTCGGTACTTCAGGCTGCGTCGGCTGCGGTCGCTGCATTACCTGGTGTCCCGTGGGCATCGATCTCACCGCAGAAGTAGCCGCCATTCGCGCGACGGTGGAGGCCTAATCATGATCAACACAATCATCGACAAGGGCAGAGCGATATCTACCCTGGGCAACGGTCAGGCCGATCCCATGCTGCCCCACACCGCCTTCATCGAGCGCATCCGCGCAGAGGCGCCGGGCGTAACCACCTATGACGTGGCCTTCGTCGACTCGAAACGGCAGCAGGAGTATCGATTTTTACCGGGCCAGTTCAATATGCTTTCGCTGCCCGGTATCGGCGAAGCGGCCATTTCCATGAGCTCCGACCCTGAAAAGCCTGGCCCCTTCCAGCACACGATCCGCAAGGCAGGCAACGTCACCTCGGCCATTGAACGGCTCAAAGTTGGAGACACCCTCGGCGTGCGCGGACCCTATGGCAGCGCCTGGCCCATGAGCGAGGCAGCAGGCAGGGATCTGATCATCGTCAGCGGCGGCATCGGCCTGGCTCCTTTGCGACCGGCCATTTACCATGCCATCGGCCACCGCGACGATTACGGACAGGTGACGATTCTCACCGGCTCCCGCGCTCCCAGCGAGCTGTTATACCCCGACGAGTACGATAGCTGGCGCGAGCATGACATCGACGTCATCGTCACCGTCGATCGCGCCGACGAAGACTGGCGGGGACACGTAGGCGTGGTGCCTATGCTCTTCTATAAGTTGCGCCCCGATCCGCAGCACACGGTTGTTTTGACCTGCGGACCTGAAATCATGATGCGCTTCGTGGTCTACGAGGCGCTGGCGCGCCGCATTCCCAAAGAGCGTATCTTCGTCTCTCTGGAGCGCAACATGAAGTGCGCCATCGGCCTGTGCGGTCATTGCCAGTATGGACCTATGTTTCTGTGTAAGGAAGGCCCTGTGTTGCGCTATGACCGCATCGAGCCATTCTTCAGCGTAGAGGATTTCTGATGAGCCAAGAAAAGAAACCACGGCTGGCTGTGTTCAAATTCGCCTCCTGCGACGGCTGCCAGCTTAGTCTATTGGATTGTGAGGAAGAGCTGTTAGAGGTCGCCGCCGCCGTCGAAATTGCCTATTTCCCTGAAGCGCGGCGGCAGATGCTGGACGGCCCCTATGACGTGACCCTGGTGGAGGGTTCGGTGACCACGGAAGAAGAAGTGCAGCGCATCAAGCAGGTGCGCCGCCAGAGCGACCTGCTTGTGGCCATCGGCGCTTGCGCCACGGCCGGCGGCATCCAGGCCCTGCGCAACTGGGTAGACGTCGAGCACTACGTCAACCTGGTCTACGCACACCCCGAATACATCGATACCCTGGCCAAGTCGCGGCCCATCAGCGACATTGTGCCCGTCGATTTTGAGCTGCGCGGTTGCCCCATCAGCAAGCAGCAGTTGCTGGAGTTAGTGACCTCGCTGCTCATCGGTCGGCAGCCGCGCACCCCGGCCCACAGCGTCTGCCTGACCTGCAAGCAGCAGGGCGCCGTCTGCGTGATGGTGGCCCAGGGCATTCCCTGCCTGGGCCCGGCCACGCAGGCGGGATGCGGCGCCATCTGCCCCGCCTACGGCCGCGGTTGCTACGGCTGTTTTGGTCCCATCGAAGAGCCTAATACCGCTGCTTTAGGAGAGGAGTTTATAGCCCTGGGGCACAGCCCGGCCGATGTGGCGCGCGCGTTTCGCAGTTTCAACGGATACGCGCCGGCTTTTCGCCAGGCCAGCGAGCGCTTTTTTGAGAAGGTTGAGGAGTAAGTGATGGCTACCAGACAGATTAACGTGGACACGCTGGCGCGCGTGGAAGGCGAAGGCGCCTTACGCATCAAGATCGTAGAGGACGCCATTGATGACGTGCAGCTGAACATCTACGAGCCGCCGCGCTTTTTCGAGGGATTCTTGCGTGGGCGCGGCTACCAGGAGACGATAGATATCACCGCCCGCATCTGCGGCATCTGCCCTGTCGCCTACCAGATGAGTGCGGCGCACGCGCTGGAGAAAGCGTTGGGTCTGACCCCGCCGCCCGGCGTGCGCGAACTGCGGCGCCTGCTTTATCTCGGCGAGTGGATCGAGAGCCACGGGCTGCACGTCTACATGTTGCACGCGCCCGACTTTTTGGGGTTCGAGTCGGCCATTTCCATGGCAGGAGAGGCCGAGCTGCGCCCACTGGTGGAACGCGGGCTGCGCATGAAGCGCATCGGTAACGAATTGATGATCGCCATTGGCGGGCGCGAGATCCATCCCGTCTCCGCCTGCGCCGGCGGCTTCTACCGGGCCCCACGGCCGGACGCCCTCCGCGCCTTCTTACCCGATTTGCAGTGGGGTCTGCAGGCTGCCCTGGAAACGGCGCGCTGGGCGGCGACGCTAGAGTATCCTGATTTCGAGGCCGACTACGACTTTGTGGCCATCTCGCACCGCGACGAATACGGCATCAACGAGGGGCGCATCGTTTCTTCCTCAGGCCACAACATTGCCATGGAGGCCTTCGAAGAGTATTTCCAGGAAGAACACGTGGCCCATTCCAATGCCCTGCACGTCCGTTTCCGCAACGCCGGCGGGAGCTACTTCGTGGGGCCCCTGGCTCGCGTCAACCTCAATTTCGAGCAGTTGTCGCCCGCCGCCCGCGAAGTCGCCGAGGAAATCGACTTTGCGCCGCCGGTAAAGAACCCCTTTAAGAGTCTTATCGCGCGCAGCCTTGAACTCGTGCATAGCTTTGAAGAGGCCATCGAGCTGATAGAGGCTTATCGCCAGCCGCGCCCCAGCCGCGCGCCGGAACCGATGCAAGTAACGGCTGGAGAAGGCGCCCACGCCACCGAGGCACCGCGCGGCCTTCTCTACCACCGCTATGAAGTCGATGCGAACGGCCTGATCGCCGCCGCGCGCATCGTGCCCCCCACGGCGCAAAACCTGAGGCGCATGGAGGACGATCTGTGGCAATACGCGCCCGGCGTGCTCTCGCTGCCCCTGGAGGAAGCGACCCTGCGCTGCGAACAACTGGTGCGCAGCTACGATCCGTGCATCTCCTGCGCCACGCACTTCCTCAAACTGGAGATTGTGGAGGCGCCGTGAATGAGTTCATGACGCCGCGATTGATCATCGGTGTGGGCAACGAGATGCGCGGCGACGACGGTGCCGGGCTGCTCGTTGCTCGCCTGCTACAGGTGATGTCGTTGCCTGGCGTGGACGTTCTGCAGCGCGGCGGCGAGGGCAGCGCGCTCATGGATGCCTGGCAGGGCTACGCAGACGTCATCCTCGTGGATGCCGCTTGCTCCCCTTACGCCGGCACAGATGGCGCCGCTTGCCGCTGCGCACCGGGCACCATCCACCGCTTTGACCTGGCGGACGGTCCCCTGCCCGCTATCCTCAGCAGCAGCCTCTCCAGCCACGCCTTCGGCGTCGCCGGGGCCATCGATCTTGCCCGCCGTCTGCAACGCCTGCCTCCGCATCTTACCGTCTACGCCATCGAAGGCCAAGACTTCTCCCTGGGTCAGCCCCTCTCACCACCCGTCTTCCGCGCCGCCTACATCCTGGCGCACCACCTCTGCGCCCGCAGCTCTGATTTCTTATGAATCGACTGGGAGCCGCCATTCGGGAGGCGGGGGTTGTTGCAAGCCACATATCTCGTAGCCATCAGCCAGCATGCGATTGATTACCGCCACCAATTCATATTCGCCACGCGGCGACCGGCTAAGATTTTGAAGGTAGTCGCGAATCTGCGGCGGAACGATGTAGATCAGCGAGGCGGCAATGCCGCTTGGGGCGGTGTCCGGTTGTGGCTTTTCGATGATGCGGCGAATTTTTCCGTCGTCCGAAAAAAGGACGCTGCTGCTCTCCGCCAGCGCCTCCGCCGGCAGCGACTTCAGACTCACGGCAAGGGGCATGCCCGAGCGGCTGTAGGCGCGTTTTAGGGCCTGCAAATAGCTTCGGGGCAGCGCGTAATCTGCAGCCAGGACGAAAGTGGGGGCGGTGATGAAGTCGCTCGCCAGGCGGAGGGCGTGAGCCGTCCCCACTGGCTCGCGCTGCCAACGCAATGTCGTCTGTAAATCCCAGCGGCGACCGCCGTCCACAAATGCCTCGATCTGTTGGCCCAAATAGCCGACGACGAGACAGACCTTGCGAACTCCGGCTGCCGACAGCGCCTCCAGCACATAAGAAAGGATGGGACGCCCACGCAGCTTCAGAAGCGGTTTGGGGCGGTTGTTGGTGTGCGGGATGAGCCGCTTGCCACGTCCTGCAGCCAGCACCACGGCGCGTCGTGGCGGTTGGTTCGAATTCGAAGTCGCGAATTTGTGCATTACGGGCGCCAAAAGATAAAATGGAATGAACAATGCACATATGATGGTATCGGCTCCAGTAGAAGAGGCAAGCCCCACATGACCACACCGAACGATGCAGAGCACCGGCCGGGCTTTTGGCGCACGCTTTTCCAGCGTGGCAAGGCGAGTGAGGAGATCACCGACCATCGCACGGGCGACCTCGTATTTGAGGGGCCCGTTCGCGTGGCGGTAAGCGGCATGGTAGACGGCAACCTGCGAGCGCCTCAGGTGTCAATCGAGGGCGTTGTACAGGGCTTGGTGGTTGCCTACGAACTCCTGGTGGCCTCTGGGGGCAAGCTAGAAGGTGACGCTGTGGCGGCGCACGTTGATGTCGCACCCGGCGCCAGTGTGCATGGGTGGGTTGCCACGGTCGAAGCCTCCTCCTTTGAATCTCTGACTGCGCTCGTCGATGAAGAGCCCGGTCTCCTGGCCCGCGAGGCGCTTCGCAATGAGCTTGCTGTCGCGAAAGAGAGGATTGCGGAGCTTGAGAGCGCGCAAATTGCGGGTGGGCAGCAGGCGCAATGCGAAGCCGAACTTGAGCAGATGCGTAACCAGCTAGACGAGCGGCTGGATGCGTTTTCTGACCTGGATCGGCGTTACGAAGAGAAGATACAGGCGCTGGCGGCGGCTGAGCAGCAGAATGAAGAATTGGAATCGAAGCTGGCTGCGGCGATGGGCGAAGCGGAAGTGATGGAAGGACGCATCGAGAGCCTGGAGAGCGCTCTACAGGCAAGCGTTCAACATAGCGCCGATCAAGAGGAAGCTCTGATGCGCTGGCAGGAGTTGGCTGAGACGACCAAGACCCGCGTTGCTGAACTATCCACACGCGCCGAAGAACTGCAGACAGAACTGGACAGGCGCAACGCCATTGTCGACGAGCTGCGCCGCGAACAGGAGAATATGCATCGCCTGTGGGAGCAGGCTCAGAAGGAGCTGCAAGAGGCCCAGGCGGAGGACGGCGCGCTTAGCGTCGACGATCTGCATCACGAGCTGGAAACGGCTCGGGCTGAACTGCGCGAGCAGCAGGAACAGTTGCTGTGGTATCGAACCTCGTTGACGGCCATTAAGGAGCAGCTTCAGGAGGTGCGAGGAGAGGCCAGGGCGCGGTCGACCGAGCTGATGGAACTATACGAGCAACTTGATGTGCAGCGCCGAAAAGCGGAGAAATGGCAGGCGCGTGCCGGGCGCCTATCAGAGTTGCTGTACGACTCTGTGCAACAGGTTAAGGAACGCGAAACAACCGTCAGCGAGCTCGAGGCGCGGCTGGCGATGACAGGCAAGGCACGCAAAGGGGAAACGACCGCGCCTGAGCGCGAGTTGCGCCAACATCTGCGCGATCGTGACGCGCAAATCAGGGCTCTGGAAGCAGACGCCAGCAAACTGAACGAACAGCTGGAGGCCCAGGGCAATCGGCTGGCGGAGGCGCGAGCGGACCTGGCTGAGATGCAGGTGGCCCTCAAGGCTGTGCAGGCGGAGTTGGTGGAGAAGAACCGGCAGGCGAACAAGGTGCACCGCCTGGCGCAAAAACGAATCCGCAACCTGGAGGCGGCTTTATCCAGGAGCGGGCGCAAGGGGGCGGGGCAGCCAGAGTGAGCCAGTTTCCCTGACCATGGGCTGCACGCGCTGGCGCTTAAGTGGGCATCTTTGGGTATCCTTGGTTATAATTAAGCGGATTGCAATGTCTGTGATGAGAAGGAGAGTCTATGACGAGTGTTGAACTGGCGATATTCGGCGGCAGCGGCCTGTATCAGATGGATGGGCTGGATGATGTGGAGCGCTTACAGCTGGAGACGCCATTTGGTTCGCCGTCGGATGACATTATTGTCGGTACGCTGCACGGGCGACAGGTGGCATTTCTGCCGCGACACGGTCGCGGTCATGTCCTGACGCCCAGCGAGGTTCCCTACCGCGCCAACATCTTCGCCATGAAAACGCTCGGTGTAAAATATATCGTTTCGGTCAGCGCCTGTGGGTCTCTGCGTGAAGATTACGAACCGGGCCACGTCGTCATTCCCGATCAACTATTCGATTTCACGCGACACAGGGAAAGCAGCTTCTTCGGCGAGGGCCTGGTGGCCCACGCAAGTGTGGCCGATCCGTTTTCGGACGAGCTTAGCGTCACACTCGCCGGCGCCGTGCGCGACGCTGGGGGCACCGTGCACGAGGGGGGTACGTTCATCACCATCGAGGGACCGCGCTTCAGCAGCAAGGGCGAGTCGCACACCTATCGTCAATGGGGTATGAGCATCATCGGCATGACGACCAGCCCAGAAGCATTCCTGGCGGCAGAAGCCGAGATTGCCTACTCGGTCATGGCTCACGTTACCGACTACGATGTGTGGCATGAAAGCGAGGAGCCCGTCACCGTAGAGGCTGTGATACGCACGCTGCAAAAGAATACGACGCTGGCACAGGATGCAATCAGCCGTCTGGTGCAGGGTATGGCCTCCTGGGAGGGCGACTTCCGCGCCCATCACGGACTGCGTGACGCCATTATCACCGGTGTTGACCATATCCCGGCCGAGACGCGCGAAAAACTGGCGCCGTTGGTGGATAAATACCTCTCCTGACGTGAGGCATTCGCTGACTGACATTTTCCTTCCGCACGTTGCCCAGGAGCCGCGACGCCAGGAACGGGTGCTGTTGCTGTTGGCTGTGGCATTCGTAGCGGTCAACAGTATCGCCCTCAGCCTGGCCCTCGAGGCGCAGATTACGTGGGCTCATCTTTGGGCGCCCGGCGTGTGGTTGCTGTTGACGACGACCGGGCATCTGCTGCTGAATCGATTTCGACCCCAGCGCGATCCGCTACTTTTTCCCCTATACGCTCTTTTGACAGGGTGGGGCCTGATATTGCTTGACCGCCTGGCGCCGAACTTTCTCGGTCGCCAGACGTTATGGCTGGTGCTGGGTCTGGCAGCGGTGCTGGGGACAGCCATTTTGCCCCGCAGCATGAAACTGTTGCGGCGCTATCGTTACACCTGGCTCACCCTGGGCCTGGCGCTGCTGGTTGCTACCCTGTTCTTTGGCGTCAACCCCTCGGGCGCCGGCGCGGCGCTATGGTTGCCGGTCCCCTTTCTGGATAGAGTCTTTTTCCAGCCTTCGGAGTTAATGAAGCTATTGCTTATCGTATTTCTTGCCAGCTATTTTGACGAGCAAGAATATCTTTCAGCTCTGCAGCCGCACCGGGAGGTACGGGATCATCTGGCCTTTCTGGCGCCGCTTCTGCTGATGTGGGGCCTTTCTATCGTCTTGCTTGTGTGGCAACGGGATCTAGGCGCGGCGGCGCTCTTCTTTGTGACTTTCCTGGCGCTTCTCTATCTGGCGACAGGCCGCTGGCGTTATACAGTTACCGGCGCCTTTCTACTGGCGATAGCTGCGTTGTGGGGTTATCTTACCGTCGACGTTGTGCGCCTACGCATCGACGCCTGGCTGAATCCCTGGCCCGAAGCCACGGACCGCGCCTTTCAGATTGTGCAATCGCTTTACGCCCTGAGCGCCGGAGGCGTGACGGGGCAGGGCGTGGGACAGGGGTTTCCCTTTTACGTTCCCGTCGTGCACTCCGATTTCGTATTCGCCGCCGTGGGCGAGGAGTGGGGCCTTGTAGGCAGCATTGTCGTGGTAGCCTGTTTTGCCGTTCTTGGCCATCGTGGGTTACGGATTGCCAGCCTTTCGCGGCGCTCCTTCCACGCCTATCTGGCTGCAGGTATTGTGATCCTTATTACCACGCAGGCATTTCTGATCATGGCCGGCGTCACCAGAGTGTTGCCTCTGACGGGTGTGACTCTCCCTTTGATGAGCTACGGTGGGAGCTCGTTGCTCATTAGCAGCGTGATGTTTGGATTACTCCTGTACCTTTCTAGCCGGCAACCCCTGGTGGGGAGGTAGGGTTGCCATCTGCGATTGAGAAGATTAGCGAGCGGTAAAGGTCGCTGGTGAAAGGCTCGTGCTTCTTTTCTAATGCTTCCTATGTATGAACTCAATGAGCGCGCACGGCGCATTGCAGTGGTGAATATGGGCCTGCTGGCAGCATTTATACTTGTGGGCCTGGCCCTGGCCTACTGGAGCGTTGTCGGCGCCTCTGCCCTGGCTACCCGAGAGGACAATCCCCGCGTGGTCGAGGCCGAGCTACGTGTGCGCCGCGGTCGCATTCTAGACGCCAGAGGGGTTGTTCTGGCCGAGACCATCGGTCCCGAAGACTCGCCACAGCGAGTTTATAGCCTTCCTAATATTGGCCCCGCCGTCGGCTATTACTCGTTTCGCCACGGCACATCCGGTATAGAGGAAGGATACGATGGCGTGTTACGCGGCGACACTGCGGACGTGTGGCAGGCCTTCTGGCAACAAAATTTGCACAGGGCGCAGCGTGGCCGTGATGTGCGTCTGACGCTGGATGCCGACTGGCAACGAACGGCCGATTCGCTCATGGAGGGGCATAACGGCGCCGTGATGCTGATGAGCGTTCCCGAGGGCGCCATACGGGTTATGGTCAGCCATCCCGGTTACGATCCCAACATGCTTGATGCGCAGTTCGACGCTTTGGCTGAAGATGAGCAGGCCCCGCTGCTCAACCGGGTCACCCAGGGACGGTATCAGCCAGGGCTTACACTGCAGCCGTTGCTGCTTGCAGCTGCCCTTGATGGCTCGCTACTGGCGCTAACAGACGAGGTCCAGGACGCAGGCGACGTGGTGACGGTCAACGGCTTGCGCGCTCGCTGCCGTGAAGCGCCGCCGCCACAGGCCACCTGGGCCGACGTGCTCCACGCGGCATGTCCCAACCCGATGTTGTCTCTCGCTGAAGAAGTGCCGGAGGATGCATTTCTGGAAGCACTGGAACACATGGGGTTCTTTACTGAACCTGATTTGCCTCTGGCCACGGCTGCGCCCGCGGAGCCCGTGGTGAACCAGCTGCCGGCTGCTCTCCTTGGCCAGGATGCGCTGACGGTGACGCCGTTGCAGATGGCGCTGGCCTGGTCATCGCTGGGGAACAGCGGCATTCTGCCACAGCCCCGTGTGGTGTCAGCGGTCCAGGATGAGGGTGGTTCTTGGACCAACGTAGCCAGCGAGCCGAGTGAGGTACAGGCGTTTTCCGGCGAGGCAGCCTGGTCCGTTCTGTCTACACTGCCACGGCATGAGGAGAGGATCGCAGAACACGCCGCTCTCGTATTGTCAGGCCCGGGCGGGAGCACGAATAGCTGGTATTTGGGCCTCGCGCCGGCCGGAGCGCCTCGTTATGCGGTGATTGTTGTTATCGAGGAGACCGCTCGGCTGCAGGCAGCGGAACAGGTAGGCCGGCCTTTGCTTGACCTGGTCCTCGACACAGCGGACAACTGAGGTCCCCGCTGCTTTCGTCTGTCTCGCGCGGCGTTTACTCCTCCTCGTCCTTCCCCGGATGCTCTTGCCCAGCCAATGCGCCGGCGGCTGCGAGTTCCATCAGCTTTTCGACACGCGGCAACATCTCGGCCGGATCAGGATGCAGCCCTTCCTGGACAAGGGCGCTGGCGTAGAGTTGCTCGATGGCCATGTCAACGATGGCTGCCCGTGGGTTGGCTGTCACCAGATGGGCCAGATTTACGATTAGAGGATGGCGCGGGTTCACCTCCAGGATCCGCTTGGGTATCTCATACTCCTGATCAAGGAAACGGTAGAGGCGCTGCATCTCGCGGTCGGGTGTGCCTTCCGGTGTGACCAGCCGCACCGGGCTCTTCTGCAGCAGCTTGGAGGCGCGCACCTCAACAACGCGCTCGCCCAGGGTGGTGACACAACGGCCGATGAAGCGGTTCAGATCCGGTTCCGATAGCGTCTCCCTCTGCTCCTCATCCTCAGCGGTATCGACTTCCGGCAACTCAAGACCCGCATCATCTATGTTCTGCAGTGGCTTCTCTTTGTACTCTTTCAAAAGGGGAGCGATGAATGGATCGAGAGGATCAACCCAGTAGAGCACTTCCAGGTCGCGCGCGCGGAAGGGGTCCAGGTGGGGGCTGTTGGTCACGGCCAGCACGCTGTCGCCGATTACATAATAGATCGCTTCCTGATTATGGGCCATGCGCTCCACGTATTCATCAAGCGATGTGAGGCTCCCGTTGCTCTTAGAGGATGCAAAGCGCAGCAGGGATAAGACGTCGTCCACGTTAGCCGGTTCGTTGACCAACCCTTCCTTGATGGTACGGCTATGTTGTCTCCAGAAGCGCTGGTATTTCTCCGGTTCCTCTCTGGCCATTTCCTTTAGCGTCTGTACGGTGCGACGCCGCAACGTGCGCCCTAAGCCACGCATGAAGCGATTACTCTGAACCGTCTCGCGGCTCACATTCAGAGGAAGATCTTCTGAGTCAACTACGCCGTCGACAAAGGCCAGCCATTTGGGCAGTAGATCCGTGTTATACTCCTGAATCAGCACGTTGTGCGAGTAGAGCTTGACGCCTGGTTCCTTGCGCGCAGAGAGCACGCCGCGGTCGCGGCTGGCGGGGATGTAGAGGAGCGCCCGAATGTGTACAGGAGCGTCGGAGTGAGTGTGGATGGTTGCCAGCGGCTCCTGGAAATCCATGGTCATTTGCTGGTAGAAGTTATTGTACTCCTCCTCCGTTACCTGCGAGGGCGACTTGCGCCACAATGGCTCCTGCTGGTTGATTTGCTCTCCGTCGAGGTAGATAGGGTAGCTGACGAAGTCCGAGTGCCGCTTGACAATCTCGCGCAAACGCCACTCGCTGCCGAATTCGTCGGCGTCGTCCTTCAATTGAATATGGATTTCGGTGCCTCGTTCGCTCTTGTCGGCCTCCTCAATACGGAAGCTGTCATCGCCACTCGAAACCCACGCCGCAGGCTCTGCTTCAGGACGGTAACTGCGCGATACGACGCGTACCAGGTCGGCGACCATGAACACCGAGTAGAAACCAACACCAAACTGGCCGATGATATCACCAGGGCTGGCGTCGTCACTCTGCAGCCGCTCCAGAAAGGCGCGGGCGCCCGACTGGGCAATGGTGCCCAGATTCTCGATCAGCTCCTCTCGCGTCATGCCGATGCCGGTATCTTTCACGATCAGCCATTTCTGACCGTCGTCTTCGCGTGTTTCGAGGTGGATGGCTAATTCTGCCTCTGGATCGCGCACGTCACGGTCCGTCAACATTTGAAAGTGAATCTGGGTCAGGGCGTCAGAGGCATTTGAGATCAGCTCGCGCAGGAATATCTCGCGATCCTGATATAGTGAGTGGACGAGGATGTTGAGCAGCTGTTTGATTTCAGCCTGAAATCGATAAGAGTCGGTCGTTTCCGCTGTAGTCATTGCACTCCTCCTGAGATTACGAAATAGACAGATTGAGACTAAGCCGGCGCAATGGCCAAGAGGCCGGCAAGGCGCAACGAGCGTCGTCTACCTGGATCCCCCCAAGCCACCAACTCGAGGCCATGATAGCCATTTTCTGTTAGATGAAAGTAAGACGAGAACTGGCGTTATGTGCTCTCTTGCCGCGCACTGTGAATGAGATCTTCCTTCATTTTCCAGAGCCGCTCAGTCAGGGAAACGTGGTAGATATGTGGATACATGAGGCGCTTGACACCGATATCCAGGCGTTCCAGATCGGCAATTCGTCGCCGGCGCATGTCGGCGATCGACGGTGTCTCGGAAACGCGCGCGCCATCGACCAGCACGTCGGCGTGCAACGGCTCGGCCTCTGAAATCTGATCGGCCCGGAGCGTTCGAAACGTGCCATGTTCAGTAGGGTGGTGGAGCAAAATGTGCTCCATCGATGCTGGATTTTCATCGGCGAGTCCGATCAAATCGGCGGTGGCTTTTCCTCGCTCGTCATAAAGGCGCCACACCCGCTTATTCCCGGGGTTCGGTACTTTGGCCAGCGATTCAGAGACCTTTAGCGCCGGCGTCCACTCGCCATCTCTGTCAATGGCCACCAGTTTATAAACACCATCCAGGGCGGCATCGGATTTTGAGGTGATCAGGCGCGTTCCCACACCGTACACGAGTCGCCCGATGATGTGGTCGGCGTCCAGGCCGTAGCGCGGCGCTTCGTCCGCTATCTGCGCCTGAATCTGCCAGATCGTCAGCTCGTCCAACTGATTGGAGAGCACGATGGATGCATCCTCAAAACCTGCATCATTCAACATCCGCGCGGCCTGGACACTGAGGTGCGCCAGGTCGCCAGAATCCAGGCGCACGCCCACCGGCTTGTGCCCCTTGCGCTTCAACTCCTCGAAGACCTTTATGGCGTTGGGAATGCCGCTTTCTAGCGTGTCGATAGTATCAACCAAGAGAATGCAGTTATCGGGGTAGACGTCGGCGAATGCCCGAAATGCGCCCAATTCGCCTTCGCCAAGGGCCATGAAGACCTGGACCATGCTGTGCGCGTGCGTACCCTTGGCCGGATAGCCGAGCACTTTGGAAATGCCTACGTTGGAGGTAAAGTCCGCCCCGCCGATCAGCGCCGCACGAGCTCCGGCGCTGACACCACGCTCATGTCCACGGCGCATGCCAAACTCCAGCAGGAGCTGTCCGCGGGTGATGGTGCGGATGCGGGCAGCTTTGGTGGCGACCAGGATCTGGTAATTGAGATAGTTGAGTAGCGGCGTTTCCAGGATCTGAGCCATAGCCAGCGGGCCTTCGACGACCGTTATGGGCACATTGGGGTGGATGGCTCTTCCTTCGGGAATGGCGCGCAACGAAATGCCGGAAAAGGCGCCGTTCTCACTCAACCACTCCAGGAAATCGTCTTCGAACATTCGTTGTCCGCCCGATCCCGTGTGAGCGCGCAAATACTCAATCTCTTCCGGACCGAAACAAGATCGTTCCATCCAATCCAGCAGCCACTCCAGGCCGGCGTTGACACAAAAGCCGGCCTGATGATCGCCATAATCGGGGTAACTGCGGAAAAAGTGATCAAATTGCGCGGGTCGTTCGTGCAGGCCCTGACGAAAATACAGGTTGGCCATGGTTAGCTGGTACATGTCGGTGTACAAAATGCCTTCCGCCACCTGCTGTTGCTGCCAGTTCATTAGTGTTTCCTCTGTCGCTACTTTAACGGTCGTTACGCTGTACCGCGACGAACTACGAATAGCGCCGCAGCGGCGAGGATGAGACCCAGGCCAACGATGGGCAGCCAGGGCATGCTGCTGCCACCTGTACTAGCCTCAGCCGGAAGCGGGGCCGGTGTCTCGGTAGCGGTTACTTCCTCGACAATGTTCTCAGGCGTGGCCGTTGCTGTGGCGGTGGGGGTCTCGCTGGGTTCGACCGTTGCCGTGGCGGTGCTGGTTGCGCCATCGTCGCTGCCGCCACCGCTGGGTGCGGCGGATTGTGGCCCATCACTTGTGGCGGTAACGGTGGGCGTTGCGCTGGGAGTAGCCGTAGGCGCGGGGGGCGTACAGCCGGGAAGGGGCGTTGGCGACCAGGGGCTGCCCGGCGTCGGCGTGCTGCCATCGGGCAACGCGCGGGCAGCGACGGTGGGCACCAGACCGATATAGCCACTTACGGTGACCACCTCATTGGCTACCCAGCCAGTGTCGCCGCCGTCTAAAGAAATCTGCCACCAGGCAACGTGTCGCGCGCGACCGATGATGGGCCGCACCTCAAGGAGATCCAGCTCGGCCACCACATCATAATCCATCCCGGGACCGCTGCGCACGTTGACGTTGCCAATGTGCGCCTGTACCGTCGGCTCAGTCGAGCAAGCGTCGGCTGTGGGCAGGATGCCCCCTTCAGCTGTTACCACTACCGCTTCTGACGTCGCGGTCGTTGTAGACTGTGGTTGCTCTGTGGACGTGGGGGCCGGTCCCGGTTCACCGTCGTCATCGCCATCGTCAGGCGGCGCCGTGGGCGACTCACCGCCGCCTGGCTCGGGTGTTGGCGTCCTCGTTGGGACGGTTTGTGCGGCGGCCAGGTGTGTTGTGCCGTAGAGACCGATGGCAACCAAGACGATTAGCGACAATAGTGCGAATGGCCGGATGTGAACACGTGACATCTTGCTAACCTCCCATGATCCCGTTTCTGGAAAACGTCCCTAACGAAATGAGACGGTGAAACGTTGATCGGACGTTTGCTCAGTATTGAAAATGATGGTCTGGTCCTCAACGGTCGCCTGGGGTGTGGTTGATAGCACGCTGGCGCCTGCGGGCAGGTTGATGCGAATTTCGACTACTTCTTCGGACTGACCACTCTGTTTGTATAGATGAAGTTCATATTCACGCGCGTTGTTCTGTTCGGTCACAACCTGCGGCAGCGCGTACCGGTAGCTGCTGCGCAGCGTTTCCCCGGGTCGCAACAAGAAGAAGTTTTCAATTGCCGCATGACCCCCATCTTCGTTGACGATTGTGGATCGCCCCTGCCATCCCTGGCTCATAGCGAACAGATCTTCGGTGATTTCGTGGCGGCTCGCTTCCTGAAGGGAGCTGCCGGGGCGCACGTAAACGCGCAGGTAGTTCCAGAAGCAGCGTTGCATCAGTGACTCGTATTGCATCGCCTCATGATAGTCTATGGTCTGGCTGCACCTGTCGACCGCGTCTGCTTCACCTGTATGCTGGTAAAGGAGAGACAACTCACCGGTGCCCGTGCCATCTTCTTCCAGGGTAACCTCATAGACCACCGCGCGCTCTATCAGTGCGTTGACTTTGTTATACCCGACGTTGGTGTCGACAGCCATTAACAAGTCAGTTTGAGGCGGCGCCTCGAGGCGACTGTCCCAGTTCAGATCGTCCAGCACCGCGGCTACCTGCGGATCGCGCACGTATACCTGCAAATGTTTCTCTTGCGCTGCCTGGTGTATTGTGTGCGCCAGGAAGAGAAGGTCGATATCACCAAGATTTGAAAACAGTTGCTCCTTGAGGCTCTGGGCCAGGGGGCCGAGGAAATCCTTGCGATTAGGTACCCACTCGCTGAGCGATTCATCTTCGTCCATAGCCCAGGCGTCGCGCAGGCTGGCAATCGCGTTCTGGCTGGTCACTGTCATCTGCAGGTCGGAAATGTTCACTGGCCCGGTCACTGCGATCAGCCTGGAGACAAATTCCTGGTTAATGGCAATGATGCCGTCGAGGGACGGGCTATCCTGTCCATACTGATACAGCTTCATCGCCTGTTCCGCCGATGTTGGAAAGTCGGGCCAGAAATTTGTGTCACGAAAAACAAATAGCTCCAGACCCATCAATTGATAAAGTGGATCAGGAGGAAACTCATAAGGTTTGTTTTGCCAGTCGTCAATCAGGTTTGCATCTTCGAAAGAAAGGTCGATGATGCGCCCGCTCTCCACGGTTAGCAGTCCGGCGCCGGTGATGAACCCGCCGGTGGCGCGCAGCTCGTCCTCATTCTGGGCCACAATCAAATAGGTGCGTCGTCCATCTGCGCCGAGCAGATCGGGTAATACCGGCAGGAGCCGCAGTTGCTCAGCCAGAAAGAGCTTGTCATCGATTTGTCCCAGCAACGACTGCACGCGCCAGGGCAGGTCGCCGGTGTCCTCGATGTTGTGTCGAGCATCAACCATCCGCTGCATAGCCACGTCGGCTGCCCTCAGGTCGGGTTCAGCCGCTTGCAGAACGGGTAGTAATTGTGGAATTAGCTCGTCACCGCCGCTTCCGCTCTGCAACAGAACCAGGGCCGGTTTCAGACCGCGCACGGCGTAAGCGACCGCTTCGCTGCCGCCATCGGCCATGGCCAGCAGTGGTTCTGCTTCGCGAAGTAGGGGGCCAACTCGAGGCACCCAGGTAAAGAGCCGGGCGAGCGGCAAAAAGGGGCGGATCTCGCTGTTCAGTACGACAATGTCCGCGCGCAGATCATAGGCCAGTTCCTCGGCAGCATCGGGGTCGATGTTAGTCAGCCCGCCGGCCATCAGCGTCTCCGCCGTTTCCTGGTGGGCGCGCAACGAGAGCGCCACGCTGGCCAGACGCCAACTCTTCCAACCCAGCCAGAGTACGATGAGCAACAGTCCGGCCAGGAATATCACTCTGGCGTTGCTCTGTTTGAGCCACGCTTCAATGCGGTTTGTCTGTTGTTGTTCGTCGGCTAACTGATGATCCACACTTATGCCTCAAGACAGAAAAACTCAGCGGTCGGTGATCGTGCGTGTTCGATGGTCAGAGAACACAGCGGGCGAAACTTTATGTTTGCCTCCTGGAACAGCGCCAGGTCATCTACGCCAAGCTGTCGTAGATCAGGATGTTGTTGCTTCAGGCGGCGCCGGTACCAATCAAAGGCCAGCAAGTTGCGGTCCACAAGTATCAGATCGGGCCTCATGCCCTCTACGTAATGCAGATACCACAGTGTAAACGTTGCTCGGTCGCCGTCAGTCAGCAACACGGCATCGGGCGGTGCCTCCTGCAGTACGGGCATGGTCAGCCGCCGCGCCTGATCTTGCTTGCTTAAATCAAGACGGTTGAAGTTTAACATGAGCAGCGCCAACGGCAAGATAAGGGCAAGAGGGCCCAGGCGATAATAGATGCGCCCCATCAGGATACTCACCAGGAGCAGGGCCGGTAACAAATAGACAAGGGCGTTCGGCGCGTCGTAAGTCAGGGCATACAGTCCGTAGAGCGCTGCTGTTGCGAGCATGACCAGGCCTGTGCTGCGAATGGGACGCAGGAGACGCCGCCTGTCGCGAAACAGGAGGAATGTTGCCACAGCCAGGAACCAAATGGACAGTTCGCCCAGCCAGAGAGCGGCGCGTTGGGGCCAGCTGATGTCTCCCACAGCCAGGACATTCGGCCGGTAAATGCGCGCGCTTACCAGCCACCACCAGCCGCGCAGGGTGGTCGGATCGCCCCAGAGTATGGGACTTTCTCCCGCTGCCAGCAATGGCAACAGGAGATAGGGAGAAGCGCCGGCGGCAGCGCCCGCAGCCAGGCGGGGCCACCGCGCGCGCGCAGTTCCCACCGCGGCGAGGGGCGCCATGAAAAGCGACGTCAGGTGGCCGGTTATGGCCAGCCCCAAAAAAAGGCCGGCAAGCCAGCCATTGTGCTCTTTCCCCTGGCGTACCAGCTGGAATAGAAACGCCGAAAGCAACAAGAGGTTCAGGCCATAGACTTCAGCGATGAGCGCCTGCTGCCAGACGAGGGGCAACAGCGCCAGGACAAGCCCGGCGGTCGTGGCTGCCAGGATAGGCATGGCGGCAGACCGCCGTTCGAGATCGCTTCGGGGAACACTCTGTTGCAGGACAAAAAACGCAGCGGCGCTGCTGAGCGTGACGGCAACGGACATGCACAGCGCGGAGAGGAGGTTGAAGCGGTAGGCTACCGTACCGAAGGGCAGAGCGGCGACGAGCCGGCCTAGAATGGTGTAAAGCGGATAGCCAGGAGGATGCGGAACGCCCAGTGTGACTGCCGCAGTAATCAACTCGCCCCCGTCGGCGCCATGGTAATCCCACGCCAGGTCGGGAGCCAGTGTACTGAGGTAAAGCAGGAACGCGCAGATGCCCGCGAAGAGCGCCGACAGCCCTGCTACCTGACCCACAGTCAGCACGCGGCGCCTGCTCTGCTGTCTGCGTTCGTTTCTTCTTCGTTGCTCCACGTTATGCTGTGGCAAGCTAGTGGGCGCCATCTCCACGGAGGACGGCGGGCAGTGTGCGTAAGAGTATCTTAGCGTCGCGCCAGAGGCTGTAATTCTCGATATAGTCCAGTTCCAGACGCACGCGCTCGTCAAGCGAGAGATCTCCGCGCCCGTTTATCTGCATAGGGCCGGTGAGGCCGGGCTTGATCGAAAGCCGGCGACGGTGCCAGTCAGTATAGAAGGCGACCACGCGCGCTTCTTCCGGTCGCGGACCGACAAGGCTCATGTCACCCTTAAACACATTCCAGAATTGAGGCAACTCATCCAGGCTCCACCGCCGAA
The DNA here is from genome assembly GCA_035464315.1 of Candidatus Sulfomarinibacteraceae bacterium. Classification (GTDB taxonomy): domain Bacteria; phylum Chloroflexota; class Anaerolineae; order Promineifilales; family Promineifilaceae; genus JAAYYY01. The sequence goes on from DATHSI010000304.1 coordinate 31,509, forward strand.
GGAATTTGCCGACGCGGGTGCGGCGCGGGTCGTTGGCCAGCTTGAAAACCGGCTCTTCAAGTTCCTCCAGCGCCAGAAGTTCATCAAGTTCCTCCTCGGCGCCAGCGTGCATGGAGCGGAATTTGTAAATCGTGAACCGCTTTCCACCCTGGCCGACGCGCTCCTGTCGAAAGAGGACCGGTCCGGGCGAATCTAGTTTGATGGCAATGGTGATCAAAGGGCCGACCATTATGGTGAAGCAGAGGCCTAAGAGAGCCACGATCACGTCCAGCGTGCGCTTGGCGATGTAATTGAAGCCGCCGATGGTCGACTGCGTCCCGCTGATGCCAGGGCGGGGGCGCAGCGTGCCCCAGGCATAACCGAAGCCGAGGCCCAGAGCGCGCACGCCCAGCAGAAGAGGCGCTGCGATGGCTACGGCACGATCTTTTTTCCACGCCTTGCGCACGAATGGCACGGTCGTCGCCAGGAATAACAGTAAAAAGAGGGCCAGGAGAATGGCGCTCCAACCTGTAAACAGGATTCCTGCCGCGGATAGCAGAGCCGCCGCCATCAGCGCCAGTTGCACTTTCATCACCTGAGGTGTGTGGGAATCACGTACACCCCGCTCCGGGAAGCGGCGCACCACCTGCGCCTTCCAGAAGCCAATGATGAATTTTTTGTGAAGGTAGTCCAGCAAGGTCGCAGCGTGCCGGTGATAAACTACAGCCCCTGGCTGAAAGACCATGCGGTAACCACGAGTGGCGAGCCGGAACGATAGTTCTTGATCCTCCAGGTAAGGGAACGACTCGTCAAACCCATTATTGGCTATTAGTACGTCGCGACGGTAGGCTGCCGAGTAGGTGTCAATGAAGTCGATATATTCCTGGCCGAGTAGTAGATCGTACTTATCTTCGTATTCGATCTGCACGAAGCGCGCCACGAGGGCCTGCTGGCGGGTGGCATAAATACCCTTGGAGCCCACGATCTCGTGGTTGGCGAATGGCGCCGTGACCTCTGAGAGCCATGACTCTGTAGGCTCGCAGTCAGCGTCGGTGAAGCAGACCAGTTCTCCACGCGCGTCGCGTATGCCCGCGTTGCGCGCTGCGGCAGGACGCCCTCGATCCTGGCAGACAACGCGGGCGCCACAGCGACGGGCGATTTCAGCTGTCTCGTCGGTGGACCCGTCGTCGACCACAATCACTTCATAGCAGGCGTTGTCTATCGTCTGCTGCTGAAGCGCGGAAAGGCACTGCCCGATAGTAGCCGCGGAATTGTGCGCGGGCACGACGACAGAGATAAGGGGAGCGTTGGGGCGTTCAGGCTCGGGCAAGACG
>DATHSI010000305.1:0-7326 GCA_035464315.1 Candidatus Sulfomarinibacteraceae bacterium
TGTTGGTGGTTGCCGCACTGGCTGTAGCGCCGGCCCAGGCAGTTGTGATCACCTTCACCGGCGACGTCGAAGCCGACTTCCCCGAGTCGTCGTTGTATCCCGACCGTAGTGGGGCCGGCGACGTTGGCCTTCCTGCAGGCATCACGGCCGACGTCGGTTGGGATTTCGAAAATGTGGGCGTCGCCTATGATCCTACCAGTGATACGCTTTTCGTAGGCTTCAACATGGTCAATGATGCCATCTCCGGCGACGCCGATGGTGACGGCGATCCTGGAGGCACGGCTGACTGGTTGAAGGAACGCGGCGGCACAGACCATGCCGATCTAGGAGAGACCGAGGCCATCGACCTGCTCATTGATATCGACCAGAGCTGCGAACCCGGAGATGCACAACCATCGGATTATGAAAGGGTTGCAGGCGTTCCTAACACGGGCGACATCTCGGCCTTTGCAGTGAGGGATTTCACCGGACAAACGGCGGACTTTACCACTCCCGGCGCTGGTTATACTGGGAACAGTTATAGTGGCTCAGTATTCGCATCTCCCAGTGCTTCACAACCGGACCTGGAGTTCCAGATCGACAACTTCTGTGCTGACGTAATCGGCGGAGATTGTGTCCCCGGAGAAACGGCCCTGTCTTTCTCCTTCCGTGCACGCGCCGGCAGCCTGGCGGACAACGGTGTTGGCGAGGACGCCATTCTATGCACGGACGTGAGCTTTACGCCCACGGCGGTAACTCTGCGCCAGGCCACAGCCAGCAGCGCCGCTCCTCTGTGGATCATCCTGGTCTTGCTGCCGCTGGCGGTTCTGAGCACCGGCGTCTATCTCTGGCGGCGGCGCTAAGCGCCTGAGTGCAACCTTCAAAGCGCAACGTCCTCACCATCCGCGGTCGTTTCGGCCAGCGGCAAGGTGAAGCACAGCACGGCGCCTGTGTCGCTGCTCTGCTCGATCCAGATCTTGCCGCTCTGGGCCTCGACGGCCATGCGACAGTAAGCAAGGCCCAGGCCGCTGCCCACGGCAATGCCCGCCCGTCGCGCCCGCACCTGCTCAAACTTCTGGAACGCCTTGCGCTGCCACTCCTGGGGAATCCCCGGCCCTTCGTCCTGGATGCGGAAAAGGAACATCTGGCCCTCATACGGTCTGGCCCGCAGCGTCACGGTGGCCTCGCCCGGGCTGTAACTGATGGCATTGCTCAACAGGTTGACCAGCACGCGCACCGTCAGCGCGCGGTCGACAGACAGCAACGTCTGCTCGCCCTCGCTCTGTAACTGCAGATCGACGCGCTGGCGCCCCGCGATAAGCGCGACCTGATCCATCGCCTGCGCCAGCAGCTCCTCCGCGGCAACTTCTTCGTGTTGCAGAGGCATGCGCCCAGCCTCCAGTCGCGCCAGATCGAGCAACGAATCGATCAGTGACTCCATGTAATAGGCCGATTTCAGGCCGATTTCCAGAGCCTGGCGATCCTTCTCCGGCGACCGGCTCGCCGGGCCATTCCCCTCCCGCAACAGTTGCAGGCTGACCATGATGCTGGCCAGGGGGGAGCGAAGGTCGTGGATGATGAACGTAGTCAGCTCCGCCTGGCGCGTGCGGGCCGCTCTCAGGGTGGAAACCCCGTAGGCCACGACGAGAAAGAAGCCGAGGCGAATGGCCGCGTTCAAGTAAGGCACGAGTGGTTCGGATAGCGTGACGTTGGTGCTCAATTCCGTGAACAGCCAGGCGCCGACGCTGACGCCGGCGACGATGAAGCCGGCCCATAGCCCCAGAAACCAGGCGCTCAGCCCCACGGGTAAAAGATAGAAGAGGGAGATGGTAAGGCGGGGTCCGCTAACAATGTCCAGGATCCAGACGAGCAGTAGCAAAAGGCCCACGACGCCCGCGAACAGCAGCCGGGGTGGCTCACCAGAGTATGCTCCCGCTCGTTTACCGCTCATGGTCCCCCCTTTGTCCTCAGGCGATGGACTGCTACTCATAATTATCCTCCGTTTTAGCCGTGGGGACAACTATTCGCGCCAGCCTGGCGCTCGCCCTTCTCTATGGGGAAACCGCATGTGAAAGAAAATGACACGGGCAGGTGGGAAATCGTGGCCTACGGGCAACGATCTCCCACCTGCGTAACAGGGGTCGCGAACGGCCCTGGTCTGGGGTCGCTCAGGGTGCGGGGATCACACCCGCGAAGTAGGCGTTGGGTCGAGCGCCGACCTGGCGCAGAGAGCCGTCCAGCCCCACCATGGCTGTACCCCAGCTCTGGCCCCCGTCCGTGTAGCCGACGATGATGCGCGTGGCATCGAGCCAGCCCTGGGGAGGAAGCAGGCCCGGATCGCTGACCAGTACCTCATCCGCTGCAGTGGGCGGAGCCACACGGTGCAGGCTGGCCCGTTCCGGCAGCGGCTCGTCGTCCCTGATGTCGGCGCTATAGAAAACCAGCTCGCCTCCCGGCCCAAAGGTCGGATACCCTACGTACTCGGCCTCGGGCGTCAGCGTGTTCAACACCTGGCCCTCGCCGTTCTGGATGACCACGCTGCCCCCGTCCACGTAGGCCAGCGCGCTCACCTGACCGTCCACTTCGTAGAAATCCCCGATGCACAGCAAGGTGTTATGTTCGGCGCAGTCGAAGATGAGCGTTGGCTCGGCGTCGCTGTTCAGGCGCAGCGCGTACAGGTTGTCATAACGGCCCACGAAGGCGATCCACGAGCCGCCCAACCCCATCGGCTGCACGGTATAGTACAGCGTGCTGTTGTCGTCGCTAAAGCGCACGGGCGTCAGGCCGCGCTGATGCACGTCGCCCGACTCATACGCCGGCAGAGGCGACACGACGTCCTCGCCGTCGACGCTTGCCACCCACAACTGGCTGATTGGGGCGCCGGAGCTTTGCCCGGCGGGCGGGCCGCCGTAAGCCCAGGCGATGCGGCTGCCGTCTCCGGAGACAATAAACGTGTGAAAGGCCATCGCCTCCTGCATGTCCGCCGCGGCAAACGACAGCTCGCTCACCTGGCCATCCTGCACCATCCGTCGCACGACGTAGGTCCCGCCTTCGAGGCGCGACCAGTACAGTGCTTCTCCAGCCGCCTGCACCTGGCCTGGTGCGTCACCGCCAAGCCCCAGCTCACACTCGGCCCCGCTCACAGGGTCGGCAACCAGATAACCTAATCCGTACTCCAGCAAGATGACGGCCGGGCGCGGCACGTCGGAGCAGAACGAAGCCACCGCGCCGGGTTCGCCGCCCTCAGGCGGGGTATCCACCGGCGCGCCCGTGTCAGGATCAACCGGCACGGTGGGCGTCAGGGGCACCTGGAACGTGGCGCTGACGCCGTTGACCGTCACCGTGTACTCACCGTCGGCCAGGTCGCCGGTGGCGTTAATGGGCAGGCCCATGCCAAACGGTAGGCCCATATTGTCCGGCGGGCAGTCGTCCGGGCCGGGATTAGCCATCAGGGTAACGTGGAACTGGTTGCCCTCGCGCACCATCGAGATCTCCCCGATCTGGGCGCAGAGCGTGGGCCAGGTGCCTGCGATCTGCGCCGTGACGGGGATGGGCGAACCGACGCCGATTTCGACGCCCACGTGACCCACCTCAATGGGCTGTAGGCCCACAGCGTCTTCTGGCGGCAGTCCGCCGGGTCCTGCCGGCACATCCACCGGGAGGACTTCCTCAGTGGGCTGCAGGATCGGCTCCGGAGTTCCTGTGTCGCTACTCGTGATCAGCGAGCCACAGGCTGATAACGCGGCGAGAAGCACAACAAGGAGAAGAAAAGGAAGGAGCTTTCGAAACATTTTACACACTCCTAGATCGGATTTTTGGCGACGAGCATTATCGTCACCGCCACTATCGTAACCTGACGGCGACCTGCAACGCATCGACCTTTAGGCCGAGAAAGGCCCTAAGTATTTGGTCGGAGTCGCAACGGAGCTCGCAGCATCGTGCCGGAATTTTGCGTGGTGAAACGTTCATAAGGGGTAGATTTATCCAGTACCGGAAGGGGTAACATCTCTGTGCCTGCCACGCGCGAAAGCCATGATTTCTGTGTGCCTCCATGTCTTTCGCGCTGTGGGAGCCAGAAACCCTCGCACGGAAGGAGAATGAAAATTGAAAGAGTGGTTGTTTGTGTCCAGGAAACACGTCCTTTATGTCTGTTTGCTGATTCTGACCCTTCTTCTTGTCACCGCCGGCGTGCAGGCCGGCCACACCTACACACAAGACCCCACACCAACGGCCCAAATCGACGAAAGCGGCAACGTAATCGGCGAAACGCCCGCCGTCCAGGCGCAGACAGACGACGCGCCGCCGTCCCAAGCGCCAAACGGCAGCCTGAGCGTGCTGTGCTTCACACAGCGCCTCGATTCTGACCCCTGTGGCCGTGTGGCCAACCTATTCACCAATACCACGGAAGTGAACAGTGTAGCCAATTTCCCGGCCAACCTGTCCGCGTTCGATGTGATCTACATCGCTTTTGACGAAGGTGATGCGGTGGACAGCAAGGCCGCGGACCTGCAAAGCTTCGTGGACAACGGCGGCGGCCTCATCGTCTCCCAGCCCAATCTCGAAGGCACGGTAGACGTTTACCCGCCGGGCTTCGAGATGACAGTCAGCGATATCGCCTGGCCTGAATATCCCTCCGCGCCGGGTCCGGTGGAATTCACCGCAGCCGGCTCCACCCATCCCATCCTCAACGGTCTGACCCCAGATGATCTGTCTGGCAATTTCGACACGGTGCCCATCAGCCAGTTAGGGCCCGGTTGGACAATTTTGGCCAAAGCCGTCAACGACCCAATCGCCGCGCTGCTGGCCGGCCAGTACGGCAGCGGGCGCCTCGTTTTCCACACCGGCAATATCGGCAGCCTGAGCATCGACCCCGGCAGCGACGCCTACCTGCGCCAGATGATCGAGTGGGCGGGCACGGCCAATATCCCAGACGGCGAAGACATGCAGATCGACAACATCGAGGTGACGCAGGCCATCCAGGACCTGAACAACAGCGTGGAGCTGATCGCCGGCAAGCGCACCTTCGTGCGCGTGCACGTCAGCGCCCCCAGCACCGTGCAGGACGTCTATGCCACGCTGTCCGGCAGCAAGGGCGGGACGACGTTGTATCCCACCCTGAGCCCGCTCAACCCCGGCGCGGACATCGACGTGCGCGTCAGCCCGGACCGTGGGCAGGTGAACGACAGCTTCCTGTTCGAATTGCCCAGTTCCTGGACCGCGGCGGGCAACCTGACCCTGACCGCGCGCCTGGACCCGGCTAATGCCAAGGGCGATCCCGACCCCTCCGACAACGTATCCAGCCTCACCGTGCCCTTCCTGAGCACGCCGTCCATGGCCCTGCGTTTGTACAACGTGCAGTACACGGCGGGCGGCACAACCTATGTTGCCGATGCTAGCCACCTCGAAGGGTTGGAGTCCTGGTTGCGCCGCGCCTATCCTATCCACCAGTTGAACGTGACGCGCCATACCTTCACCTATCCTAAAGACGGCCTGCCCGACGTGGACGAGCTGCACGGTTACCTGGCGCTGGGCAAAATTCTGCGCATCATCTTTGCCGGCGAAGACGGTCGCATCATCTACTACGGCATCGTGGACGACGGCGGCGGCTTCATGCGCGGCAAGGCGCTGGACATTCCCTCGACAATTGCCGCCGGCCCCACAGGCACCCCCAGCGGCGGATGGGCCTGGGACACTGACGGCACCTACGGCGACTGGTACGGCGCGCACGAAATCGCCCACACGCGCGACCGCTATCACGCCGAGTTTTGCGGCGCGGGCGGCGGCGTGTCCTATCCTTACAGCTTTGGCCGCATCAGCCCCGCGCTGACGGGCAACACGGCCATCTTCGGCTTCGACATCGAAGACCACACCATCTACGATTCCAACTGGCGCGACGTGATGACCTACTGCAACAACCAGTGGATCTCGGACTTCACCTACGAAGGGATCCGCGACTACCTGGAAACCGTAGGCTCCGTGGGGCCGATTTCCAGCGCGCCGGTGGGCACGTCTGAGTCGTTCCTGGTGGTCAGCGGTCTGGCCGACCTGGACGCGGGCACGGCGGAACTGTTCGACATGTATCTGCTGGACGAGCCGGGCAGCGTACCCCTTCCTGAGCCAGGCGACTGGACCCTGCGCCTGCTGGGCAACGGCGACAGCGAGCTGGCCAGCCATCCCTTCCAGCCCATGGAACTGACGGATAGCGAGGAAGAGACGGGCCGGCCCGCGGTCATCGCCCTGGCAGTGCCCGCGCCTGGCGGTCTGCAGCGCGTGGAGATTGTGCGCGAGGGCCACACGGTCGCCAGTCAGGAGATGAGCGAGCACGATCCGCAGGTGGAGATTACGTTCCCGCCATCCAACTCCGAACACCCCTCCGGTCCGATCCAGTTCGAATGGGAGGCTTCGGACCCCGACGGCGACGATCTGACGCACACCGTCCTCTTCAGCAACAACGGCGGCGAGAACTGGGAAGTGTTGGCCACGGGCCTGATCAGCCCCAGCCTGACGCTGCACACCGACCAGCTGCCCGGCGGCGGCCCCAGCCAGCTGAAGGTAATCAGCAGCGACGGGCTGCGCAGCAACAGCGACACCACCGGCGCCTTCTACTTGCCGCTACACGCGCCCCAGGCGAACATCATCTCGCCGGCCGACGAGGCACTTTTCTGGCCCGCGCAACTGGTATCGCTGAACGGCGAGGCGCACGACGGGGAGGACGGCCTGCTGAGCGACGACGCGCTTTCCTGGACGTCGGACCGTGACGGCTTCCTGGGCACAGGCAGCAACCTGAGCACGGTGGACCTGAGCACGGGCCAGCACGTCATCACCCTGGAAGCAACCGATTCGGACGGCCTGACCGATCAGGATCAGATCACCATCACCGTCTTGTCTGGCGATGACGAGGAGCCGAACTTGCTGCGCGTGGCCCCCAACACGGTGAACCACATCGTAGAAATGGGCGGCGACTCCTTCGCGTACACCATGACCGTGCGCAGCGACGCCGCGCCCCTTTCCTTCAGCGCCAGCAAGGACAGCGACTGGTTGTCTGTGACGCCCCTGGACGGCGAGACGCCGGGCAGTATGATGGTCACGCTGGACCCGGCGGGACTGGCGCCCGGCACCTACACCGGCGAGATTGTGGTCACCGCCCCCGGCGCGCCTAATGGCTCGCAGACGGTGGTGGCAGTGATGGAAGTCTTGCCGAAACAGGAGTGGCGCCTCTTGCTGCCGCTGATACTGAGGTGATAAGAAGGTTGCAGGTTTGCAGGTTGCAGGTTTGTAGGTTGAGTAGTTGATGACCCTCCCGGAGGTTGCTAGCGTTAAGCCATCCTCCGGGAGGGTCCTTGCTCT
>DATHSI010000306.1:0-6041 GCA_035464315.1 Candidatus Sulfomarinibacteraceae bacterium
CTGGAGCGTCACTCCCGCTCTCCAATCTCCATCTCCAATCTCCGATCTCCAATCACCCATACTCGTTCGTCTTCTCAATCCACCTTTCCAGGATATCCAACGCCGCGCCGCTGTCAATCGACTCTCGGGCCCGGGTCAGGCCTCGCTGCCAGTCATTGTCGTCTACGCTGAGAACGGCAGCAGCATTAAGCAGCACAACGTCACGTCGCGGGCCGCGGTCTTTCCCGCTGAGCACGTCCCGTGTGATGAGTGCGTTCTCCTGCGGCTCGCCGCCCACCAGATCGCCCACGCTCGCCAGCGGCAAATCAAGCGCCTGGGGATCGAGCGTGAAACTGGTTACCGCGCCGTCCTTGAGATAGCTGATGTGATTGACGCCGGTGACCGACAGCTCATCGAGGCCGTCTGCGCCGTGCACCACGTACGCGCCCTGGCTTCCCAGTTCGCCCAGCACCCGCGCCATGCGCTCCGTGAGCGCGCCGTCGTAGACGCCGATAAGCTGGTGCGTCGCGCCGGCGGGATTGGTGAGCGGCCCCAGCACGTTAAAGATGGTGCGCTGGCCTATCTCGCGCCGTGGGCCGATGGCAAATCGCATCGCCGGATGGTGGTGAATGGCGTACAGGAAGCCGATGCCGACCTCGTCCACACAGTCGGCCACCTGCTCCGGTTCCAGATCCAGATTGCCGCCCAGAGCCATGAGCACGTCGGCGGAGCCGCTGCGGCTGCTGGCGGCGCGGTTGCCGTGTTTGGCCACGCGCACACCGGCCCCTGCCACCACAAAGGCCGCCGTGGTGGAGATGTTAAAGGTGTGCTTGCCGTCGCCGCCGGTGCCACAGGTATCAACCAGCATTTCCCCATCCGGCGTGGATGGATCGACCCCGATGACGTGCGCGCGCATGGAGCGGGCGCTGCCGGCAATTTCGGCCACCGTTTCGCCCTTCATACGCAACGCCGTCAGGTAGCTCCCAATCTGCGCCGGCGTGGCCTCGCCGCTCATGATCACGTCCATGGCTGCTTCCGCCTCCTCCAGCGTCAGATCGCGCCCGTTGATCACTTTGGCTATCGCCGATTTCAGAGGCATACGAACGTCTCCTTTCTACACACGATTAATCATGAGAGGCGCTACCTGCCATCCAAGAAGTTTTGCAGCAAGCGCTTTCCATGCTCTGTCAGAATGCTCTCGGGATGAAACTGAACGCCCACGACAGGATACTCCTTGTGCCGCAGGCCCATAATCTCACCGTGGCTGGTGAAAGCGGTCACCTCCAGGACATCCGGCAGCGGCTCCTCCACAATGAGCGAGTGATAGCGGGTGGCCTGAAAGGGGCTGGGCACACCGTAGAAAAGCCCCTGCCCCTTGTGATAGACCGCGGAGGTCTTGCCATGCATCAGGCGTTGAGCGCGCCGCACCTGCCCGCCGAAAACCTGGCCCATACATTGATGGCCCAGGCAAACGCCCAACACGCGCGTCGTCGGACCTAGCTCGCGAATCACATCGTTGGAGACGCCGCCATCATCAGGCATCCCAGGGCCGGGACTGATCACGATATGCTCCGGCGCTAACTCGCGCAACTGTTCCACTGTGATGGCGTCATTACGATAAACCGTCGGTTCAGCGCCTAGCTCGCCCAGGTATTGCACCAGATTGTAGGTGAAAGAGTCGTAATTATCGATTACGACAATCATAACGATCTCCTGTGGGTCAATGCCCCTATGCGGCGCTCGCCTCGCCGGCAGCCTCTCGAATGGCGCCCTTCTTTTCCAGGCGCTTGCGCCCCTTGCGGCTAAACTTGTTCCATACGCCGGTCAGGCCCATCGCCTTCTTCATCTTCAGCAAGGTATCCTCGGCGATTTCGCTGGCGCGCACAGTGCCCTCGTAGATCACTTGCTCCACAAAGCCGCTATCCTGCTCAATCTCCTGGCGCCGCTCGCGAATAGGATCCAGGAAATTGTTGATGGCCCGCGCCAGCTTTTCCTTCACTTCCACGTCGCCCACACGCCCCTCACGATAGCGTGTTTTCAGATCCTCGACTTCTTCAGGGTCGGGGTTGAAGTAATCGTGGTAAATGAAGACCGGATTGCCCTCGACCGTGCCCGGAATATCAGCGCGAATGCGCTTGGGATCGGTGTACATGCCGTGCACTTTCTTCACCACCGTTTTGGCATCGTCAAAGAGATAGATGGCATTGTCCAGGCTCTTGCTCATCTTGGCGTTGCCGTCGGTGCCCACCAATGTTTCACCCTCCACCAGGTAGTCGGGAACGGGGAAAATCTCGTCATAGAGATAGTTGAAACGACGGGCGATTTCGCGCGTAATTTCCACGTGCGCCTGATTGTCTTTACCTACCGGCACAAGATGTGCGCGCGGCATCAGAATGTCCGCGGCCTGCAGCACAGGATAGCCCAGCAGACCAAAAGGCATTTCGTTTAGATGCGCGTCGCGAGCCATATCCTTGAGCGAGGGGAGCCGGCTCAGCCGCGGCACGGTGACCAACATCTCAAAGAAGAGGTTCATCTCGTAAACGGCGTGAATCGCGCTCTGCAGGTAAATGGTGCACCTGGATGGATCCAGGCCGGATGCCAGATTGGCAATCGCTACTTCATAGGCATTGGTGCGAATGTTAAAAATGTCGTCCTTGCTGTTCTTCGTCGTGAGCATGTGTAGGTCGGCGATCAGAAAGTAGCTTTCATATTCATCCTGCAGAGCCACGCGATTCTTAATACTGCCCACATAGTGGCCCAGATGCATGCGCCCGGTAGGCCGGTCGCCCGTTAGTAGTCGTTTTTTCTCCATAAGCAGTTACTCCTCGGTAGCGCCTGGCGCTGGATGATGCACTCATCACTGGGTGAAGGGTCCTTCACCCACCGCCGGCCTGCTACAACAAACCTTGTTCTGCGCGCTCGATGGCCACCGCCAGCGCGCGCGCCTTGTTAAGACATTCTTGATGTTCTTGGGCAGGGTCGCTGTCCGCCACAATGCCCGCGCCCGCCTGCACGTAAACCATGTCCTCTTTCATGAGCATCGTGCGAATGGCAATACACGTGTCCATACTACCATCGTAACTGAAATAGCCGATAGCGCCGGCATACAGGCCACGGCGCTCGCCTTCCAATTCCTCCACAATCTCCATGGCCCGCACCTTGGGCGCGCCGCTGACCGTGCCTGCCGGGAACGTGGCGCGCATCAGGTCGAACGCATCCAGGCCGGCGCGCAGGCGACCCTCCACCTGGCTCACCAGGTGCATCACGTGGCTGTAGCGTTCCACAGCCAGCAGCTCGCGCACATTCACACTGCCATACTCGCTGACGCGGCCGATGTCATTGCGTCCCAGATCCACGAGCATCACGTGCTCCGCCCGTTCCTTGGGATCATCCAGCAGCTCCTCCGCCAGCGTCATGTCCTCATCTTCGTCTTTTCCGCGGCGGCGCGTGCCGGCAATGGGCCGCACACTGGCTACGCCGTCCTCCAGGCGCACGTGCATTTCGGGCGAGGCCCCGATCACCTGCAGATCATAACGGCCAAAGTCGAAGTAGAACATATACGGTGAGGGGTTGAGCATGCGCAAGGCGCGATAGACGGCGAACGGGTGCGCACGCGTTTGCCGGCTCAGCCGCTGGCTCAATACGACCTGGAAAATGTCACCGGCGGCGATGTGCTCCTTGGCCTGGCTGACCATTGCCTCAAACTGCTCCTGGCTGACGTTAGAACGCAATTCAGGCGACGCTTGGCCGTCGCGGTGTGCATCCCAACGCAAGTGTGGAATAGCCGGTAGGGGTCGCAACAGGCGCTCGCTGACCCGTTCGATGCGCTGGATGGCGTCCACGTACGCCGCTTCCACGTCACCGTCCGTGCGCGCGTTGGACAGGATCAGCAGACGGTGATGCGCGTGGTCAAAGACCACCAACGTATCCGCCAGCAGAAAGATGGCGTCGGGAATGTCAAGCACGCTCTCCGCAGAATCCGGCAGGCGTTCGAAGAAACGCACCACATCATAGCCCAGGTAGCCTACCGCGCCGCCGCTGAAGCGCGGCAATCCAGGCACGCCGGCAGGACGGAAGCGGTCCAGCTCTGCCCGCAGCACATCCAGGACATCTTCGCCGTCGTCCAGCTCGCGGCGTTCTGCCTGACCCTGGTGGATCTCTTCGACTTCCCGTCCGTGCAGCGCGACCATGCCGCGAGGATCCACACCGACGAAGGAGTAACGGCCCACCTGCTCGCCGCCTTCTACCGACTCAAGCAAGAAAGACGGCCCCATGCTGTCCATCAGCTTCAGATAAACCGATACCGGTGTTTCCAGATCGGCCGCAAATTCGCGATAGACGGGTACCAGGTTCGCCGGCCCCTCCGCCAGCCGGCGAAACTGATCCAGGCCCGGCCGGTACACCGACTCACTCACTGATTCGCCCCGCTCGCTACTATGTAACATGATCACTCCTCTCGGGCGTCAGGACCCGCGGCAGGCGCATGGCGAACTGCCTGACGCCACTGATTACGTACTGGTTCATCCGCTACAGAGTAATCTCCGGCAGGTGAGTCATGGCCTGGGCCACCGCCTCCTCGGGATACTCGTAATCCTCCAACTCGCCCTTGAAGTAAGCGTCGTACGCGCCCATGTCGAAATGGCCGTGCCCCGACAGGTTAAAGGCGATCACGCGCGCCTCGCCGCTTTCCTTGCAGGCCAGCGCCTCGTCCACTGCCACGCGAACGGCGTGGGCCGACTCCGGCGCGGGCAAAATCCCCTCTGCCCGGGCGAATTGCACCGCCGCCTCGAACGTGGGCAGTTGCGGCACGGCGCGAGCCTCGATCTCGCCGTAATCAACCAGAGCGCTGACGCTGGGCGCCATGCCGTGGTAACGTAGCCCGCCGGCGTGGATGCTGGGCGGCACAAAGTCATGGCCCAGGGTGTGCATCTTGACGATGGGCGCCATTGCCGCCGTATCGCCGTAATCGAACGTGTACTGACCGCGCGTGAGCGTGGGACAGGACGTGGGTTCGGCGGCGATCACCTTTGTTTTCTTGCCGTTCGTGAAGTTCTGGTGCAGGAAGGGATAGGCAAAGCCGGCAAAGTTGGAGCCGCCGCCGGCGCAGCCGATAATCACATCCGGATATTCGCCAGTCATCTCCATCTGCTCCAAGGCTTCCAGACCAATGACGGACTGGTGCGTGAGCACGTGGTTCAGCACCGAACCCAGGCTGTACTTCTTCGCGCCGCCAGAGGTCGCCGCCGCTTCCACCGCCTCCGAAATGGCAATACCCAGGGAGCCTGGACTATCGGGCTGCGCCGACAGCAGTTTGCGCCCATACTCCGTGCGGTCGGTGGGACTGGCATAGACTGTCGCGCCATACGTCTCCATAATCACGCGCCGGTACGGTTTCTGTTGAAAAGAGACCTTCACCATGTACACTTCCAGATCCAGATTAAAGAAGTTACAGGCCATGGCTAGAGCAGAGCCCCACTGCCCGGCCCCGGTCTCCGTGGTCAGCGCCTTTGTGCCGGCCTCCTTGTTGTAGAAGGCCTGGGCCACCGCCGTATTGGGCTTGTGTGATCCGACGGGACTCACACCTTCGTATTTGTAGTAAATGTGGGCCGGCGTATCCAGCATCTGCTCCAGACGGCGGGCGCGGAAAAGCGGTGTAGGCCGCCACAACTTATAGGCCTCGCGCACCGGCTCAGGAATCTCGATCCAGCGCTCGCTACTCACTTCTTGCTGGATCAGAGACATGGGAAATAGCGCGCTCAAAAACTCCGGCGTCACGGGTTCGCGCGTGCCCGGATGGAGCACGGGGGACGGCGGCACCGGGATATCGGCGTTGATGTTATACCACGCTTCCGGCACCCGGCTCTCGTCCAGAATATACTTATACTGCTCAGCCATTATTCATTCCTCCTTGTACACCATTGCAAAACCGCGCCTTGCGAACGCGCCAAAAATAAAAACGCCCTCATCCCCGAAGGGACGAGAGCGCTCATTCTCCCGTGGTGCCACCCTGGTTAGGCCGGCCTCCCCTCCAGAACGAAAAAACGCGCCGTGAAAGCGCGTTC
>DATHSI010000307.1:0-11296 GCA_035464315.1 Candidatus Sulfomarinibacteraceae bacterium
ACGCTCAAGCCCGGCGCACGCCTGGTACAGAGCACGCTGGCCGAGCAGTTGGGCGTCAGTCGCACCCCCATTCGCGAAGCGCTCCACGAGCTGGATTCCGAAAGACTCGTAACCATTTCCGCCTACAAAGGCGCCGCCCCACGCTCCTCGTCGCGGCCCACCGCCCCCGTTTCTCCGTCTCTTCCCCCTGAAGCAGCCTGGAAATTGTGAACTCTTTCACTTTGTTGACAGGCGATTTTGGATTTTGTATATTGTATCCAATCCAGTATTCAACGTTGGTTTGAAAGCGGTACATCGCGATCTTTTCAGTGCCATCGGACAAGACACTCTCAGGAGCACCTCGATGCCCGAATCGGATGGCGAGAAAACTTATCTCGTTCGTCATACCACACAGGAAACAGTCGTCGATCATCTTCGTAGTCTCATCCTCAGCCGTACGCTCAAGCCCGGCGCACGCCTGGTACAGAGCACGCTGGCCGAGCAGTTGGGCGTCAGTCGCACCCCCATTCGCGAAGCGCTCCACAAGCTTGATTCCGAGGGACTGGTTACGATTTCTGCTTACAAGGGTGCTGCCGTTGCCGACTTTTCTCTGGAAGAGTTGCAGGAAATCTACTGCGTCCGCATCGCGCTGGAAGGCTACGCGGCCTATCTGGCGGCGCAGGAGGTGACGGAGAGCGACCTGGAGAAACTGGAGGCGTTCGTGCGCCAGATGGAGTCCCTGTATGCGAAGAGCGAGCGTCTGAAGTTGTTGGAAGTGAACCGCGAGTTTTACCGGACGCTCTACGCCATTCCCGAACAGACCCGCCTCCACAAGATGATCATGAAGCACATGGACCTGGCCAATGTCTACCGCCGCATGGCTTTTACCCTGGACAGGGTCTATGGCACGACGGTGCCCGATCACCAGGAACTTCTGGAAAAGCTGCGCCAGGGAGACGCCGAGGCGGTGGAAACGCTAACGCGTGTTGGCCTGGAGAAAACGGCCGACGCCCTGATCCAAATGCTGCAGAAGAGCAAGAATGAGCACAACCAGCAAGATAGCTGACGTCACGAGAAACTCACAGTAACCGTACAACAAAAGAAGAGAGAGGCCCATGTCGGATGTCGACGCTCACATGACAGCCGGCGATCTCACACATATGGTCGCTGTCATAACAGGCGGGGGACGAGGCATTGGTCGCGCCACAGCGATTCGACTGGCGGCGGCCGGCGCAACGGTGGTCGTCGTCGCCCGCTCGCATACTGACCTCGATGCTGTGGTCGATGAAATTGGCAAGGCTGGCGGTTCGGCCCTCGCCTTCCCCGCCGACGTGACCGACGCTGCGGAGATAGATGGCCTGGCAGGCTGGCTTTCACAACGATTCGAAGCCGTCGATCTATTAGTCAACTGCGCCGGCGCCGCGCTCATCGCCCCGCTGGAAAAGATCAGTGAATCAGACTGGGACCGGGTCATCGACACAAATCTGAAGGGCACATTCCTTGTAATTCGCGCGCTCCTGGGCTTGCTTCGCGCCGCCGACGGGGCCCTGGTTGTCAACCTGGCCTCAAAGGTAGGCTTGACAGGCCACCAGCAGGTGACGGCTTACACTGCAGCCAAGGCTGGTGTCATTGGACTAAGTCGCGCCTTGGCCAAAGAACTGCGCCCCGCCGGGATCCGCGTGAACACGCTCTGTCCCGGCCCGGTTGATACACCTATGCGCTGGAAGGCGACGCCGGATATCGATCCCAGCTTGCTACTGTCCGCGCAAACAGTCGCGGACACAGTTCTGTTTCTGGCGACGTTGCGCCATGCTGCTGTTGCAGGAGAACTGATTCTGGAGGCGCCTGACTACGATCCGGCGTACGTTTCCCTGCAGCAATGAAGAGTGGTGAGTTCATGCAACGCCGGAAACGTCTCATGGAGGTGATGCGTATTGAAGAGACCCAGTCAGATTTTCTAAACGTCCGGTCTAAGCCGTCCCCGTCATACCTTATTGTGGTTTAACCTGGTCACTTGGTAGGAGGAGAACCCATGAAACGTCTATTACTGATACTACTTGTAATTGCAATGGCGCTCGCTGCCTGCCAGCAGGCGCCCCCAGAGGCCGAGGATGATGATACCGCGCCCGCAGCACAGGAAGAGCAAGCGGAGCCTGGAACAGAGAGCGAAGAGGACGACGCCGAACCAGAAGTAGCAGAGCCGGCGCCTGGAATGCGTGTCCTGCGCGCCACTTTCTCCTGGCCCACGTTTATCGATCCCGCCGTGGGGAATGACTTTTCCTCGTCAGCCTCACTGGTCAACCTCTACGACACGCTAGTCTTTCCCAACGTGGATGGAGGGGTCGATCCCTGGGTGGCCGAATCGTGGGAAACGTCTGACGATGGCCTCACGTGGACCTTCACGCTGCGTGATGACGTCACTTTCCACGATGGCACACCGCTCGAAGCCAGCGACGTCGTCTACAGCCTGGAGCGCCTGCAGAATATTGGCGAAGGCTTCGCCTATCTCTTCGACAACGTACAGAGCGCCAGCGCCGTCGACGAACACACGGTTGAGTTTACGCTGAACAACCCCAGCGGCCTCTTCCTCAGCAGCCTCGTGCGCCTCTACATCCTCAATGAGGACCTGGTGCGGGAAAACACCGCCGCCGAGGGCGCTTACGGTGAGGAGGGCGACTATGGCAAGGATTGGCTGCTGACCAACGACGCCGGGTCCGGCCCCTATCAAGTCGTCGACTTTCCTCTGGAAGAGTACCTGCTGATGGACAAATTCGAGGACTGGTGGGGCGAGTTCCGCGACGACGCGCCTGACCAGCTGCGCTTCATCGCCACCACAGAGACGGCAACGGTGCGCACGCTGATGAACGACCAGCAACTGGAGATCAGCGACCAGTGGCAGACGGTAGAAGCGCTGCAGGCGCTGGATCAGATCGAGGGCATCAACATCGCCGCCATTCCCACGATGAACGAATTTTACTTCATGATCAACACCACGATACCGCCGACGGACGACATCCACTGCCGTCGGGCGATGGCCTATGCCTTCGACTATGATACGGCGATAAGCCTGGAGTGGGAAGGCACCCAACAGTCGGTTGGGCCGGCCCCGATAAGCACGGGCGGCCACAACCCCGATGTCTTCAACTTCTCACGCGACCTCGACAGGGCGATGGAAGAGTTGGACCAGTGCCAGTACGCAGACAGCTTAGACCAGTATCCCGTTGAATTCCACTGGGTTTCCGAGGTGCCGGACGAAGAGAAGTTTGCCCTTCTCTTCCAGTCCAACATGGCCGAGATCGGCATGCCCGTAGAAGTAACTTCGGTACCCTGGCTGAGCACCGTGGAGAACATGAGCAGCCAGGACACCAGCCCGCACATCGTCTCCGTCTACGTCACTGCTGATCTACCAGAGGCTGGCGTCATGCTACAGCAGCGCTATCACCCAGACACGGCCGACCAGTGGTTGCAGAACGAATGGCTCTTAGACGAGGAATTCGACGCCATGGTTGAGGAAGCAGTATCCACAATCGACCGCGAGGAACGATTCCAGAAATACCATGAACTCCAGGACTACATTGCAGAACTGGCGCCGTCCATCTTCGTCTACGACCAGGTAGAGAAACACGCCTATCAGGATTACGTTGATTGGCCTGCCGTCAACGGTGAGATGAGCGCCGTTCAAGGGCACTACTTCTTTGCCCCCATGATCGGTGTGAATCCTCCGTCGCAGTAATCGGCGGTCTCACGGAGGAGCCGCTGCCCGCCTGGTGACCGGCGGCTCCTCCAGAAATCGCCAGACGTAGGAGGCATATGAAATTTCTCAGCTTCATTACGCGCCGCACCGTTCACTCCGTCTTCGTTTTGTTTGGGCTATCCATCGTGATCTTCATCATCGGTCGCGTCATGCCCGGTGACCCGGCCCGGGTTGCAGTTGGCGCACGCGCGCCCGATTGGGTCGTGGACAATCTGCGCCAGCAAATGCACCTTGATGAGAGCTTGCCGGTACAGTACTTCTACTGGCTCCGCGACGCACTGCAAGGCAACTTTGGAATCTCGCTGGTCACGCGGCGCGCCGTTGCCCAGGACATCACCGAATTCTTTCCCGCCTCACTGGAGCTGGCTCTTTTCGCCCTGCTCATTACCGCTGTACTGGGTATCGGTCTGGGCACCCTCTCGGCGCGGCACAAGGACAAACTGATCGACAACGTTGTACGCATCATCTCCTACATGGGCGTCGTGACGCCCTCGTTCGTCTTCGCCATCGTCTTCCTCCTGATCTTCGGCTACGTGCTGGACTGGTTTCCAACCATCGGGCGCCTCAGCGACAGCGTCCCTCGCCCACCTCGAGTAACCGGCTTCATGACCGTAGACGCCTTGCTGGCCGGAAACTTCGCCGCCTTCATCGACGCCGTCCACCACCTGGTGCTCCCCGCGCTGGCCGTGGCCATGGGCGCCATGGCCCAGGAGGCGCGCATCACGCGGGCCAGCATGTCCGAAAACCTGAGCAAGGATTATATCGCCGCGGGTCGGGCGCTGGGTCTGCCGGAACGGCTGGTCATGGGTCGCTTCCTGCTGAAACCATCGCTCATTCCCACCATCTCCATCATGGGCCTGGACTTTGCGGCCAGCCTCAGTAACGCCTTTCTAGTGGAGCTGATCTTCGTCTGGCCCGGCCTTTCTCGCTATGGCATGAACGCCATCCTGCGCAAGGACCTCAACGCCATTTCGGCCGTCATCCTGGTGCTGGGCGTCGTCTTCATCATCGTGAACATTCTCGTCGACCTCATCGTGGCTCGATTGGATCCCAGAATCGGGCTGCGGGCGGCAAGGAGCGACTAGCGATGGCAGAACGAACCGCAACAACAGCACCGGCGATCAGCCCAGACAAGCTCCAGCAGTTGCGCTGGCAGAGCCGGCGCGAGAATATCGGGCGCGCCTGGTACAAGTTCTCACGTAATCCATTGTCTATCCTCGGGGCGGCGACGATTCTGCTCGTCGTCTTGCTGGCCGTGTTTGCGCCATACGTCACGCCCTACCCCGAACACGCAACCCGGCCGTTTACCGATTTCGCCAACGCGCAGCAGCCGCCGAGCGCCGAGCATTTCTTCGGCACGGACGAAATCGGGCGGGACATCTTCAGCCGCACCATCTACGGGTTGCGTTTCTCCCTGAGCATGGGCGTCATTGTCCTGACGCTGGTGGTCCCTGTCGGCGTGCTGCTGGGGCTCATCGCCGGCTACTACCAGGACACGCTGATCGACACCATCATCATGCGCGTCACAGATATTTTTCTGGCAGTCCCGCCCCTGATCCTGGCTCTGGCCATTGCCGCCGTCCTGGAACCTAATCTACTGCACTCCATGATTGCCGTATCCTTGATGTGGTGGCCATGGTATACGCGGCTGGTATACGGCATTACCAGCGCGCTGCGCAATGAATTCTTCGTCAGCTCAGCGGAGGTGCTCGGCGCCAGCACCGCGCACATCTTATTCCGCGAGATCTTGCCCAACACGCTGTCGCCCATCTTCACCAAGATGAGCCTGGACATGGGGTGGGTGATCATCATCGGCGCTTCTCTCAGCTTCGTGGGCCTGGGCGTACAACCGCCCCGACCCGGTCTGGGGACCATGGTGGCCAGCGGCTCCAAGTATCTGCCGGACCAGTGGTGGATTTCCCTGTTCCCCGCCCTGGGCATCGTCGTCGTGGTGCTGGGCTTCAACCTGCTGGGCGACGGTCTCCGAGATCTCTTTGCGGCGGAGGAGGTGTAGCGTGCGCGACCGCAGAACCCCTTTGCTGGAAGTCCGAGACCTTCGCGTGGAGTTCAAGGTGTACGGCGGCGTGCTCAAGGTCCTGGACGGCGTCAGCCTTCGCGTCTATCCTGGCGAAAAGGTGGGCGTGGTGGGCGAAACGGGATGCGGCAAGACGACCACCATGAAGTCGATCTTGCGCATCTTGCCCACGCCGCCCGGCCGCATCACCGGCGGCGAGATCACGTTCAAAGGACAGAAGATCCTGGAGATGAGTGAGCGGAAGCTGCAGCAGGTGCGCGGCAACGGGATGTCCATGATCTTCCAGGACCCAACGGCGGCGCTGAACCCGGTGTTTACGATTGGGGAGCAGCTGCTCCCCATTATCCGCCACGCGTCGCCAGAGAACCGCAGGCTGTCAAAGCGCGAGTTGCGCGCCCGCGCCGTCATTCCTCTGCGCGAGGTAGCTCTGGCCGACCCAGAACGTCTTCTGGACAGCTATCCTGTGCAGCTGAGCGGCGGCATGAGGCAACGTGTGTGTATCGGCATGGCCCTGGCCACTGACCCCGAGCTACTCATCGCCGACGAGCCGGGCACATCGCTGGACGTTACCATTCAGGATCAGGTCCTGCGTCTCCTGCACAATCTGGTGGAAACGAAGGACAAGTCAGTCATTCTGATCACCCACACCCTGGGCGTTGTGCGCGAGATGACCGACCGCGTCTACGTGATGTACGCGGGAAACGTCGTCGAAGAGGCGCCCACGCGCAAGCTGTTCCAAAATCCATTGCATCCTTACACGCAGGGGTTGATGCAGGCCGTGCCCAAGCTCACAGGCGGCGGCATCGCTCACGGCATCCCCGGGCGCATTCCCAACTATCGCCGGCCGCCGGCCGGCTGTCGCTTCCACCCCCGCTGTCCGCACGCCATGGACATATGCCGGCAAAAGAAGCCGCCCAGGATCCAGGTGGACGCCGACCATTGGACGGCCTGCTTCCTCTACGATGAAGAGACGGTCCAACAGGAAAAAGCACAGGCAGCAACCAATGGGTGACGAAATTTTGCGCGTGGAAAACCTGAAGAAGCATTTTGTCATCGGCCACAAGGGCACGGTCGAGCGGGAACCGATCACGGTTAAGGCCGTCGACGGTGTCTCCTTTTCTGTCAAGCAGGGCGAGACGTTCGGCTTGGTCGGCGAATCAGGTTCCGGTAAGAGCACGGTCGCCTACATCACCGTGGGCATGTACACGCCAACTTCAGGCAACATTTTCTTTCGCGGCGAAGACCTCTACGGTGACAATCAGGAGCGATCTCAGCAGCAGAAGAAAGAGATCCAGATTGTGTTTCAGGATCCGGGCTCGTCGCTGAACCCCCGTCGCACCATTCGCGACATCCTGGCCCTGCCCCTGCGCATCCACCAGCCGCACAAAGACACCACTCAGGAAATCCTTCGCCTCCTGGAAATGGTAGAGTTGCCCGCGGAATACATGCACAAATACCCGCGCATGTTGAGCGGCGGCGAAATGCAGATCGTGGCCATTGCCCGGGCGCTGGCTACCGATCCCTCACTCATCATCCTCGACGAGCCTACTTCCGCGCTGGACGTTTCGGTACAGGGCAAGGTGATCAACCTCTTGCTTCGCCTACAGCGCGAGCTGAACCTTTCGTACCTTTTCATCACACACGATCTGAGCCTGATGCGCAACGTCGCTTCGCGTGTGGCCATCATGTACCTGGGGCGCATCTGCGAGGTGGCCGAGGCATCAGAATTCTTTGAGAGCCCACAACATCCCTACACCCAGATGCTCCTTTCCTCCATCCCCGTGCTCTCGCCAGAAGAAGAAGCGCTCAAACCCGTCAAAATTGCACCGAGAGGCGAGATTCCCAGCCCGGTCAACGTCCCCAGCGGCTGCAGCTTCCACACGCGCTGCCCGCACGTGATGGAGATCTGCCGCGCAGTCGATCCGGTCATGACCGATACCTCGCCGCGGCACGTGGCTCGTTGTTTCCTGCTGGACCAGCCCGCAGACGTCGTGGCGCAATATCAGGGAGAAGAACCGTTCCAGCCCGTGAATGAGCTCCCGCCGGACCCGGGGGCGATTCCCGCAGAGCCTGCAACGGTAGAAGCACCGTGACCCGAAGCAGAGAACCGTAGAAGTAGAAGTGATGGCAATCCATTCATTCATATCCATCAACAGCCAAAACGGAGGTTAACTATGCGCGTTGCAAGTGACATCGGTGGCACGTTCACCGATCTGACCTATCTGGATGAGGAAACCGGCGAAGTGGGGATGATGAAGGCGCCCACCACCCCGGCCAATTTCGCCGAAGGCGTGGTGGAAACCCTGCGCCAGGCGGCGCTGTCGGCCTCAGACACCAACTTCTTCGTCCACGGCTCCACCGTGATTATCAACGCTCTTACCGAGCGCAAAGGAGTCAAGACCGGCCTGTTGACGACAAAGGGCTTCCGGGACGTGCTCGAAATTGGTCGCGCTAACCGGCCCGACATCTACAACATGTACTATACAAAGCCTGAGCCGTTCGTTCCCCGCTATCTGCGCCTGGAAGCAAAGGAGCGCATCAACTACAAGGGCGAAGTTCTGGAACCCTTAAGCAAGGAGGATGTGCGAGAAGCAGTGCAGCGCTTCAAGGAAGAGGGCGTCGAGGCCATCGCCGTCTGTTTCCTGCACGCCTATGCAAACCCCAGCCACGAAATCGAATGCGGCGAGATCATCGACGAGTTGGCGCCGGACATTCCCCTGACCCTCTCCCACCAGATCACACAGGAGTGGCGCGAGTACGAGCGCAGCAGCACGGCGGCGCTCAACAGCTACGTCCACCCCATCGCCCGCCACTACCTGGACAACCTGGAGGAAGACTTGAGCAAGATGGGCATGCGCCAGGAAACGCTGCACGTCATGCAATCCAACGGCGGCAGCGCCACCTTCGAGACGGGAAAGCGGGCCCCGATAAACCTGGTGGAGTCCGGACCGGTGGCCGGCGTCATCGGCGCAGCCTACATCGGCCAATTGGTCGGCGCCCCCAACGTGATCTCCTTTGACGTCGGCGGCACGACGGCCAAGACATCGTTGGTCGACAAGGGCACGCCGCGCATTACGACCGAGTACAAAATTGAACACACGCGCGACTTTGCCGGCTATCCCATATTAGTGCCCACGGTGGATATCGTGGAGATTGGCGCGGGCGGCGGCTCCATCGCCTGGATCGACCAGGCCGGCGCACTGCGCGTCGGGCCCGTCAGCGCCGGCGCCGACCCCGGCCCCGCCTGCTATGGCTGGGGTGGTGACAAACCGACGGTGACCGATGCCAACGTGCTGGCCGGGCGCATCAATCCTGATTACTTCCTGGGCGGACAGATCCCGCTGGACGTAGAGAAAGCCACTGCCGCCATGCAACCCATTGCCGACGCCTTCGGCCTCAGCGTGGAGCAAGCAGCCATGGGCGTCATTCGCATCGCGGACGCCAACATGATCAATGCTCTGAAGCTGGTCTCGGTGCGCCGCGGTCACGATCCTCGCGATTTCATTCTGGTGGCCTTTGGCGGCGGCGGCGCCATGCACGCCGGCGCGCTGATGCGCGAGCTGCGCATCAAGGAGGTAGTCGTGCCTACGGAACCGGCCGTCTTCTCCGCCTGGGGTATGCTGACAGCCGATCTGCGCCGAGACTACATCCGCACGTCGATCACGCGCACCGACGAGGTGGCGCCAGAGGATTTGAGCGCGATTTTTGAGGGAATGGAGCAACAGGCGCAGGACGACCTCGCCGGCGAAGGCGTACAGCACCAAAACATGGCGCTGGAGCGCTTCGCCGACATGCGTTATCTGGGCCAAGAACACACGGTGAAAGTACCGCTCCCCGGTGGTCGTATCACGTCGGACGTCATGCCCGACGTCAACGAGCGATTCCACAGCCTGCACGAGCAAACGTACACGTTCAGGTTGGACACACCGGTGGAACTCGTCAATTACCACGTCACAGCCCTGGGGCGCGTCAAGCAGCCCGAGATCAAACGGCTGGAGCCGGGCGGCAACCTGGACGATGCCTGCAAGGGCCAGCGCCGTGTGAACTTCGACGAGCTGGGCTTCCACGAAGCCGATATCTATGAGCGCGAGCGTATTCCGGTCGGCGCCTCACTCAGCGGACCGGCCGTTGTGGAAGAACCCGCAGCGGTGACGGTCGTGTTCCCCGACCAGCGCCTGACGAAGGATGAATATGGATTTCTGCACATCGAGATGAGCGACTGAAAGCACGGGCCACAGCCGGCACACAGGCGTGTAACCGGGCTTTTGAAGGAGTGCAAAATGGCTGAGATGACCAGAGAAAAGATCGATCCATTTACGTTAGAAATAATCAAGGATGGGCTGATGGCCATCGGCGACGAGATGTTCGTCACCATGCAGCGGACCAGCATGAGCACCATCATCTATGAAGTGCTGGACTACGCGGTGGGACTGACCAACGCCGAAGGGCAGCTAATCACCCAGGGCAACGGCGTGACGTTGTTTCTGGGCACGCTGGACTTTGGCGTGCGCAGCGTACTGGAGAAGTTCGGTAAATAGAACATTGGGCCTGGGGACGTCTACATCACCAACGATCCGTACACGGGCGGCGGCACGCACCTCTCCGACGTTTCCATCATCGCCCCCATTTTTTACGACGGCGAACTGGTGGCCTTCGCCGCCAACAAGGGCCACTGGACCGAAGTAGGCGGTATGGCCGCCGGCAGCTGGACGACCAACTCCACGGAAGTGTACCAGGAAGGGCTGCAGTTCCCCTGCGTCAAGCTCTATGACGCCGGCGAACCCAACCAGGCCCTCATCGACATCATCCGGGCCAACGTGCGCACGCCGGACATGAGCATCGGCGACATGCACGCCCAGGTCGCCTCGATGCGCATTGCCGAGAACCGTTTTCAGGAATTGTGCGACAAGAACGGGGTAGAACTGGTCCTGCGCGGCATCGACGCCCTGTTGGATTACGGCGAAGAACGCACCCGGCTAGAGATTGCAAAGCTGCCAGACGGCGTCTACGAAGCAGTGGATTACATCGACGACGACGGCATTGGAAACGGGCCATTTGAAGTGCGCGTCAAAGTGACTGTCGAAGGAGACCAGATACGATGCGACTTCACCGGTACCCACGAGCAGGTACCCGGCCCGGTGAACTGCGCGCGCACCGGCCTCTATTCCGCTGCACGCGCCGTGCTCATGGGGTTGACAGATCCCTCCATCCCCGCCAGCGAGGGCTGCTTCCGTGCCCTGGACGTCATCTGTCCTGACGGAACGATCTTTACCTGCGAGCGACCGGCTCCGGTTTCGACGTATTGGGAGACCATGCTCTACGCGGCGGATCTGATCTGGAAGGCCATGGCGCCCATGCTGCCCGATCGACTCCCGGCCGGCCATTTCCTGAGCGTGTGCGGCGTTGTCCTGGCCGGGAACCACCCCGATACGGGCGATCTGTATCTGCTGGTGGAACCGCAGGCCGGCGGCTGGGGCGCCGGCGTGGACAAGGATGGCGAGAACGGCCTGGTTTGCATCGGCGATGGA
>DATHSI010000308.1:0-2445 GCA_035464315.1 Candidatus Sulfomarinibacteraceae bacterium
CTGCGGGCGGCGATAGTCGAGCACCAACCGGCGGTGCTGGCGCTGGTGCACGCGGAGACCTCGACCGGGGCGCGGCAACCGTTGGAGGGCGTAGGCGCGCTGTGCCGCGAGCACGACTGCCTGCTGCTGGTGGACACAGTGACCAGCCTGGGCGGCGTGCCCCTGCTGCTGGACGAGTGGCAGGTGGACGTGGCCTACAGCGGCAGCCAGAAGTGCCTGAGCTGCCCGCCGGGGCTCTCGCCGCTGACGCTGGGACCGCGGGCGGTGGAGAAGCTACAGGCGCGCCAGGGGAAGGTGCCCAACTGGTATCTGGACATGTCGCTGGTCAGCCAGTATTGGGGCAGCGAGCGCACCTATCACCACACGGCGCCGATCAACATGAACTACGCCCTGCGCGAGGCGCTGCGGCTGGTGGCGGAGGAAGGGCTGGCGGCGCGCTGGGAGCGGCACCGGCAGACGGCGGAGCTGTTGTGGGAGGGGCTGGAGGCGCTGGGCCTAAGCTGCCACGTGCCGCGCGAGCACCGGCTGCCGAGCCTGACCACCATCGTCATCCCCGACGGCGTGGACGGCAAGGTGGTGAGCGGCCGGTTGCTGGAGGCGTACAACATCGAGATTGCCGGCGGCCTGGGCGAGCTGGGGGGCAAGGTGTGGCGCGTGGGGCTGATGGGCTTCAACAGCCGCGCGGAGAATGTGTTGCTGTTGCTGGCGGCGCTGGAGCGAGTCTTGAACGAGAGCTAAGTGACCGCGTGCGATGGTTGGTGGGTTTGCTTGAAAAAAGAGGCGGGCGAAAAATTTAACATATTGATTGCACTGTTAAGAATGAATCGCCCGCCAAACCCACGCCCAGAGGCGTACATCTGCTGCGCTACCGATACTTGTGTACACCTCGCGCCCGCATCGTAATCGGTAGCATAACACAAAACGGCGCTTAAGACTTGTCAGGTTTCTGCGCGTTTCTGCGCTTTTGCCAACTGCTCCTGCTTCGTCAGCGTTAATCAGCATTTCCCAAGGTACTCCTCAGGTTCCCGTCAGGACCTGGGGCGTTTCTTTCTCTATCATGAAGGGTGAGTGTTGACGATAAGAGAAAGGACGTGCAGGGAGCGATATGCGGAAACGACTCTGGCGGTATCTCTGGCTCATTGTAGTGCTGGCGCCTCTGGCGGGATGCGACGTGGCCTCGCTGCTGGGGCCGGGCGTTGGTCCGGGGAGAGGGGCGCAGCAGCAGACGCTGCTGGTGGAGACGGTGGTTGTGCCGGGCACGGATGAGTGTTACGTGGTGGTCACGGTGAACCGGCCGGCGCAGAATGTGGATCTGGACCTGCAGGTGGCGTTTGAGGCGGGTATTCGCTCGGCGGTGACGGGGGAGCATATCAGTGAGGTGAAGCCGGCGAAGGTGATGGTGGAGGAGCTGGTGGCGCGACGGTTCGAATGTGTCCTGGCGCCTTCTGAAATTGAGGTGTCCGGGGCTTACGTGGTGCGCGCGATGGCCTTCCATCGCAGCACGCGCCAGCCATTTGAGGCGGCCTCGACTGTCCTGCATGTGTACGCCGACAACGCGGGACGGCGGCAGTTCATGGACGGGGAGGCGTTTGCCCAACTGTATGGCGCCGGCTTTGTGCCGGGGACGGGGCCGATTCGCTATCGCGTGGCGCTGGACGAGGCGCCGTATCCGGACCATGGCGTGTTTTACCTGCGGGTGGACAGCGGGTTCGACGGCTTTGCGCCTACGCTGGACCTCCTGGTAGGCGACGGCCTGCACCTTGTGGATGGGGGAGAAGCCAGCCTGCCGCTGCGCCTGGTTTCGGAGCGGATGGCGCGGGCGTCGCTGGGCGCGATTGCGGCGGGCGGTAGTCGCGTACTGACGGTTCCTTTTCGCCTGGCCCCGGGTAGCGCTATGGGCGAGTATTCGTTGCAGGTGGCGCTGAACGGCCGCCAGTGGGCGGAGGTGGCGCCGGTGTTTGTGGCCGTGAAGAGCGATCTGAACCATGCGCAGAGCGCCTGGCTGGACCAGGTGCAGCGCCGGGCGACGGAGCTGTCGTCGGGGCCAGGGTGGCAGATGGGATCGAGCGGGGATGGGCAACCGGCGCTGCCGGCGGCGCCCACTGCGACGGCTCCGCCGCCGGCTGTGCCTCAGGAACAGGCGAGCATCGTCTGGGATCAGCAGCTGACGGGCTACCAGGGAGATCGCCGGCGGCTATGGCAACAGCTCAGCGCGAGGGTGCCGATGTCCTGGGAGCAGTTCAACGCGGAGATCGTGCGCCACAACCCGCACTTGGCGATTGAGGCAGATAGGACTAGAGATAGAGAGCGCGGCGGGCTAGAGGCGGCCGGCGAATTTGTTTTTGATGACGTCCATGGGGATCAGTCCTTCGCTGATGGCGAGGACGGCGGCCTCGACGCGGGTTTGGACGCCCAGTTTGTTGAAAATATGGTAGATGTGGGTGC
>DATHSI010000309.1:0-5473 GCA_035464315.1 Candidatus Sulfomarinibacteraceae bacterium
CCCGTTTTCTTGCGCTTTTTGCCACGCCTCATACGTCGTGATATGCAGGATCAAGTCCATCTCGCCTCCGTCCCTTGTCACCGTTCCCTTACATTTTACGCAGCCGACGGCCAGGGGCCAGCACGAGTATTTGGAGGCAGCCTGTAGTGGGCGCTTCAGCGCCCGGTGCAACCGCTGAAGCGGCAACTACGACCCTTACCCGCTCATTCTTGCTTATGCTCGGCCAGCACCGGCGATAGGATTTTTCACCAGCTTTCTGGTATGGTAGAAGGCGGTTAGTTTCCCAATGCACAAACGAATTGTTTCGAATTCTCAACAGTGAAAAGGAGATGTCCACGGTAATGAGAAAACGTAATGGAATGGGTAGGTTAGCCCTGTTCATAGTGGCCCTGTTCGTGGGGGGCTGGGGCTGTCAGGCGTTGACAGGCGGCCTGACCGAGACCGAGGACGCGTCGCCGCCCGCCTCGGAAGTAGAAGCGACGAGCGTCGTCGAGCAAGAACCACCGCAGGTTGCCACCGATCCGCCGGCCCCTTCGCCCGAACCGACCCAGCCAGCGACGAGCACACCAGTGGCGACGGCGACAACCGAGCCCACGCCAACCGCAGCCGAGGTCGTGGAGGGCGAGCGCTTTGAGGAAGCAGGATTGGCATTTTCCTATCCGCCCTCCCTGGCAAGCAATATCGTTGTCGAAGAAGTGCCGGCCTCCGACCCGGGCCAGGACGCGCCCCCCTTCCTGATCTATCCTGACCACCGCGTCTTCCACGTGGAAGGGTATCCGCTCGCCGATGCCTTCCAGCCGCCGCGGATCGTGGTTTTCCCGGCGCAGGCGTACGCGGAGATGAATGAGTGGGCAGCCGAGGAGATGAACGCGCTGGCGCAGCTTCTCTCCGCACAACCGGCATCGTTCCCGGCAACGGAGCCGCTACCCTTCCTGCCCTTCCCTGGCGCGGCGCAGGTATTCCACGCCCAGGAAGCGTACGCGCCGTTCCAGAACGGAACCGGCATCCGCTACGTGACCGCCTATGCCCAGGACGTGTGGCCCATTACCAATGAGGGTCTTTTTTACACCTATCAGGGCCTCTCGGCGGACGGCGAAACTTACGTGAGCGTAACTTTGCCCGTGCGCACGGACGCGCTGCCGGATGAGGTAGACGTAGAGAACTTCGATTATGAAGCATTCGCCGCCAACTACGAAGAGTACCAGAGGGAAACGCAGACGCTGCTGACCGAGCTGGAACCCGACGACTTCACGCCGAGCCTGGAAGTGCTGGATGGGCTGGTGGCCTCGATGCAGGCGGGCGGAGGCGCTGCCGATTGATGGACCTTTACTTTTTAATCAGGTAATGGTGCCAATCGCAATCACGGAGCGCCGGCATCTTGCCGGCCCCTGGTGGTCGTGCGAAATGCCGGCTGGGAAGCCGGCACTCCATAATGGCTGCAGTTACCTGGTTAATTCGCCAACCATCATAAATCAGCAGCTAGACGATGCAAACACGTTAAGACGTGTTGATATAAGCTGCGTCGAAACCTGACCCAGCCGGCTTTGGCCCTCGTAGCCTGGCGGTTGCAACCCCAGGCGGACTACGAGCTCCTACGGCACCTCCACGCCGCCCAGCGTCACAAAATCCTGGGCTGCGCCGCTTATGGGCAGCCGCTGCCCGCTCTGCGGCGAATAGAGGCCGGCGCGCAGGTAGTAAGCGCCCGCCGCCGCGTCTTGCGGCACGGTCAGGGTCACACGTTGTACGATCACGTCGCCCCGTTCCAGGCCGCGCAGGGCCGTCTCCCAGCCGTCATATTGGGCCAGGATCTGGCCCGGATCCTCGGCGGAGAGGTGCACGAAGGCTGCCAGAGGCGGCCCTGTCGCCGGCGCCGGGGTGGGCGCCTCGGCGCTGCCCACTCGCCAGAACAACGTGACGTGCAGCGGTGCGCCGGGGCCTGCCTGAGCCGGTTGCGCGTCATAGCCCCAAAGCGTGAACGCGCCGCCGAAATCGGCGTCTACACGCTGGAAACCGGCGGGCAATGCCACATCTCGCCCGGCGGGAACAATCGTCGTCTCCGGCGAGGCCGCCCACTTGGCGATCAGCCGCCCGCCTGGCGGCGCCCCCAGCTCTTGCGGCGACACGTCGGCCACGGCCTCGCCCGTAACCACCGTGCGCGCCAGGGGCGTTTGCGGCGGATAGGTCACTTCGTACAGATTGATGGAGTAGCCGGCGCGGGCCACCGGTTCCTTATCCCGAAAATAGGCGTAAATGTCCACATTCTGGTACATCATGCCCAGGCGCAAACTGCTGCGGCTGATGGCGTACCAGCCGGGGTCGGGGGTGTAGGGATTGTAGGCATTGACCTCCGGGCCGGCGAGGAAGCGCAGGAAGCCGGGCAGGGGCCGGTAGCTGATGCCGTACGCTTCCGGCAGAGCGGTGCCGAAATAGGCCAGGTTGACCGTCTCGATGCCGTGGCGTTCCATCAGCGCCCGCAGCGCGGGCAAATCCTGGCCCCAATCCAGGTTGGAATCGACGAGCACGCGGTCGCCGTTCTGGGGCCCGCCGGCTATCTCGTTGAAGTACGCCTCGTGGTGCGGAAACAGCCGCGCCACGCCCACTGCCTGCCACAACAACAGGGCCAGCAACACCACGCGCA
This sequence comes from Candidatus Sulfomarinibacteraceae bacterium, assembly GCA_035464315.1. Taxonomy (GTDB): domain Bacteria; phylum Chloroflexota; class Anaerolineae; order Promineifilales; family Promineifilaceae; genus JAAYYY01. The sequence goes on from DATHSI010000309.1 coordinate 2,639, forward strand.
GCGGCGTCGATTGCCGTACCTGGTCCCACCCGCGCGCCACGGCGTAGGCCGCCAGCAGTATGAGAAAGGGGAGCACGGGCAGGATGTGACGGTAGCCGATGGTGATGCGCGCGGTCATAGAAAGCGCCAGGAAGAGAGCCGGTGGCAGCCACAGGGCAGCCAGACGCCGCCAGGACGCCCGGCGCTCGCCGCCCGCGCCGCGCAAGACAGCCAGCAGCCCGACGCCGGCCAGCAACAACGCCGGCAGCGGGGTTTTGACGGCGAGGGCCACCGGAAAATAGTACCACCAGCCGCGGGGCGAGGTCTGGCCCAGGAGGTAGGCGGTCTTGGGCTGCTCCTCGATGACCATGAAGGTGTCCAGAACGCTGTAGGGGTAAAAGGGCGCGGGTAGGGGCAGGGCCAAAGCCGCGCCCGGCAGCGGTCCCACGTCGAAGCGAAAAACGGCCCACACGGTCAGGTACGCGAGAAGGCCCATACCCACCAGCGCCGGCAAGCCTCGCCAGCGGCGCGCCGTGGAGCCCGGATGCAACAACAACACTCCCAGAAAGGCGGGCCAGACCATCAGCCCCGTAAATTTGCTGGTCATGGCCATCCCCGCTGCCGCGCCCGCCAGGGCCAGGTTGACCCTCGTAGGTTGCTCCAGCCAGCGCCACAGACGCCAGACGGCCACAAAGAAGAACAACGTCAGGCCCAGATCGGTGGTCACCAGCCGCGAATTAGCCAGCAGGTTAGGATCGCACGTGGCCAGCAGCAGCGCGGTCCACCCGGCGGCAGCGCCGCCCAGCCGCCGCGCCCATAGAAACAGCGCCAGGACCAGCGCCGCCCCCAGGGCGATGACCGGCAGGCGCGCCAAAACCAGCAACTCGTGCGGGTTCTCGTTGGCCTGCCACATAAAGACGTCGGAGAAGATGAAGTAGTCGCTGTTAGCCCAGGAGGGATGGTCCAGGGGCAGGGCCACGTCGTCGCGTGCCAGCAGCGGCAACGCGCTGAGTGCGTTGACCAGCGGCGGATGGCTGAGGCTCATGCGGAAGTCGCCGGTGCGCAGATAGGCGTACCCCGCCGCCAGGTGATACTCCTCGTCAAAGGCCGCCGATTTCTGCGGCGAGCTGAGCGCCGCCTGCCCGGCAAAAAGCAGCAGCCCGGCGAACAATAACAGCCACTCCCACCGGCGCAACCCGCTCTGCGATTCTCGTTCTGTCGTCTCTGTCACGTTCATGAAGAGGCGATTTTACCATTAAGGCGGGCAGTGATCAGATAGACGGGAACCCCTCGACGGGAGATCCTCCCGGAGGTTGGGAACCTCCGGGAGGATATATGGTGAAGAACCTTCGGGAGGATCATAGCCACATGGTAAAATAAGCGCCGCGACGCACAGAGGCAAGAGGATATATGGATCGCGAACGAACCCAACAGGCAATCGACTATCTCGCCCAATTCGTCACCGCGCAGCGGCAGCGGCGCATTGAAGAGGCGCTGCGCTGGCGCACGCGACATTTGACGGTGATGTTGGAGGACGTCTACCAGCCGCACAACGCCAGCGCGGTGCTACGGACTTGCGAGATTTTCGGCGTGCAGGACGTGCACATCGTGGAGCGGGCGAACAAGTTTCGGCCCAACCGCGACATCGCCCTGGGCGCGCCACAATGGCTCACGCTGCACCGCTACCGGGATGACGAGGCGCGCCGCGGCGCGGAGGGCAGCGGCACGCGGCGTGGTTTCCGGGCCCTGCGCCGGAAGGGGTATCACATCGCGGCGCTGACCCTGGAGGAGGACAGCGCGCCCCTGGCTTCGTTGTCCCTGGAACAACCCCTGGCCCTCTGTTTTGGCACGGAAGAGGAAGGGCTCAGCGCGGAAGCGCACGACCTGGCCGACAGCCTGGTGCACCTGCCCATGTACGGCTTCACGCAAAGTTTTAACATTTCGGTGACCGTGGCGCTGGCTCTTCAGACGTTGATCCGGCAGCTACATAACTCAGACGTCGATTGGCGTCTTTCGCAAGAGGCGCAACTGGAACTGAAGTTGGAGTGGCTGGTGCAGACGGTGCCCCGCGGCGACATTGTACTCAAGAACTATCTGGCGCAGCAGGAAACCTGATAGCGAGCGCGGCATGGATTCCGCGACTACCGGCGGCTCTTACTCCAACGCCATCTCCAGCTCGATCTCGTCGCGGATGGGGATGCCGTCGTTGCCCACCAGCGGGATCTCCGGCTTCAGTTGGCGCGCCTGCGCCACTGCATTGCGATGCACGGCGACCAGCTCAAAGCCCTGCTTCTGGTAAAAGCGCAAGGCGTGCACGTTGTCATTGGTCGTGATCAGCCACAACCGCCTGCAGCCGGCGTCCAGCGCCGCGCGGCGCGCAGCCTGGATCAGTCGCGAGCCTACGCCGCGCCCCTCGCTCGCGCTGTCGAGGGTCACCACCTCACATTGCGCGCCGTCCATGTGGTAGGTGAGCAATCCCACTTTCTCCTCTCCGTCCTGGGCGATGAAACCGGGCAGCGTGTGCGGAAAGTAGAGGTTGCCGTGCGCAGCCATGCGGTTGGATCCCCACCGCTGCCGGATGAACTGCGCCATCCACTCCCGGTCGCCCTCCTCGACGGGCCGAATCTGGATCTCGCCCATGACGCTTACGCCGCGACGTCCTTTTCGGACACGATGTTGGTGGGCCGGATGCGCACCAGCCACTCGCCGGGCACCGCGTTGCGCTGGCCATAGGAGTCGGCCAGCTCCTCGCCCATATAGCGCGCCGCGATGCGCGTGGCCCAATATTTCATGTCCGGCGGGTTCTCCTCGAACGTGGCCTCGCCTTCGATGAGCACGTAGGAAAATGGCGGCGTT
>DATHSI010000310.1:0-29700 GCA_035464315.1 Candidatus Sulfomarinibacteraceae bacterium
TAGAATTCCGCCTGCTGTACGTTTTGATGACCAACCGCGATCACGTCCTGCCCACGGAAATCATCGTGGAGCGGGTGTGGGGCTATACGGGGGAAGGCAACCGCGATCTGGTGCGCGGTCTGATCAGCCGCGTACGGCGCAAGGTAGAACCCAACCCAGACAGCCCGCGTTTCATCCAGACCATCCCCGGCGCCGGTTACCGCTTCTCTCTCGAACCGCCACTGGCCTGACGCCTCCCCCTTACAACGGAATTGAAACAGATCTGCTATCTGACCCCCACCGTTTTGCACAGATTTTCCACATTCTTTGAACCAATTTTCTACAGGAAGAGCTTACACTATGCTCTGTAGAAATAAAGGTGCGCCGGGCGATAGCTCGGCCGGGACGGAGATTGTCAGGAGAGCACACGATGTCTAGAAATAGCATAAAGGTCCTGGGCATTTGCCCCGATTGCAGCAGCGAGATTCGATTTCGCAAAGCGCCCCATCTGGGCCAGCTGGTAACCTGCCATAACTGCGAAACCAACCTGGAGGTTGTGCGGCGCGATCCACTGGAACTGGATTGGGCCTTCCAGGATCCCTTCGAGGACGATGACGAGGATTACGACGATCTCGACTGGGATGACGAAGACGAATATGATGACGAAGATTCTGATGACTCTGATGACTACGACGACTGGGACGACGATGAGTATTAAGCCGCGCCCCGGCTGCTGCAGTCACCTGTAAGTCAGGCCGAGACCGCTCAAATTGCGGTCTCTTTTTGTTTTCATGCGCCGCGGGCATCATATGCAGCAAAAGGTAGGGGAATTCCCCATAGGCAGTGGCGAGACCTTAGCCAACACTGGATAATAGAAGCAGAATATCCATCGTCTAGCCGCCATCAACGACGTGCGCGGGAGGAAGCAACCCATGAATTCACGATACACTCTGGCACTTTTGGTTTTGGCCTTCGTATTGCTCGCTGCCGGTGGCGGCCTCGCCCTGGCTCAGGATGGCAGCTCGCGGGCCGTGTGGCAGGCCGCCTACTGGAACAACGTGCAGCTATCCGGAGAGCCGGTTCTTACTCGCACCGAAACCGCCCTCGACCACAATTGGGGATTGGATGCCCCCGCCGAGGGCGTCTCCCGCGATCGCTTTTCCGCGCGCTGGACCACAACCCTGGACCTGCCGGCAGGCCGCTACCGCTTTACCGCGACCATGGACGACGGCATGCGCGTTTGGGTCGACGAGCTGTTGATTATCAACAGCTGGCGCGTGCAGTCGCCGCGTACCACCGAAGCTGAAATCGAATTAGAGGGGGGTCCGGTCCCCGTGCGCGTAGAATACTTCGACAATGCGGAAAGGGCCGTCGCCCAATTATCATGGGAACCGGTCCGTGTTGGGGGTAGTTGGTATGGCGAGTTCTTCGACAACGCAGCGCTGAGCGGTTCCCCCGTTCTCGTACGCAATGATCCTTTCATCAATTTCAATTGGGGCCAGGATTCCCCTGCGCCGGATGTCCTGGGTCCCGATCGTTTCTCCGCCCGCTGGCGGCGTACGCTGGACCTGGAGCGTGGCTTATACCGCTTCCAGGTCACCGTCGACGATGGCGCCCGGCTGTGGGTGAACGACGAACTACTGATCGACGCCTGGCGTCCACAACCGGTCACCACCGTGGAGGAGGAGGTTTTCCTCGAGGGCGGCGCTGTGCCCGTGCGCCTGGAGTATTTCGAAAACGCCGGATTGGCCCAGATAGCCTTGAACTGGACGCGAATCGCCCAGCAACCGACGCCGTCTCCAACCCAGACGCCCACCCCACCCCCGACTGCTGTTCCCACACCGGCGCCCACCAGCCCGCCAGTCATTCCGCCTCCCGTGCCCGACCCTGAAGTCGTAGTCGTCATCGACGACCAGAGTCCCGGCTTTGAGTACGGCGGACGGCCTATCGACGATTGGCACGAGGAAAGCGGCGGGATTGGCGGCTCGTTCTTGTGGACGTGGAATAGCGAGCGGTTGCCCACAAATTACAATTGGGGCCAGTGGCGTCCCAACCAGACGCCGTCCGACGCCTTGCTGCCCGGCCAATATGAGGTCGCTGCCTACATTCCGCCCGCCGTCGAAGGCAGCAACCAGGCTCGCTACTGGGTGGCGCACGACAACGGTTTTACGCTGCGCATCGTAGACCAGGCCGCCAATCGCGGGCGCTGGGTCTCGCTGGGCACTTTCTTTTTCGACGGCGCAGACGATTACGTGTCGTTGGCTGACATTACGCTGGAAGAGGAGGAGAGCACCCGCGTCGTGTACGACGCTGTTCGCTGGACGCTCGTGACCCAGGAAGACATCGGGGAACCTGCTCTGGCAGTGGACGCCGACGCAGTTTCACCAGGCCAGGAGGTCAACGTACTGGGCACCGGCTTTCCCCCCGGCGAGATAGTGCAGCTCGTGGCCGGTCCACCCAACGCCGACCCGCGCGGCTTTTTCGGCCAGAGGCGTGTGGGACCCAGTGGCGAGGTGCTGATTACCTTCACCATGCCCGACACCTGGAGCAACGGGGATCCAATCGGGCCCTCGCTCTCGGCCAGCAATCAACTGGTGTTCATGCTTATGGCCGATGATGGCGCAAGAGCGTTCCGTAGCGTCCTCTACCAGGAAGCTGTAGAGAGTGATTAGGCTGTGTTGACAGTTTCTCCAGTTGAAAGCCGGCATTAGCAGGCAAAATGTCAGTCAACACTTCCTAGCGCCGGCGAAGGAACGCGGGAATGTCCAGGTTATTGGGAGAGAATTTAGGCTGGTCCTCTTCCCGCTTCCTGGCCTCACGCGTATCTGACGCCTGCTGGGCCGCCGCGCTGCCTCCCGAACCGCTGCCGGGATCTGACGAAGCGGAACCGGACGGATCCCCTGACGACGCAGACGGGTCGCCATACCGTTCTTGAAGCACCTGCCGTCGTGACGGCGTGGAACGCTCGAAACCGGTGGCGATCACCGTGATGCGGATCTCATCGCCCATGGCCTCGTCAATCACAGCGCCGAAAATCAGGTTGGCGTCGGGATGCGCCGTCTCGCGGATGATAGCCGCCGCCTGATTCACTTCATAGAGGCTCAAAGCCGACCCGCCGGTGACGTTGAACAAAATGCCCTGTGCGCCGTCGATGGTCACGTCCAACAGGCGCGAACTGATGGCCTGTTCGGCCGCAATGCGCGCGCGATCATCGCCGTCGCCGTGGCCCACAGCCATCAACGCCGCCCCGCCCTCAGCCATGATCGCTCGCACGTCGGCGAAATCCAGATTAATCAAACCGGGCACGGTAATCAGCTCGCTGATGCCCTGAATGCCCTGGCGCAAGACGTCGTCGGCCATGCGAAACGATTCTGTGAGCGACACGCGCTTATCCGTGAGCTCCAACAGACGATCATTGGGTATGATAATGAGCGTGTCCACGTGCTCCTTGAGTCGCTCCAGTCCCGCCTCGGCCACCTTGCCGCGCTGGCTACCCTCGAAAAGGAATGGTTTGGTAACCACGCCGATGGTCAGAGCCCCCTGCTCGCGAGCAACCTTGGCTACCGTCGGCGCGGCCCCGGTGCCCGTGCCGCCGCCCATGCCGGCGGTCACGAAGACCATGTCCGAGCCTTTGAGGACCTCATATATATCCTCGACCGATTCGGCAGCCGCCTTTTCCCCCTGTTCCGGGTCGCCGCCGGCGCCCAACCCGCGCGTGGACTTTTCGCCAATGTGTACGCGCGTTGGCGCATCCGACAGAAGTAACGCCTGTGAGTCTGTGTTCACGGCGATGAAGTCAACGCCGCTCACCCCGGCTTCGATCATGCGGTTGACGGCGTTGCTGCCGCCGCCCCCCACGCCGACCACTCGAATTCGGGCAAAGTTCTCCAGCTCAGGTGCTCGTTGCATTTGTGTACCCTCTCCTACTAAGCCATGCCCTTCTCAAAATCTCTGGTCAACAGCCCATCATAGCAATGTGGCCTTGTTACCCGGCCGGGGATCGTAGCGACTGGCGAACTGCTCCAGCGTTCCTTTCTCCACGAGCCACTTGTTCCCGAACTTGATCGCCGGCAGCTTCCCCTGGCGGATAAGTCGCCGCACCGACTCCGGATGAATGTTCAACCGGTCGCTGACCTCGTCAACACCGGCATAATGCTCCAACAGATCTTCCTTGGACATAATACCAACTTACCTGCGGGATATTACAACAATTGAGTTGGTTGAAAAATACAATAAAACAAGCAATATGTCAAGTCAGCCGGTTGTGGGCCCACAAGTTGTGGGCCGCCTTAGATCCGAAAAACAATTTTACCTGCCACGTCGCCCGCTTCCATGCGCTGTAGGGCGGCTCGCCCCTCCCGCAATGGATACACCGCATCGATGACAGGCTGCAGGCGCCCTTCAAAGATGAGAGTCATCACCTTAACGTAGTCGCGATGAGGTCCCATCGTACTGCCGATGATACTGAGGTGCTTGGCAAACATATAACGATTGTCGAACTCAAAGGTGGGCCCGCTGCTGTTGCCCACCGTCAGCAGCCGCCCACCCTTGCGCAGCGCGCGCAATGATTTCAGATACGTCGCCGCGCCTACGTTATCCACGACAACGTCCACGCCGCGACGGCCGCTGGCCATGTAAACGGCCTTGCTCCATTCCTCTTCCTGCCGATTGACCAGCACGTCGGCGCCTAACTGTCGCGCCAGGGTCAGCTTCTCCTCGCTGGAGCCCACCACATAAATGCGTCCTGCGCCCGCCAGCCGCGCAATCTGGATAGCCGCCGTATTTACGCCACCACCCGCGCCCACAATCAGCACCTCCTCCCCGGCCCGCAAACCACCGGCCTCGACGAGCAGGTGCCAGGCGGTAACGAAGACCAGCGAGGCCGCTGCTGCCCCTTCGAAGGACACGTCATCGGGAAGGGGCAACAGGTTACGGGCGGGAACTGCCGCATACTGCGCATAAAAGCCGGGGATATGCTCGCCCATTACGGCGAAGTTTCGGCACAGATGTTCCTGACCCGCGCGGCAGTACTCACATTGGGCACACCACACAGTAGGGTTCACGGCCACCCGGTCTCCGACGCTTAGCCCCGTGACGCGCTCGCCAATCTCGCGCACGATGCCTGCGCCATCGCTGCCAAGCACGTGTGGAAAGTCCAGGCGCAGCCCTGCCCAGCCGGCTACGACCCATAGATCGAGGCCATTGGCCGCAGCCGCTTTGACCTCCAGCAACACTTCTTCAGGTCCGATGTCTGGGCGTGGAACGTCGGCATATGCCACGTTCTGCAACGAGCCATGCTCCTCCAGTACCAGCGCTTTCACGTTTGCCCTCCTCCTGGCGCCGCCGGTGGCTTAGACCGGTTCGGCGGCATCGGCCACAGGGGCCGGCTCCACAACAGCGCGGCAGTGTGGCCAGGGATCCTCGCCCCGCTGCAGAGCAGCCAGCGCCGGGCTGTCTGCGTAATACCCATGGTAACGAGCCGGTAGCAGGTTGGCGATGTGCACCATGATCAGGTGCGTGTACGCTTCCAGGTCGCGGCCCTTTGGCCGGCGACCCAGATCGGGAAGCTCAAACGCCTCGCCAATATGCACCTCCATTGGCGTGCGGCGCAACCGTTTTACGTTCTCACCGAGCACATCGCTGTTCACAACACCGACCGGAAGAACCGGCACACCGGCCCGACTTGCCAGATACGCCGCGCCATCCTTGGCCTTAATCAGATGGCCAACCCGACTGCGCGTTCCTTCCGGCGCCAGACCAAAAATGGACCCGCCACGCAGCGCCTGTAACGCCTCGCGCAACGCTTTGCGGTCCACCTCGCCGCGATTGATGTAAATAGCGCCGGCTACTTTCATGATAGGACCAAAAAGTATGTGCGATTCCCACTTCTCGCCGGCAAAGAAGCGCATGCGCATAGGCGGAAATGCCAGGAAAACCAGCGGTGGATCCGCTTTACTCATATGGTTGATGACCATGATATAGGGGCCGGTTGCCGGAATGTTCTCGCGGCCTTCAACCTTCATGCTGCCCACAATATGACGAATGAGCGTCAGGAGCGCTCTTAACAAACGGATGATGAACATAAAATAACCTCGATGCACGTATTATTGGATCAGGCCATAGACATCCAGCGCGTAATCCACGACCGGACCGCCGGGTGGTGCGGCCTCCAGGGCAAACGGCACAGACTCACCGGGCGCCAACGGGTCGCTCAGAGCCTGCTGGGCATAACCGGTCACATTACGCTGGTTGTCGTAAAAAGTGGCCACAACTGTGATCTGGTGCGCCGTCTTTTCGCCAACATTCTCAACGGCGCCGCCAAGGCTGACTTGCCTTTCCCCAATGGTAACTTCGGGGGACTGTACAGCCAAATCCAGATAGTAATTGCCCGGGTCCACCAGCCCCTCGCCGTCGACGATAGAAACGGCCGGCTGTACGTCTTCGGCCGGCGGTTCGCGCACGAGCACCGCAAACGGCGCCGCCTCTCCTGGCGGAACGATGGCGGTCACAACCCAGGCTGCGGTGCTGAGCAACGCCGTACCCTCAGGGCCCAGCAGGTCGATTTGCACTCTGAGCCCGGCGGCAATCGTCGTCCCTTCGTTCAGCACCTCGCCCACAATCCACATACTGCCGGCGCTGGTACGGGCCAACTGCACGTTGCTGACGCGCACCTCCATCGGAACCGGCGTCGGCGCTGCGCCGCTATAGACGGGCGTCGCCGGCGGCGGCAATATCAATGGCTGCCCAATCTGCAGCAATTCAGGAACCACACCGGGATTGAGGGCTTCGATCTCTTCCACCGACGTGTAATTAGCGATGGCGATACCCAGCAAGGTGTCGCCCTCCTCCACCTCGTAAATCACGGGCGTCGCCGTCGGCGTTGCCGTCGCAGTCGGTAGAGGGGTGGGCGTTGTCTGGATCAGGGCTGCGGTGGGTGGGGCGCGGGTGATCAGCGTCACGCCGATTTCCGGAGTAGGTGTGTGGGTGCCGGTGGCTGCCGGCGTGGAGCCAGCCAGTTCATCACCGCCAGCGCAGGCCGCCAGAAGCAAACCCGACACTATCAGCAAAATAATCTGTCGCATAAAGGCTGCCAGTATACCAGAAAGCGGCCTTCCGCGTCACACGCCGCTTTGCGCCGGGAGTACGAAAGTGTTTGTGATCGGGCCGGTCTCCTACCGGCTACAGCAGTTACAAACTTTTAGTACTCCCATTCCTGTGTGCCGTGTGCTACGAAAACGAGGTTCATGATACACTAATGGTCCATGAACGATCGCGCGCCCGACCGCCTGCAGCAAAGAACGACCCTGTATCCCTGGCTCCGAACCGCTCTGGAATGGACCCTGCCGTTCCTTGGCTTTGTTACCGCCATCTGGCTGGCCACGCAAAGCCGGGACGCCCCGCAATTGATTTTGCTGGCGCTGCTGACCGTCATCGCCGTCAATTTCAGTGTACCCTTCGGGCGCGCTGCCATCAGTCCCATCCTGCCCGTCATCGCCATGCTGGCCCTGCTGATCGTGGGACCGGCGCCTGCGCTCGTCTCGCTGATCGCCGGTTTCCTGCTTGCCGAATTTAGCCGGCCCCTATGGCGGCCGTTATGGCGCGATTCTCCCATGGACCAGCTGGGCTGGACGCGGCGCGCGCTGCGGGCCGCGGCGCATCTGCTGGCGCTCCTGGCGGTGGCCTTACTCAATGCCTGGCTGGGCGCCCCGGTCCCCTTGCAGTTGGGTCAGACCGCGCCGGCGCAGCAGTCACTGCTGCTGCTGACACAGCTGGCTGCCGCCTATAGCCTGGCCTACTTCCTGGCCATCTCGCTGGTGACATGGGTGGGTCAGGGCCGATCCAGTGGTAGTGACGCCCTGCTTCTGCTGATGGTCGCCGTCTTCAGCCAGCCGTTTGCCCTGTTCGGCGGCATCGCCTATCAGGCGCTGGGCCTGCCTGCCTTCGTCATTGTCTGTGTGGGCGCGGGCGCCTTTGCCATCATGAGCTGGCTCTCCTGGCAGCGCCACTTTGAACTTAATCAACGCATCGCGCAATTCTCTACGCTGAACAGTGTCGCCGCTTCTCTGCGTGAGACGCTGGATCTGCCCGCCGTGCTGCAGCGCACGCACGAACAGGTGGCAAACCTGATCGCTGCTGACGATTTTGCCCTCACGCTGCGCCAGGAAGACGGTGGCTACCATCGCGTCCTGCGTGTGCGGCGCGGACAGCGCCAGATAACGGAGAACGCGGCCCCCGACGATCTCACGCGCTGGATTCTGCAACGGGGACAGATCCTGGCCCTGGACGGGGAAACTATGCACTTCGCAGCGCGTCACGACCTGACTCTGCCCCGCCCAAAACCCAGGGCGTGGCTCGGCGTGCCCCTCACCACCAGAGACGGCGTTATCGGGGCCATCGTTCTGCAGCGTTACGCGCCGGACCAACCATTCGGCGCCTGGGACCGCGAGCTGCTGACAGCCATCGCCGGGCAGGTGAGCGCGGTGCTAAAGAACGCGCAACTGTACGAGGAGATGCGTCGCCTCTACAAACTGACTGACGAAGCGCTGGCGCAACGGTTGCGCCAGTTACAGGCCCTGTTGGACTCGACCAGCGAGGGCGTGCTGATGCTGGACACTGCGGGCACTATCGTTTTGGTAAACCCGCCTGCCGCGCGCCTGCTAAACCGGCGCCAGCAAGAGCTGCAGGACGGGCATATCGATCCCGCCCGCGTGGCGCCGGACCTGGGTTACGCCGAAGGCGAGCTGGAAGATCTGCTGTGTGATTTGCGGCACGGTCGCCAACCAGAGAACCGCCGTACGGTCTACAAAACCCACGTAAAGAGCCCTGCCTCCGAATCCACGACCCGGCGCTTCATCGAACGCTACGAGACCCCCGTTGTCGTCGCCGGCGGGCAGCTATTAGGCTGGCTCATTGTCCTGCGCGACGTGACCGAGGAACAGGAACGGATCGAATGGCGCACCAACGCCACACGCATGATCGTGCACGACCTGCGCAACCCGGTAACCACACTGACCAGCAACATTGACATCATCGAGGCAGCCCTGGCAACGGGCGATCACGAGCGCATACAGCGGCACGTGCAACAGGCCCGTTACGGCGCCGGAGAGATGTTAGACATGATCGACTCCCTGATGGACATGACGCGCCTGGAGGCCGGGCAGCTGGTGCTGGAGGCGGAAGCAATGCGCGTGCCGTCTCTGGTGCAGAAGGTGGTTGATCGTCTGAGACCGTTGGCCACACAAAAGCAGATTGCCATCTCTGTGGACACGCCGCCCGACCTGCCCGCAGTGTGGGCCGATGAGGAGTTATTACGCCGCATCTTCGTCAACCTGCTGGATAATGCCTTGAAGTTCACACCCGCCGGTGGTGCAGTGTCGCTCACGTTGGCTTCGGAACCGGCGCTGGAGGGGCACGAGGCCGGCGTGCGCTGCACGGTCAGCGATACGGGACCGGGCATCGACGTGGCGCACAAGGAGCGCATCTTTGAGCGATTCACGCGCGTGAATGTGGGCGGCGGACAGGTGCGCGGCACCGGTCTGGGCCTCGCCTTCTGCAGGCTGGCCATCGAGGAACATGGCGGCTCCATCTGGGTGGAAGATGCGCCCGGCGGCGGGAGTCGATTTGTCTTCACCCTGCCCGGCATCCCGCACTTCGATTGACGGCCTTTCACACAGTAGATACAGTTAGATCGATTGGGAACAAGCACAGTAGGAGCCAGCGCTGATAAGCGTGGCTGGCCCCCTCTACCTTTTGAGATGAGCATGAACCACCATCTTCCAGATAGCGCCCTGCTGAACGAGTTGATGGCCGCATCAGAACAGCGGCACCGCCACCTGTGCCCGCGGCAGGTGCTCGGACTGCGGCTGGGGCTGCGCGGCCTGCGCGCCCTGGGTTTCGCCGACGATGCGGGCCGCCCGCGATACGAAAACAAGCGCAAACGTCTGCTGGTGATCGCTGAGACTGACGGCTGCGGTCTGGACGGCATTGCCGTAGCCACAGATACAGCCGTGGGACGTCGCACCTTGCGCGTACTCGATTATGGCAAAGTGGCCGCCACTCTGGTCGATACGCAGACCGAGCGCGCCGTGCGTGTCAGCCCCAGCCCTGCCTCTCGCGCTCTGTCACGTCAATATGCGCCAGACGCGCGCAGCCGCTGGCACGCCTATCTGGAAGCATATCAGGTTATTCCGGACGAGAAACTGGTCGTCGTCGTACCGGTGGCGCTGAAGCAACCGCTGGCGGAGATAATCAGCAGGCCGGGTGCGCGCGCCGTCTGCGACTGTTGCGGCGAGGAAATCATCAACGAGCGGGAGGTCGTGCGCGAGGGGCAGACCTTGTGCCGGATATGCGCCGGCGAGCAATACTATACGCCTCTAAAACCCTGACCGCTTGCGCGCCGCGCCCTACACCTCCTCGTCTTCCTCATCGGGTGGGCGTTCAACTTTGCGAGGCCGGATGGCGGCGCAGAGGCGGCTCACCTGTTCGGCGTAGTTGGGAATCTCCAGCGCAGTGCGGCCCATGACGCGCCGGTCGAAGAAATACTCAGCCAGCCGTTGCTTCGTGCGGTCCTTCTTCTTGAAGTTTTCCCAGGCTGCTTCCACTCCCATGCAGGCTACGTAGTAGAGATCGGTGAGCCGGTCCATCAGCACGCGGAAAGGAATGCTGGCATGCAACGGGTCCATCTCCAGCAGAGATTCCAGCTGTTCCCGCATCTCCTCCAACTGCTCCAACCCTTCGCGTTTCAGCCGCCTGAAGGGCATCGGCTCCAGCATCTGGCGCACCATGTCAAAAAATCCCTCATGGACCTGATAGCGGCGCATATCCCGCTGCACCTGCGCCAGCAGCACATTGTGCGCGCCCTCCCAGTTCTCATACACTACATTGTCCCGCAGCAGACGCGGCATAATAGAGAAATCTTCCACGGCGCCATTACCGCCCAGGACCTCGATACCTTGCTGTATCACATCATGCGCCAGCACCGCGCTACGATACTTGTTCAGATTTAGCCCCATGCGCAAGAACTGCGCGGTTTCCGCCTCTTGCTTTTGTCCAGTTTCTACCTCGTCCATCGCGCGGATCAGGCGCGCCGTGCCCGAAAGGATAGCTGCCGCGTCGCTGCGCATTTGTGCCAGTGCCTCCTGCACCAGCGGAAAATGGAGAATTGGCCGGCCAAATGCAAGGCGGTGTTTGGCGTACGTCCACGCTGTCACGTAGGCCCGTCGCGCATTGGCGCTGCAGCCCATGGCATTGAAAATGCGCGAGGTGTTGATGACGTAGGTCATTACATTACGAAAGCCCTGGGTTGGCTCGCCCACCTGATAGGCCAGAGCATCCCGGAATTCGATTTCTCCGGTGGCCATGGAACGCGTGCCCAGCTTGTCTTTCAGCCGGCGCACATACAGGTTGTTCAAGCGGCCATCTTCCAGATAGCGAGGAGCCAGGAACAGGCCCAACCCAGCTGTGCCGTCGCCCTGCCCCTGAACGCGCGCCGTCACCAGCGCCAGATTTGCGGTCACATTGGAGCAGAACCATTTCTCGCCGTTCAACAGCCAGGTTCCTTCAGCGGCGGGATCCAGCGGCGTAGCCCGGGTGTCATTCGCGCCCACGTCGGACCCGCCCTGCACCTCCGTCAGAAACTGAGCCCCATGGTAGTTGGTATCGTAGTCCCTATCCAAAAGCCGCGGCAGGTAGCGCGCCTTCAGCGCTTGCGATCCTTCCGCCTGCAGCACCTTAATCAGTCCCGCCGTGCAGGCCAGCGGGCAGTTGTGCCCGGCCTCTCCGTTCAGCGAGGAAAGGTAGAACAGCGCCAGGCTCAGTAGATTATTCCCACTCGATTTATAAACGGACATGACGCCAGAACCGTAAATCGCGCGACCCGCGTCGTGATAACTGGGGTGGAAGTCGACCGCTTCCACGCGCCGGCCGTTCTCGTCATAGCGCCGCAGGCGCGGCAGATTCTCATCCCGATTAGATTCGCGCGCGGCTTCATCAACCGTGGTCGCCGCCACCGCGCCGAATTTCATCAGTCGCGGCAGATGCTCCCGGTACTGCTCCTCTCCCCAGTAGAACTCCAGCAGGCGCTGCAAATTGCGATCAGACACAAAGAAATTGTCTGGCTGTGCGCTACGCCACTCCTCCAGACGCCTTCTTCCGGAGTTAATCGATTCAAGAGTCATATTCTCAATCGCATCGGATGAGTAGTCCATCTTGATGTCCTCGTCACACTATCCGTATCCAGCCCCGGTTGGCTGTCATGTTAGGAACCTTCGGAGACCTGGGCGCATTTAATCAACGCTTCCAGGAGCTGCTTCTCCTGCCAGGGCATGACAGTGCGGGGGTCGATGAGCAACTGATTCTCCTGCAGGCGAGCGATAACCGGCGGCTCCTGCTCGCGCAAAGTGGCGGCCAAAGTCTCCAGATGGGGATGATCAATGGCCACCACCTTTGTAGGCAGGGTGCTGCCGGGCAGGCTGCCGCCGCCCACTGTGGAAAGGCCGTCGATGACGCTGGCCAGGATCCCCGTGTCCAGAAGTTGTTGCGCCCACGTCTCGGCCTGCTCTTCCAGTTCCTCCAGGGGCCTGGCGATCATACGCCAGATCGGAATCTCCTTCTCTGCCTCGCCCAGCAGGTGGTGGGTGAGCGTCGCCGACAGCGCCGACAGGCACAGCTTGTCCGGTCGCAGCGCGCGCGTCAGCGGATGGTGGCGCAGCCGGTCGATCTGAGCCTGCCCGCCACAGAGAATGCCCGCCTGCGGGCCGCCCAATAATTTGTCGCCGCTGAAGGCCACGACGTCAACGCCCTGCGCCAGGCCATCCTGAACCGTTGGTTCAGGATCCAATCCATACGCTGTGGTGTCCGGCAAAGCACCGCTACCCTGGTCATAGAGAAGCAACACCCCGTATTCTCGGGCGACGCCGGCCAGTTCGTCCAGACCCGGTTCGCCCGTGAAACCCACAATTTTGAAGTTTGAGTGGTGCGCTACCAGAATGGCTGCGGTGTCCTCCGTAATAGCGTTGGCATAGTCACGCACGTGAGTGCGATTGGTCGTACCCACCTCCACCAGCTTTGCTCCGGATTGGGCCATGACGTCCGGCACGCGAAAACCGCCGCCGATTTCGACCAGCTGGCCCCGGCTGATGATCACCTCTCGGCCCTGGCACAGGCCGGTCAACATCAGCAGCACCGCCGCGGCATTGTTGTTGACGACCAGCGCCGCCTCGGCCCCGGTCAGCCGTGTCACAAGGTTCGCGGCGTGGCTCATGCGCGAGCCGCGCCCGCCGGCGCTCAGGTCATACTCCAGCGTGGAATACCCCTCGGCCACGTCGCGCAGGGCGCCCAGGGCATCCCGGCTGAGCGGGGCGCGACCCAGATTCGTGTGGATGATCACCCCGGTGGCGTTAATCACGGGGCGCAGCGTTGGCGCCACCAGCGCCTCCAGCCACTCCCGCGCTTCCTGTACGATGGTCGCATTCATAGGCGGCGTGCGCTGCTCGTCCAAAATGGCCGCCCGCAGCGCGTGCAGAACCTCGCGCAGGGCCTCCACCACCAGCTCCCGCCCGTACCGCTCGGTCAGATCGTGGGTCGCCGGGAGCAGCAGCAGACGATCCAGGCTGGGCAGCTGCCGCAGCAATGATTGCAACTCTTCTTTTCCTTTTCCGTTTTCACTCATGGGAGATTCTCCCTTGGGATACTGTTGGTTCCAGAAACGCTAACCGCTGCTGACGCTGGACGCGCGAGTGCGCACCTGCAGCAAGATTTCAAAGAGGACCAGAACGACGGCCACGAGGGTGGCAACCGCAATACCCAGGCTGCGATTCATCTGCAGCCAGATGCAGAAGGCCAGCCACAAGCCTACCAGCAACGCCTGGCGAACGACAATGAGAAATGACGGCGCCCCTGCCTCCGGCCCGAAACGCCGGTTGGCGTAGTAGGCAATGGGCAACGTCAGCCCGGTCGTAGCCACCATCACGCCGGCCAGAAAAGCCAGCATAATGTCTGTGTTGATGGCTTCCATGATCGACGTGGCATCTACGGTGTCCAGCGCTGCTCCGCGCACCAGGTCCAGCCGCGCCACGTCAAAAGGCCAGAAGTTGTTGGCTATGTGATTTGTGGCCATCAGGCCCAGCACAAACAGGCCGCCCCCCAACAGCAGAAAAGGTAGAATTCCCAGCCGGTCAATGCTCTGTCTCATGCGCCCATTATAACAGAGGCGCGGGTCAAATCGTAGACGGCAGTGGAGGCTGCTTAATTGGTCTCCGGATTAGCATCCTCACGCCACAGCAACTGCAGCAACGCCGACCCATAGACATCGCACACGTTGCTACCTCTGAAGGCCAGCGACTCGCCATCGCTTTCAAGCTGGCACTCAAAACCGTCAACCGTCTGGCGCAGCACGAGGTTATCTCCGTATGCTAAGAGCAGTTCGCGCAACTGCGTCTCGCTGGGAATCCACACCGCCTCCGTTTGCAGTATAAAGTCCAGAGCCCATTCAGCCGTTCCATGGAAGGTCACCACCGGCGAACCGTGGAACAACTCAATGTAGGTCATTACCTCCGTCAGCACAAAGCGCCGCTCGTCCAGCCCTCGTTCCGGTATGGCAAAGGTGTCGTGCAAGCTAGGCTGCCACTCCAGACCGGCTTTTTTCAACTGTATGGCCAACGCAAGCGTAAGCATAGGTTCACCTCCACCCCACCGTGGCCCTCAATACGCGCCTAACTCGCGCAGCCGGTCGTCGCTGATGCCAAAGTGATGGGCGATTTCGTGGATCACCGTGCGCCGCACCTGCTCCCGAATCTCCTCAGGTTCGCCGCCGGCCGCCCGCTCGATGGGACCTTGAAAGAGTGTGATGACGTCCGGCGTCACCAGATTATAGCCGGACGTGCGTTCCGTCAGCGGGATGCCTGTATACAAGCCAAGAAGCGTGTGGCCCGGCGGCAGTCCCGCCTCATGGCGATCTTCTACCGTGGGCCAGCGCCGGACCAACAGCTCGATATTCGCCATCTTATCCTGGAAAAACGGGGGGAGTTCGTCCAGGGCTTCGACAACCAGGCGCTCAAACTCCTCATGGGACATTAGTGAAGCCACCATCTCCTCCTACTCTGGGCTGCTTAGCTGTTGGCCCAACCCCGCGGGCAACTGTAGCTTAAACTCACTGCCACCACCGGGCGCATCCTCGACCCAGATCCGGCCACCGTGCGCTTCCGCCACAAGACGGCAGAAAGTCAGACCCAGGCCGGCCCCTTTACGCCGGGATCCATCGGCATCGGCTGGCACCTGGCTGAACTTCTGGAAGATATACTCTTTAAAATCATCGGGGATGCCCTGCCCATCGTCGCGCACCCTGAGTAATAGATTGCCATTAGCGGCTTCCGCCGACACGGTAATATGACCGCCGGGCTCAGTATACTTGAAAGCGTTCCCCACCAGATTATCCAACACACGCCCGGTCAGCACCGGATCTAGCTCCACCGGTATATCTGGGGCGCAATCGATAGTCAGCACCTTATCCTCCGCAACAGCCTGAGCCCGGAAGGGATCAAGCTGTTCTGACAGCAAATCGGCCAGCTGCACCCGCTCCGTGCTGGGATGCAACTCCCCTGTCTCGAACTTGGCTACCATCAGTATATCATCAATCATGCTGTCCAACCGCTCGGCGGCGCGGCTGGTTCGCGCCACGATGCGGCCCTGCATTTCCTGGCGCTTCCCCTCGGGCAACCGCTTCAGCAGGCTAAGGCTGGCCGAAATAGCGGTCAGCGGCGTGCGCAAGTCGTGCACGATCATGTGTGTCAAATCGTCCCGCATCTCTTCCGCCCGGCGCAGATCTCGATAAGCGATGGCCAGTTCCCTGGTGCGCGTGGTCAAGATGCGGTCAGCGCGGGTGACGACGACCAGAAGCACGGCAAAGAGCAGGCCCATCGTTCCCGCGCCAATCAGCAAGCCCACCGCGCGCACTTCCAGGATCGTGTTTGCCATTTGCGAGAGGTCCCCGGCTGCGCCCAGTGTGCGCTCTGCGTAGCGAGTGAATAGATAAGAGGCCGCCAGCGCCAGCAAAGCGGTCATGATCAACGATGCGCCCACATAGTAACGGATCAGGCTAAAGCGCCGGCTTTGTTCATACCCGGTAAAGAGGACGAACGCTGTGAAGAGAAAGCCGGCCAACAGGAGAAAGTGATAGAGCCACCAACTGCCATTCCAGACCGGAAAGAGGTGCAGGCTTATACTGCCTTGAATCATCCACACCGCTACCAGGGTCAGCACACCGTCAATGCGATGGCGCGTCGCGCGCCACACACGCCACATTTGCAAAGCAGCCAGCAGCCAGACGGCAAGGGTGGAAAAGAAAAGTAGACGCCGGTGCCAGGGGGCGGCGTTGGCCTCAATTGCGCCCAACCATTGCGGGATCGTTATCACGATGGACAAATAGATCATGATCCCTGCTCCCACAACGAGGATGATACGCCGCAGCAATAGGCGCGAGGGACCCTCTGGCCCATCAAAACCGGCAAGGGCAAAGATAATGCCACCGCTAAACAGAGTGAGCCATGCCGACCAGGTCACGGCGGGCACGGCAGGATGATCGGAAGGAATGAGCGCGCCCGGCGTCGTCAAGCCATGCACCATAAACAGGCTGCTCATGACGGCAAAGGACACGGCAGCCAGAACGTGCCGCCGGTGCGCAAACGATCCGATGGCTATCACCAACAAGAAAGAGACGACAGCTGCGGCAAAGGATGTGAACGTAACGATGTAAAAATGGCTCAGGGGGATGGCCAACACCGGATCATAATCCGGTCGCAACCAGAAAAAAACGAGCAGCAGGAGTGGAACCAGAACGGAAGCGACAGTGAGAGAGCGACGCATGAAGCCATTATAACAGATGGCTCGACGGGCGAAACTAAACGCCAGTACCAGAGGGGGAATTGGAGATTGGCGATCGGAGACTGGAGATTGGTGATTGGGAAATGGGAATCCAATCTCCAATCATCTAATCTCCAATCTCCGTCTGTATAGACCTACTGCGGGACACCCGCCGCGATTTCAAGCAACTCGATCTCGAACGTCAGCGTTGCATCGGGCGGGATCACGCCGCCGGCGCCCTGCGCCCCGTAGCCCAGATCGGGCGGAATGACAAGTTGACGGTGACTGCCCACCTTCATTCCCTGAATACCTTCATCCCAGCCGGGAATTACCTGACCGGCGCCGACAATCATCGTAAACGGCTCGCCACGGAAGTAGGAACTGTCGAACCGCGTGCCGTCCTCCAGCCACCCGGTATAGTGCGCCGTGACCATGTCGCCAGGCTGCACTTCGTCGCCCTCCCCCTCTTCCAGATCGTAATATTGCAGCCCGCTGTCCGTCGTGGTGTAATCGTCCTCGTCCACCTCAGCCGGATCTTCAGGACCGCTGGGCAGCGCCTCAACCAGCTCCAGTTCCATCACCAGCGTCGAATCAGGTGGGATTGCCTCGCCGGCGCCTTCCTCGCCGAGCGCCAGGTCCGGCGGAATAATCACCTGCCACTGGTCGCCGACCTCCATCATGGACACAGCCTCATTCCAGCCGGGGAAAACCTGATCGGAACCCAAAGGGAATGTGATAGGCTCGCCGCGGTCGTAGGTGCTGTCAATTCGCGTGCCATCTTCCAGCCAGGCGGTGAAGTGTATCCTCACCGGCTGTCCTTCCTGAGGTATTTCGCCATCGCCTTCTTCAATGACTGCGTACTGCAGGCCGGAATCGGTTTCCTCGAATTCATCTTCATCAATGGCCGTCGGTTCTGCAGGGCCGCCTTCGGCTACCTCCACCAGCTCAACCTCAAAATAAAGTGTGGCGTCTGGCGGGATGGGGCCGGAGCCCTGGGCGCCGTAACCCAGATCCGGCGGAATAATCAGGTAGGCCGTAGCCCCTTCGCGCAGCAGGCTAATGCCTTCATCCCAACCGGGAATGACCTGTCCGCGTCCCAGGGGAAAGGTGAATGGCTCGCCGCGGTTGCGCGAACTGTCGAAGACAGTACCGTCGCCGAGCTGCCCCGTATAGTGCACGCTGACGACGTCACCCACCTCAGGTTGCTCACCGCTCCCCTCCTCGGTCACCGCTACCTGCAGGCCACTGTCAGTCGTTGTGTAGTCCAGGCCGGCAAAGTCCGCGGGCGGGCCCTCAGGGGCTTCCACCGCTTCTGAGAAATCACCGTCATCAAACTCCAGGCCAGACACCGGCGTTTCTTCAGCCGGCGTATCAGATGTATCAGGCACCTCCGTCGGCGGTTCTTCGCCGGTGGCCGGGCCGCAAGCCGCCAGCACAAACACCACGGAGAGCAGTAATAATAGTCGAATTCGCAAAATAAGCTCCTTTTGGCGAGTTAACGAGCAACAATCGCCCGAGTATAACGCCTGAGCCCGCTTATCGCATCCTTCAAGGTAAGTTTCGTGATGGGACGCGCCCAATATCTTAGACGTCGCTCATACTCAGCTCGCGCTCCTGCCGCACAAGCAAACAGGTCCCGACCGCGGGGTCGGGACCTGTTCCGGGTAAGATATGGGATACAGAGGCAGCTACATCAAGCCGGTCTTTTCACCTCGTTGCGAGTCACCGTCTCACCCTTAGCCGTCGTCTTGCCTTCTTCCATCAGGCTCTTGAAGCGAGCCAGATCGTTGTGCATGGCGCTTTCAGGGTCGCTGCCCAGAAGGTCGGCGATGCTGTGGCCCACCGCGCCGGCCGGCGGGTTATAGCTCATACGAACCTGGATTTGCGTGCCACCCTGCGCATCAGGCGTAAAGTGCACCATACCCGCGTTCTGAACCTGTGTGCCGGGTGTGCTGCGCCAGGCAATCATGCGATTGGGAACCCGCTCGGTGATCGTTGCGTCCCAGGAGAACTCCGTGCCCATAGGGCCTTCGGCCACCCAGTGCGAGCGCCCATCTCCAAGCACTTTCACCTCTTTCAGATGAGACATAAAGCGCGGGAAGTTTTCGAAGTCGGACCAATACTCGTACACCTCTTCGGGTGAAGCGGACACATTGATCGTCTTTTGAATGTCGATGGCGCGACGCCCGGCGTCAATACCAAACATGCGCGTCAGCCGCACGTTACTGATCGCTCTCATCAACGCTGTCATACCCAACGCGCCCAGCAAGCCGCCGAAGAGTCCGCCTTTGCGAGCGCCCACGGCGGTCAACGCGCTGCCCGCCGTGCCTGTCAGCAATCTGGCAGTCGGCGACCACTCGTTCTCGCGGAGCGCCGGGGGAACGTCGCCCCCCTGCAGGCCGGGCACGTTCCCCGGCGTCTTGTGTACGCTCATCTGGTTGTCCACTTCCTTTACGCCCGGAACACGGCGCACCGCTTTCATCAACCCTTCAACTTCATGCTCCAGGATGGGTCCGTGCAGGGTGATCTTGTGATCGTGCGCGGTCACACCAACTGAACCCGGGTGCGATACAAAACGCCCCAGCTCGGCCCGCACCCGTTGCACCAGGACCTCGTCACTGACCTCTTTATCCAGCACGCGCTTGCGCACCTCGTGCATCATGCCGCGCGTGCGGTTGCCCAGGTCGTCAAGGGTAGGTTCCACGGCCTTGCCCGACTGTGACGCCACGCGGACCAGTTGGTCGCGCGCCAGCGCCCGTCGCCGCCGGCCCTGCTGGGGGTCAAGCAGGTACATCAGGGCCGCGCCGGCTCCCAGCCCGCCCAGGAGAGTAATCGTTTCTTCTTTCATAATCTACCAGTACGCCTCCTCATTTCACCATTACTTATGTTCACTAATGTCGTGGCGATCATTACATGTCTTTGCCGCTTCACAACAGACCGTAACATAAGAACCGCAGCCGCGTATGTACCCCGGCACAAAAGACGGTCACAAATTGCGATATAATCGCGACCCGCCACAACCGGGCGGCGGTTACCAGCGATTCTTGATCAGGTCATCTTCGTTGACGTTGAGATAAACCCCTTCTTCGCTGACCGATTCAATCTGGTCGGGCATCACGAAGCGGTCGGCGCCCAACAGGCGGTCGCTGTCGATGCGGATAAAGCCGCGACGCAGCAGTCGCTCGGCCACTGATTCCGGGATGTCAGTGTTCGGTTCCAGTTCCAGCAGATTGGCCAGGCGATGCATCCAGGTGTCGGCGCGCGCTGCCTCCCGCACATCGCCGGTGGCAACAGTCCCAGGACCTACATCGGCCTCGTTTTCGACACCCTGAGACCCAAAGTATACCGTTTCCACTTCGCCAATCTCTTCGTCTTCGGCGTCGTAGACGACCATCCCTTCCTTCACGTAGGTCAGAACGCCGCCCTCGTCGCCATAATCTATTCTCTCAGTCATTGCGCCTCCTTCTTCTTGGCTCCACAGATTAATCAAATAAGTCCCTGCTACAATAAGATGGCCTATCCCGTGAGAATTCTCAATGTATCGCTGGTATAGAGCGGGGTACAAACGGCGTCACATTCGGGGCAGCGGGCAACCCTCAGGGCGCTTCTGGGGTTGCGGTCACCGCTGGCTCGGCGCCGGCGCCCGGGGGTAAAGGCGTAAGTAGCAGCGATTCCCCTCGCTCCAGAAGCAGGTCCATGGCCCGTTCCAGCGGAATATGCGCCACGCCCGCTTCCTCGTCCTGCCAGCCATAGCTGTCCAGTCGCGCGCTTTCCGTGGCGCGGAGGGCCGCCTGCGCCGCCTCATCAGTCGCCCAGGCGCGCCCCGTGCGCAGCCAGGGCGCCTGCGGTTCGTCGCGCCGTGCAGAGAGAAAGGCAGGCTCCGTCAGCCAATCAGGCGCGCCCCAAACCGCCAGCGGAATGAGAGCCATGCCCAACAATACGACGGCGCCGACAAAGAGGTCGATGCGCCGCAGGCGTGGGGCTCGCCGCCCTCGCGCCTCCTGCACCTCCTCAACAGCGACCGCCTCTGCCGGCTCACCACGCGCCGTCCGACCGCTGCGCCCCAGTCGCCACAACCAGCGTAAGAGGAACAGCCCTGCCGCGCCGGTGACCAGGAACAACCCCAGAAGCACTCTCCGGCACCCGCCCTGGCAACCGGCGCGCCGCTCAGGCTGCCGTCTCATACTGCTCCTCCTCGATAAACGCCAGATAGCGCGGGTGTCGATATGGCACCAGACTGTGACGTCCCAGCTCGGTCAGAAACCAGGCCAACCACAACCCGCCGACGGCTACTACGGCTGCCAGGTCCAGCCAATGCAGCGCCGGCCTCTGCGGGGAGAAGGCGGGCATGATCAACCAGTACAGGTAGAGAAAGTGGGCCACAACGACCATGGCGCTGATCACCGCCAGCGATGATACGCGCCAGCGTCCCTTGTGCACCAGAATCAGCCCGAAGGGCAGCGCGAAATGCAACAAAACGACCGCCAGTAGAAGCCACTGCCAGCCGCCGCCCATACGGTTGAGATACCACGTGACCTCCTGTGGCAGATCGGCGAACCAGATAATCAGGAATTGCATGAAGAGCGCGTATATCCAGGAAATCAGGGCTGCCAGCAACAGGGCGCCCAGGTCGTTGGTGGCCCGCGACGTCATGGCCCAGGAGAGCGCCGGACGGTCGCAGACGAGGCCCAGAAAAGCAAGGGCAAACGCCAGCCCCACCAAGACCTGCCCGGTGACCAACAACAATCCGTATATCGAAGAGTACCAATGCGGTTCCAGAGACATGGCCCAATCGACGGCGGCGAACGTGGCCGTCAACCCCAGCAGTATGAGCCCGGGGCCGCTGAAGCGCTGCGAGCGGCGCGCCAGACGGCGTTCGCCCGTCTCATCCAGCCGGTAGGCGTTACGCGTGATCACGAAAGCCAGCACGAGCCACACGGCAAAATAGAGAACGGCGCGCAACGCGAAGAGGGGCAGGTTAAGATAAATCGCCTTCGCCTGCAGCGCGGCATCGGCTTCAATGACGGCGGGGTCGGCCCAGACATAGAGCATGCCGGCTCCCAGCAAAATGGGCAGAAACAGGGGCGCGAGCAGGAACAGGGGCCGCGACCCGGCAGTGAGCAGGCGCTGGATGGGAAAGCCCCAGGGCCCGCCCACCAGATGGTGTAGCAGGAGCAGGAACAGGCACCCCAGCGAGAGCCCTAACCAGTACAGGTGGGCCACCAGGTATGATTGGACCCACCGCGCCCTGCCGGCAAAGAAGAAACCGATAACCAAGAGAACCGTTGCCGCCAGGCCCGCAATCAGGGCCACCCGCGCCAGCCGTCGCAGCCGTGCAGTCAGCGCCGGATCATCAACCGGCTCTGCATGGGACGCGGTGACCTCAGCACCGGCGGACGCATTCTGCGGGGAACGCTCAAGTTCGGTCAAGGTTGCACCTCCTGCAACTGCCGCCGGTCTTCTTCAGGCAACTGTTCCACGTCCGCGCCCTGGCTCACCTGCAGCGCTCTGATGTAGGCGACAATGGCCCAGCGGTCGCGCGGCGCCACGCGGGAGGCGTAACTGAACATGTCACCCTGCCCGCTACTGATCACCTCAAAATAGTAGCCGGCTGGCGCCTGTCGCAAGCGCTGCTCGTGCAGAGACGCGGGCGCCGGAAACCCGCGTCGCACGACCATGCCGTCCCCGTACCCACTCTCACCGTGACACGGCGCGCAGTAGATCCTGTATTGCTCCTGCCCGCGGCGCAGCAGATCCTCTGATAGGGGGGCCGGGATAGTCGCCACCAGCTCGTTGTTCACGCGGCCCGTTTCCAGCCACTCCGGCTCCAGTTCCCGCTGGCGCGGCACCGCGTTGTCGGGGATCGGCCGCGCTGACTGACTCTGGGTGAAGAACCGGTTTGGTTCAAAGGGCTGAACCTGCGGCTGGTCGCCCAGGCCAGCCTGGCACCCGGCGAGAAGAAGCAGCAGAAACATCACCGCCAGTACAAGCCGCTTGCCATAGGCATCTCGGTCAGACGTCCCCCTCCTACCGCTCAACGGCGATCACCTCCCGTGGCGCCAGGTCCCACAGAAAACGGCGTGTGTCCTCGACGCTAAACTGTGGATCGCTGGATTCGATGACCAGAAAGAAGCTATCCTGCATGGCCTGTGAGAATTGCGGCGAGCGTAGAACCGGGTGACGCCAGCGCGGCAGGCGATTTAGCGCAAACATGCCCGCCACGGCGGCGAAAGCGGCCACGAGGATTGCCACTTCGAACGTGACCAGAATGAACGCGGGCCAGCTAGTCAGGGGGCGCCCGCCGACGTTAATGGGATAAGCCCAGACGAAAGCGTAATACTGCAGGGCAAACCCGGCCATCGCGCCCGCCGCGAGCCCCGCCACAACAACCCAGCTCATGCCCAGGCGCGGCCGAAAGCCGACGGCCTCCGCCAGGCCGTCGACGGGAAAGGGACTATAGGCCTCCAGGCGCCGGTAGCCGGCATCGCGGGCGGCCCACGCCGCATCACACAGGGCATCTTCGTGTTCAAATCTGGCCATCAGCCCATACACACGCTCGTCCCGTTCGCGCATCATAACCATACCACCCTCATTGTTGCGCCTCCTCAGACACTAACTCCTGCATCTCGAAGATAGAGATGATGGGCAGGAAACGGATGAAGAGGAATAAGAGCATAAAAAATAATCCTATCGTTCCCAGAAACGTAGCCCAGTCCCAGATGGTGGGAACATATAGCTCCCAAGCTGAAGGCAGGAAGTCGCGCTGCAGGCTGGCGACGACGATGACAAAGCGATCCAGCCACATGCCGGCGAGAGCGAACAAAGAAACGATGAAGAGCAAAATCGTATTGCGCCGCAGACTGCGGAACCAGAAGATCTGGGGGAGAAGCACGTTCAATGCAATCGCAGCCCAGAAATAGGGAGCGTAAGGCCCTTGAAACCGGTTGCGCAGAAATGCCAGCTCGAATTCGTCGGCGCTGTACCAGGCGGTGAAGAAGTGCATCAGGTAACCGTAGGCCAGGAACAGGCTGGCGCCCAGAATTACCTTGGCCATATTGTCTAGATGGCGCATGGTGATGAAATCTTCCAGATCGTAGATCCGGCGCAGGGGGATGGCCAGGACGAGCACCAGGGCGAAGCCGGAGAAGACGGCCCCAACCACGAAGTAGGGCGGCGCAATGGTGGTGTGCCAGCCGGGCACCAGGCTGACGCCGAAGGCCAGCCCCACGATACCGTGCACAGAAACGACCAGAGTGGCCAGCACTGCCAGCATGAAGTAAGCGGCTTCGTAGCGGCGCCAGTGCACGGCCGAGCCGCGCCAGCCCATCGCCAGAAAGCCGTAGATTTTGCGCGCCAGGGGTCGCGCCGCCCGGTCGCGGAATTTGGCCAGATCGGGAATCAGCCCCACGTACCAGAAGAGGCCGCTGACGACGCCATAGGTCAATATCGAGAACATGTCCCACACCAGCGGGCTGCGGAACTGGGGCCAGAGCCCCATGCTGTTGGGGTAAGGCAGCATGTAGTAGAAGAGCCAGGGCCGACCCAGGTGCAGCAGCGGGAACAGGGCGGCGCTGGCCAGAGCAAAGAGGGTCATCGCTTCGGCGAAGCGGTTGATCGACGTACGCCACTCCTGCCGCAACACCAGCAAGACGGCCGAAATCAGCGTGCCCGCGTGGGCAATGCCTATCCACCACACGAAATTGATGATAGCGAAGCCCCAGGCCACGGGAACGTTGATACCCCAGATACCGGTGCCGCGCAGCAGCAACCACCCCACCGAAACCAACAGCACCAGCAACAAGAGGGACGACAGGCCGAAACCGAACAGCCATAGCAGGCGCGTGCGCCGTTCCAGAGCAATGCTGCTTATATGCTCCGTAATTGAGCCGTACGTCTGTCCCGGCTCTACAATCGGCTCCTCGCGCTCAATGTCCACGGGTCTCACCCACTGCCACCGGCAACGTCCTCCAGATCGTCATTCAGGTTCAACAGTTTAGCCAGATACGTCGTCCGCGGCTGCGTGCCCAGCCCTGCCAGCAACCCATAATCGTGCGGATGCGCCTTGGCCTGGGCCACTGCCGAATCAGGATCGTTGATGTCGCCGAAGACGATGGCATTGGCCGGGCACGCCTGCTGGCAGGCGGTCTGCACCTCACCATCCTCGAGCTCACGGTTTTCGGCATTCGCCGCAGCCCGCCCGCGGTTTATTCTCTGCACGCAATAGGTGCATTTCTCCATCACGCCGCGACTGCGCACCGTGACCTCCGGATTGTGGAGCAGGTCGCGCACCGGCTCGCCCTCCTGCACGTAATCAAGGAAGTTGAAGCGGCGCACCTTGTAGGGGCAATTGTTGGAGCAATAGCGCGTGCCAATGCAGCGACTATAGGTCATCTCGTTCAGCCCCTCGCTGCTGTGCGTGGTGGCGAACGTGGGGCACACCGGCTCGCAGGGGGCTTTTTCACAGTGCATGCAGGGCACAGGCTGGTGGTAGACGCGCGGCGCTTCCAGGTCGTCGCCGGCGAAGTAACCGTCGACGCGAATCCAGTGCATTTCCCGCCCCTTCCGCACTTCTTCCTTGCCCACCACCGGGATGTTGTTCTCCGCCTGGCAGGCTACCACGCAGGCATTGCAGCCGATGCACGTGTTGAGGTCAATGCTCATGCCCCAGGCGTACCCCTCGTACTCATACTCGGGGTAGAAAGACGGCAGTTCTCCCTCCTCGGCAGCCTGCCCGCGCAAGGTAGCGTCTTCACGATAGGCAGCCAGCGTGGCCACGCGCACCAGGTCCCGCCCTTCCATCGCGTGGTGGTTCTGCGTCCGCGCCAGGGTATACGTCTCGCCCGTGGCTTCCAGCGCCAGGCCAGCCGCGTGCCACAGGCCATCAGCGGACCTCAGACGGTAGGCGTCAAACCCGGCGCCCGCGTCCCGGTCGCCGACGGCGCCTCGTCCGTAGCCCAGCGGCAGCGTAACGCATCCCTCAGCCACGCCGGGCAAAATAAAAACGGGAGCGTTCACCTCGCGCCCCTGCAACCGCAGGCGCACAACGTCCTCGTTGTCAACTCCCAGCCGCTGCGCCGTTGCCGGACCAAGCAGCGCGGCGTTGTCCCAGGTCAGTTTCGTAAACGGCTTGGGCAGCTCCTGCAGCCACACGTTGTTGTAGTAACGACCATCCCACACAGCAGGATCGGGCCGGAAGAGGGCCACCAGCTCCTGACCCAGATCCACTTCAGCCTCGGGAAGAGCCAGCGCCGGTAGCACTGCTACCTCGACCGCCGGCAAAGCGCTGTCGGGCGCCAGCCCCTCGCGCAGGGCCATCTGCCAGGCGCGGTCAAAGGCCGCACCCTCTCCCCCAATCTGCTCCTGCCAGTAGTCGCGCACAATGTCGTAAGGCTCCCGCCATTCGCCCTGCGCCACCATAGCCAGCACCTCGTGCGCCGAGCGTCCCTCGTACAGGGGCTCAATCAGCGGCTGCATAATTGTCGCCGTGCCGTCGTAGGCGCGCGCATCGCCCCAGGTCTCCAGGTAGTGCGCCTGTGGCAGGTGCCAGTCACAGTGGTGCGATGTCTCGTCAGTGTAGAGGCTGAGGTGCGCGCTGAATGGAACACTTTCCAACGCTGCGCCAAAGTTGATGTCCGCCGGCGCCGTATAGACCGGGTTGCCGTCCAGGATCAACAGGCACTTCACGTCGCCGCCGGCCATCTCCTGCACCAGTTGCTCCATCCGGGCGACCTGATCGCCGGGATCAGCTTGCAGTGGCTCACTGTAGCTAACGGTCCTGCCTACGTTGTCCAGCGACACGTTCAGAGACTGCGCCAGGGCATGCACAGCCGGCGGCTGGTTCCTGCCCGCCAGCACCAGGCAGCGCCCGCGGCTGTCCACCAGCTCTCGCGCAACAACCGGCAAGGCCTGCTCTAGCTCCGGTTCCAGCGCCCCGGCCGCCACACCGCCCGTTTCAAGCCCCTCCACGCCCACCACCTGCGCCAGCCGCCGCGCAAAGGCCTCGATCTGCGCCGGTCGCACAGCCCAGCCATGATCGCCCATGCTGCTCGTAATCGTCGGCGCGCTACTCAGCGTGTAAAGCCGGTTCATAGTCGCTTCCGCCGCCGCGCCCTCGTGCGCGATCACACGGCGCCGCCGGCTGAAATCGCGCGTGTAGCGCAGCCGTCCGGGGAACTCACCCAGAAAATCGGCGTCCAGCGACACGATCACGTCCGCCTGCAAAAAATCGTAGCGCGCCTCGTACGGCTCCCCAAAGGCCAGGCGCGCCCCCTCATAAGCATTGTCCCAGTTCAGCGGCTCGTACTGCTGCCAGCGCGCCTGTGGAAAGCGCTCCTCCACCGCCTCCAGTTGCGCACTCAGGGTCGGCGAGCTCACGGCAGGCGTCAGGATACGCAATCCGGCGCCTTCCTGTCCCGCCTCCCGCTGCAACTCGCGCTGTAGCGCCGCCTCAAATTCCTGCCAGCTGCGCCGCGCATACCCCGCTTTGGGCCAGCTCACGGCCTGCGCCCGCTGCGGATCGTACAGGGTCAGCACCGAGGCCTGCATATAAATGTCGCTGGCGCCCAGGCTGGCCGGGTGCGCCTCATTGCCTTCCAGTTTCGTAGGCCGTCCCATGTGGCTCTCGGCCAACGCACCGGTGGCGTAACCGTCGTGAACGTGCGCCGTGGCAAAGAACAGCGGCTCGCCCGGCGTCAGCGCTTCTGGCGGCTGTTCCACGTAGGGCAACACGTGTCGCGGCGCCTGCCCCGCACACGCCGTCAGCCCCGCCAGCCCCAGCGAAGCCGCTGCCAGCTGCAGAAAACGCCGCCGCGAGAGCCCTGCGCCCGCTTGCTCGACCTCCGGCGCAAGTTCCCGTCGCGCCCATCTCTGAAACGCCTCGCTATCCGCAAGTTCCTCCAGGCTGCGCCAGATCGCGCTGCCGCCGGCATCCTGCAACCGCCGCCGGATGGCTTCCCAATCCAGGTCTTGGCCAGATTCCATGCAGACTACCCCTTTGTGCAGCGAACAGAACGGTAATTGAAAGTAGTTGGAACAGCCAGGATTGGCTATGTATCAGGATATAGATGCGGGATATAAAGTGGGGCACATTCGTTGCCCTACACACCCGTTGCAAGCCGCCGTCACTCTGGCTAAAATTCCCACCAAATGAACAGCCACATCCTACTCGTAGACGACGATGCGCTTATGCGCCGTAGCCTCAGCTTCAACCTGGAGAAGGCGAATTACAAGGTGATGACCGCCGCCAGCGCCGAGGATGCGCTGGCAGCGGCGCGCACCACGCCGCCCGACTTGGTGCTACTGGACATCAACCTGCCGGGCATGGACGGGCTGGAGGCGCTGCGCCACTTTCGGCGCGAGATGGCCGTGCCCATCATCTTTCTCACGGCCCGCCGGCGCGAGTTGGACGAGGTACTGGGGCTAGAGCTAGGCGCCGACGATTACGTAACAAAACCGTTCGATCCCGACGTGCTCATCGCGCGCATCAAGGCTGTGCTGCGCCGCGCCCGCCGGCAAGGGCCGCCGCAACTGGCGCCCGTGGTCGCCGGCGACATTACGGTCGATCCCGCGGCGCACACCGTCACCGTCGGCGGCGAGCGCGTTGAGCTGCCGGCGCGGGAATTCGATTTGCTGCACGTGTTGGCTGCGGAGGCCGGGCGCGTGCTGTCAACTGACGAACTGCTCAACCGCGTGTGGGGCGCCGAATTCAGCGGCGAACCACAGAATGTGTACGTCCACATCCGC
Organism: Candidatus Sulfomarinibacteraceae bacterium; assembly: GCA_035464315.1. Classification (GTDB taxonomy): domain Bacteria; phylum Chloroflexota; class Anaerolineae; order Promineifilales; family Promineifilaceae; genus JAAYYY01. The sequence continues at coordinate 28,579 of DATHSI010000310.1, forward strand.
TGGTTGCGAGAGAAGATAGAAGACGACCCTCAGAACCCCGGACGCATCGTGACCATACGCGGGGTGGGCTATAAATTAGTGCCACAGGATGAGTCGTAAGGCCCGTTCTTTACGCAGCCAGTTAATACTCAGCCACCTGTTGCCCCTGCTGGTGGTCGCGCCGCTGGCTGCCTTCGCCCTGATCTACTTCATCGAAACGCAGGTGTTGCTGACCGACCTCTCTGAGGCGCTGGCCGACCAGGCTGAGTTGGTGGCCGAAGCCAGCGGGCAGCGACCGGCGTTGTGGCAGGACGCCGATGAAGCCCAGGTCTTCATCACCGCCGTGACCAGCCACGTTCAGACTCACTATATGCTCCTGCAACCCAGCGGACACGTGCTGGCTTCCAACGACCCCCGGCAGCAGAGCCGTGTGGGCAAACAGCTGGAGCTTCCCGAAATCAGCGCCGTGGTCGCCGGCAAGCGCGCCGTGCGCATTCAATCCGGCGTGGCCGACGTGTTCATTCCCGTCAGAGGGCCGGACGACGAGGTGGTGGGCATCGTGCGCGCCACCAACCAGCTGGCCAACGTCTCCCAGCGCTTCTGGCATCTGCGCCAGCTCGTGCTGGTCATCCTGGCCCTGGAGCTGGTAGCCGGCGCCGCCGTGGGCCTCATCCTCGCCCTGCGCCTGGAAAAACCACTGGCCTCGTTAACGGCAGCGGTGGACGAAATCGCAGGCGGCAAAGGGGTAGAGCCGATTCCGGAGGAAGGGCCGGTCGAAATTCGCCATCTGGTGCGCGCCGTGAACGGCCTCGCCGCGCGCCTGCACTTTCTGGAGGAGGCGCGGCGGCGGCTCCTGAGCAACCTGGTACACGAACTGGGACGCCCGCTGGGCGCCCTGCGTTCGGCCGTGCACGCTCTGCGCGGCGGCGCCGCCGAGGACCCGCAGTTGCGCCAGGAGTTGCTCTCGGGCATGGACCTGGAACTGCGCACGCTGCAGCCACTGTTGGACGATCTGGCCCAGCTTCACGGGCAAGTGCTGGATGTCATGGCCCTGGAGCGCGAACCAACATCGCTGGGCGACTGGCTGCAGGCCCTTCTGCCCCCATGGCGCCAGGCAGCGCTGGAAAAGGGGCTGCAGTGGGA
>DATHSI010000311.1:0-8967 GCA_035464315.1 Candidatus Sulfomarinibacteraceae bacterium
AGCCCCTCGCCGGTCTGCCGCCAGCCCTGCGTCTTGTCCTGCGTAGGCAGCAGACGCCGGCCAACGGTGGCCATGAAGAGGACGCCGGCCAGGGCCACGGCGCCTCCAACGGGCGTGAAATCAAAAAAGCCAAAGGCGCCAAATCCGGCGTCGCGCAGGGCGTCGCTGGCCAGGATGTTTGGCGGGGTGCCGATCACGGTCGTCAAACCGCCCAGCAAGGCGCCAAAGGAGAGCGGAATAAGCAGGCTCGAGGGCGCGCGGCCCGTGCGCCGGGCCACGTCCATGACCACCGGCAGCAACAAGGCCACCACGCCCACGTTGTTCATGAAAGCGGACATGGCCCCGGCTGTGACCATGATTACGACCAACAGTTGGAGGTCGCCCTCGCCCGCCAGACGCAGCACCTGCTTCCCCACCACGTTGGCTACGCCGGTGCGCGACAGCCCCGCGCTGAGAATGAACACGGCCCACACGGTGACCACCGCCGGGTTGCTGAATCCCGACAGCGCCTCCGCCGGCGTCACCAGACCGGCGACGGCGAGGCTGCTCAACACCAGCAGGGCCACAAGATCCATACGCAGCCGCCCGGACGCGAACAGCGCGACGGCGATAATTAGAATGATGAAGGTCAGTGCCATGGGCAGCGTCATAACCATCCTCCTGGGCCGCACGGTGTGTGCCGATGCACAATTATTATGTCAGGAAAAGCGGTGGGATTCAATGCCGGCAGGAGCGCAAGACAGGGTCCCGCCTACAGGGCAGGAAGATGGATGGGCACAGATGTTTTCATCACGTCCCGCCTACGATGGAGGTCCGGCTTCTACCCGGGCGGCCCGGCTTCTATCCGGGCTAGCATTTCCTCGACCGAACCGCGGTAGCCGTGCAGAGACTCCAGCCACCACGTCACGCCCGCGGCGGCAAACGCGCGCACGAGCGGGTCTCCGGCCGGCGACGAGCATCCGCTAAGCGCCACGGCAAAGGGAGCCGTCTCCGTGCGGTGCTTCTGGACATAACTGAGCTTTTCCGCCAGTTGCGCCGGCGTGATCACCGGCCGGCATTCCTCGTCGACGCCCCCAACAATCCAGCCATCCCAGCGCGCAGCGCGCCGCAGCGCCGGGCGGCTGTCGCCGCCCACCCAGAGGGGCGCCCGCGGGCGTTGCAGCGGCAGCGGAGCCAGCGCCACCCCGTCAACCGTGTAGTACCGGCCCTGATGGCTGACCGTTTCGCCGGACCACAACCGGTTGAGCAGGTCCAGCCCCTCATCCAGCATCGCCGCCCGCTCTCTGGCGTCGTCCTGCTCCCCAAAAGCAGCGAACTCTCGGGGCACGCCGCCCAGGCCAACGCCCAGGATAGCGCGACCGCCGCTGAGCAGGTCGAGCGTCGCCACCGTGTTGGCCAGCACTTGCGGCCTCCGGCGCGGCAGCGGAGTCACCCCCGTACCAACTTTAAGCCGCTCCGTCGCCTGCGCCACCGCCGCCAGGATTACCCACGGATCACCGGACGGCGCACCCCAGGCGAATCCAAGATGATCCCACACGAACAGGGCTTCCCAACCGGCCCCTTCGGCAGCCCGGGCCAGACGAACGACCAGGCGCGGATCAGCGTACTCCCCCAGCGTTACAACTTCAATCCCAAAATGCATGGCGAAAACCCTCCCGCGTGGGACACACGCTTCAGAATCCTGCTGGCGCTGCGACAAATGTCATTATTCACAACATCCTGTTAGTTCTGTCTTGACCGAACAAACCGAATGCACTAATATTACCCCAGACAGGTTCACAGCACAAAGGAAGGCGACTATTTGAGCCCTGACGACAGATACAGACGATACGCCGAAGAAGTGGCCCTCCATCTGGAACAGGCCGGCCTGTCGCGCACCGTGGGACGCATCTTTGGCTGGCTGCTCATCTGTGACCCGCCCCACCAGACCATGGATGACATCGTGGACGGCCTGCAGGTGAGCAAGAGCTCGGTGAGCACCGCCACGCGCCAGTTGATACAGGTCGGCCTGGTTCAGCGGCTGAGCCTGCCGGGAGAGCGTCGCGATTACTACCGCGTGGTGGAAGACGTCTGGCGAACGATCATGCGCGAACGCGCCAGCCAGATCACCGCCTTTCGCGAGTTGGCCGAACAGGGACTGGCGCTGCTGGACGACCAGCCCGCCGAACGACGCCGGCGGTTGCAGGGCATGCGCGATTTTTACGCGTTTTTTGAGAGAGAAATGCCTGCGTTGTTGGAGCGCTGGGAAGCAGAACAGCAGGCAGATTAGAAAGGAACAGACAATGAGTGAGAAGATAATCGAAACAGAGGGCCTGACCGTTTACTACGGCAAACACAGAGGCATTCTCGACGTCAGCCTGACGGTGGAAAAGGGCGAGGTATTCGGCTTCCTGGGACCCAACGGGGCCGGGAAGACCACGACCCAGCGCGTGTTGCTGGACGTGATCCGTCCCACCGCGGGCCGCGCCACCGTCTTCGGCCTGGACACCCAGGCGCAGGGGGTCGAGCTGCGCCGGCGCGTCGGCTACCTGCCCGGCGAACTGGCTCTGTACACCAATATGAGGGTCAGCGGATTTTTCGAGATGTACGAGTATTTGCGCGGCGACAACGGCTCCCCGGGCTACTGGCGCGAGCTGGCGCAGCGCCTCGATCTCGATACCCGGCGCAAAATCGCCAACCTGTCGCGCGGCAATAAACAGAAAGTGGGCGTCGTCGCCGCCTTCATGAACCGCCCCGACCTGCTCATCCTCGACGAGCCCACCAGCGGGCTGGATCCCCTGGTGCAGCAGACGGTGCTGGACATGGTGCGCGAAGCCAAAGCGGACGGACGCACCGTCTTTTTCTCCTCGCACATCCTCTCCGAAGTGCAGGCCGTCTGCGACCGCGTGGGTATCATCCGCGAGGGCCAGCTGGTGACCACGCAGCGGGTGGAAGCATTGATGAGGCAGCGTATGAACCGGCTGAACCTGACCTTTGACGCTCTGCCCCCGGACGGCATCTTTGACATCGACGGCGTCGCCGAACTGCAACGGTCGGAGCAGAGCATCATGCTGGAGGTGCGCGAGAATTTACCGCAGGTGCTGATGACGGCGGCGCAACACGGCATCCGCGACATCGAAACGATCAACGTGAGTCTGGAAGAAGTCTTCCTGGCCTACTACGGCAGAGGGAACGGAGGAAACGACAATGTTTAGGCTGATCTGGCAAGAGTTAAAGTTCCGGCGCGACGCCATCATCGGGTGGGGGCTGGGCCTCTGCTTCTTCCCCATCGTCTACGTGGGCATCTACCCCTCCATTGCCGAAGAGATGGCGGGCCTGGCCGATCTGGAGATTTACCAGGCGATGGGCATGAACCTGGGCACCTTCGGCGACTGGATCGGCTCCATCCTGATCCTCTTCATGCCCCTCATCGCCGCCATCTACGCCATCATCAACGGCACGGCCACGCTGGCCGGCGAAGAGGAAGACGGCCGCCTGGAGATGCTGGTCACGCTGCCCCTGCCCCGCTGGCAAATCGTCACGGCCAAGGCCATCGCCCTGCTCGTCTCCACCATCATCATCTTTCTGATCGTCTCCGCCGCCGCGGCCATCGTCTTCGTCTCCATCGAGAGCCAGATTGACACCGATCTGACCGCCCTGGACATGGCGCTGGCCATCCTCTCTTCCTGGCCCCTGCTCTTTGCTATGGCCATGCTCAGCATGTTCCTCGCCGCCGTCGCGCCCAGCCGCCGCGTGGCGGCCATGATCGCCTCCGCCGTGCTCATCGTCAGCTACTTCGGCGATAACCTGGCGGCTTCCACCACGGCCCTGGAGCCCCTGGAGCCTCTGTTTCTGTTCACCTACCTGGACTCCAGCGGACAGGCCGTCGCTGAGGGGCAGGCCCTGGGCGACGTGCTGGTCCTGCTGGGCGTAGGCCTTGTCTCCTTTCTCCTGGCCCTGTTCTTCTTCCAGCGCCGCAACCTCACGGTCGGCGCCTGGCCCTGGCAGCGGGCCAGCGTCGAGGCAACCGCGGGAGACCCTTCGCTGCGTTCAGGGTGACACCGTTCGGCAAGCAGCGCGCCCGCACAATGTGTCATTCTGAGGCGATAGCCGAAGAATCTCCGAGTGGCCGCGTTATTCGTCCTTGCGTTGGTGGTCCACGGCCGCGCCGATGCTGACGCCGATGGCCATGCCGATTGCAATACCCACGGCCAGCGCTGCAGATTGAAATCTGCAGCTAAAAAGAAGGCAAACATGTTTACATAACTTATACTGTGATTTCAATCGCAGGCGGCCGCGCCCACCACCTACCGCCAGCGCAGCGCCGGCCCCAATTCGCCGAACAACGTCTCCGGCGCCGCGCCCGCCTGCGGATCGTACATCACCACGCTGTAGGCGAACGAGCGCGGCGCGCCGTCCACCAGCACGTTGCTCACCGTCACGGTGAACGTCACGTCCGCCGCCGGGGCGCTGCCGAAGTCCGTCTGCGGCTCCCACACCAGCGTGTTCTCGCCATAGCCCACCACCACCGGGCGCACCGCCAGCGACAGGGGCGCGCCGTCGTGTGTCATGCTCACCGCGGCCTGCTCAAAATCGGCCCCGGGATAGGAGAGGGACCAGCGGGGGAAGACCACCTGGTAAGGCACGTAGCCCGGCGGCGGCCAGGCCACATACGGCTCGCGGGTGGCGGGCCGCGTGGGCCGGCGGTCGGCGTCGAAGACCCACAGCGCGTTCGCCGCGGGATACCCGTCCGCCGGCGGCACATCCCCGCTGCCCATCATGCGCGTGGGCGGGTACAGGATCCAGCGGCGGTGGCCCACGGGGTAGTTGCCGCCGCCCGGATCGCGGACGTAGCCGTCGATGGCCGCCGGGCCGTAAACGCCCAGGAACAGGTTAGAGCTGCCCGCGGCCTGCGCGCCCTCCTCCGTGTAGCAGCGCCAGTGGGCGGGCGGCGTATGACTCAGGCTGCCGTTGGCGCTCATCATCAGCGCCGCCTGCTGCGCCTTGTGGTTATACTCGTCATTCAGACCGTCCAGCGCGGGCACCCCGGCCATGGCCCGGAAGTAGTTCAGCCGCAACAACAGCGCGTCGCGGAACGCCTGCGCCGTGCCCCCCGCGTCGCACGCGTTGTGGTTACCGCTCCAGCCGGCCTGCGCCCCTTCCGAGGGCAGGTACACGTCCAGGAAGAACTGGCGCGAGGCCTCCCGCGATTGCGGTTCGACTTCCAGAACCGGATCCGTATCCGGCTGCGGCGCGGTGACCAGCGGCAGATAGGCCACGGTGCCGCCGCCGCTGTGGGCCGGGATCCCCGTGGCCAGCAGGGCCAGCAGCAGACCGGCAAGCAAGATAAGAGATTTTTTCATGGGCGTGTAACTCCCTACCATAGAACCAGACACAACCACGCTACGCCTGAGCCGGCAGCAACCGAAAACGTCAAACTGGAAACGCCACAAAGTGGCGCTTGTCGCCCCCGGTCTACAACTCTATACTGCGTCTGCAACCGGATCGTACGGAGGGCGACAACGCACAGAACCAATGATAGACGAGAAACAGGTTCAGCGCATCACACACGCTCTGCCTTTCCTGGCGCAGGCCGATCCCCAGCTGCTGCGCGCCTTCAAGGATTTCGCCTTCCTGGCGCGCATCCCCGCCGGCCGGGACGTGTTCGTGGAAGGTGACCACACACAGGCCATCGCCCTGCTGATCTCGGGCGTCGTACGCGTGTACAAGATCGGCGAAAGCGGCCGCGAGATCACGCTCTACCGCTTCGGCCTGGGCGAGTCGTGCATCCTCACGGCCAACGCCATCCTCAGCCAGCAGACGTTCCCGGCCATCGCCACCGTGGAGCAGGATGCGGAAGCGGTGATGATCCCCGCCGGCGTGTTCCGCGAGTGGGTGCGACGCTACGACCTGTGGCGCGATTTCGTCTTCGACCTGCTCTCGCAGCGGCTGGCCAGCGTCATGGAGATCGTAGACGAAGTAGCCTTTCAGCGCGTGGACACGCGCCTGGCCTCGTTGCTGGTAGACCGCGGGCGGGCGCAAAACCCGGTGCTCATGACGCACCAGGAAATCGCCGCCGAGCTGGGCAGCTCGCGCGAGGTGATCAGCCGCCTCCTCTCCGGATTCGGCGACGAGGGCCTCATCCGCACCGGCCGGGGCCAGATCGAAATCCTCGACTTTCCCGCCCTGCAACAACGCTCCCAACTGTGACTTAGTCACTTACACAGCCCGCGCCATCTCCTATACTGTGAGCAACGATTAAAACAACTGTTTACTCACAGAGGAGATATCAAGATGAATCCCTTCGTCACTTTCATGGCCTCCACCACCGGCCGCATCGTGCGTATTCTGGCAGGTCTGGCCCTCATCGCCTGGGGCGCGCTAGTTCTCGGCGGTACAACGGGCATTATCGTCGCCGTCGTCGGCGCCGTGCCCCTCGTCGCCGGCCTGTTCGACTTCTGCATCTTCGCCCCCCTCTTTGGCGCACCGCTCAGCGGGCCGAAGATTCGGGGAGAAGGGTAAGGGCGTACGTAATCACAAACAGCGGGCGCCGCGCCATAAACGACGCGGCGTCCGCTGCGATTGAAATCGCATGCAAGGTTATGGAAACATGTTTAAACATGTTTCCCCGATTCTAGCTGCAGATTTCAATCTGCAGATCAAAATGGAAACGCCGCGCCATCCATCTCCACGTCATAGACTACGCGCTCCTCTCGCAGACCTGCCACAGGCGGAGCGCCATCCAGCCCCTCATCCGGCGGCCCCTCGTCAAATTCATCCATCCGCTCCAGCCATTGATTCGTCGTCTTGCGGCGATGGTGTTCCTTTTGTTGGTGCACATACGCTTCCGCCCGCCCCCGCTGGCGTTCGCCGAGCGTCAGCACGCCGTACCCGCGTTGCCAGGCGAACCGGCCTTCGTTTCCTAACAACTGGTTCACATGAAAGGCGCTCGCCCCCTTGAGTCGCTTCACGACGTCAGCCACGGACGATTTTGGCGGAATGGACACAATGAGGTGCACGTGATCGACCCACCCGTTCAGGGCATATACGCGAACGCCAATCTCGCGCGCCTTGCTTATCAGATAGCCGTGCAACTCGAGCTCAACGTCAGGCACAATCAGCGGCGCCCGGTTCTTCGTAGCCCACACGAGATGGTAATACGTTCGCCAGAACGGCATCTTCGATCCCTCCTTGTTGAGCTACCGATTGAAATCGGCAGCTATGAGACGCAAACATGTTAAGACATGGTTAACATAAGACAGCGACTGGGCAACCACAACATGACTCTACAGAACAACCAACATGTTTTCAACATGTTTCATTTTTCCTAGCCTGTGATTTCAATCACAGGCGTCAGGCGACTCCACCAGCACGTAAACGTCGCTGTCTGCCCGAATCCGCCGCCCCACCGCTACAACGTCAAAAACCACTCCCGATCAATCTCCACCTTCTCCGTCACAACCGCCTCCGCATTCACGCCCAGCTCAAGCTCCTTCAGCTTATCGGCCAGCGCATCGCCATCAATCAGATCAATCGCCGGCGCGCCATCGCGGGTTGCTTCATATTCGGCAGCGCGTGTAAAGTTTCCCGTGGTAATCAACAGGCCCTTGTCCGCCCGCCCCACCATCGCGCCGCGAAAGTCGCGCACGTGCCCCGCGCCCACCGAGCCCTGGTAGCGCTTGCACTGGAAAATGACGTGGAAGCTCAGAAGCCCGCCAAGCCGCATGATCCCCTTGCCATCGATGCCGCCGTCTCCGCTTTGGCCGGTGACCTCAACCTGGATGAACCCCGATTCACGGAGCAGGCGCTGCACCAGCCGTTCAAAGGCATCCGGCTGCATTTGCAGCAGCGTAGCCGTCAGTTCCTGCCGCCAGCTCAACTCCTCATCGTCAGGCGTTTCGTCTTCATCTTCTACGCGCGCCTTGCGGTCCATTTCACGGACGCGGCGTACAACTTTGCGTGGATCCACCCGCTGTATCTGCCGGCCCTCCTTAGTCAACGCCCACACGCCGCGGCTAGAGTTCTCCAGAATGCCATACTTTTTGAGATACGTACGAGTCCACGCCAAACGGTATTCAACTTTCGTCTGGCTGCCGCGCTCCGGATTCTGCAACACCTCCAACTGTTCGTCAGATAGCTGCATAATTTCAGCAACTTTGTTGTCAATTTCCTCTATCGTGCCCGACCCACCCAGCTCTTTGAGAGCCTGGATGAGGGGATTCATCATCGCATCAAACGTCGGTACGTCAGCCAATGTCTACTCTCCCAAACTGTTTCCCTCAACCACCAAGAAATCCGCGTCCATCCGCGCTAATCCGCGGCCAAATCTCCCCAGCGCCAACCGCGCCCCAATCTCCAATCAACCAATCTCCAATCTCTTCCTCTATCTCTCGCTCTAGCTCTCCACTACTTCGATCTCCTCCTCCGACAACCCATACAACCGGTACACCACCTCATCAATCAAGCGGTCCGTCGCCGCCAGCCGCTCCGCAAGCGCCAGGTAGCGCGGGTGGTGCGCGCGGTAGGCGTCCACGAGGCCACTGAAGTTCCCCACATTGCCCATCAGCATCTTCACGAACGCCTTGTAGGCCGCCTCGTTCCAGCCCAGGCTCTCCTCCAGCGTGCGCGTGGAGCGGCTCTCCTCGTCCACGAAGGGCCGGCAGGCCTCGGCCTTCCACAGGCTGCTTTCCCACTTGCCCCGGTTGCGCAGCGTGTCGAAATCGCCCGCGTCCGCCGCGCCTTCCAGGTCCAGCCAGAACGCTTCCACCACCTGCTGCTTCTCCTTGTTCATGGCGATCATCTGCTCAGCGAGGAAGGCCAGCAGGTCGTGGACCACGTCGGTGCGGGAGGAGGAACCCGAGAAATCCGATTTTTTGGAAAAATCGGATTTCTTGTTCTGTGCCGGCTCCAGCTGGTGCTCCACGAAGCCCGTCACGCAGGCCAGGTCGTCTTTGTCGCAGTAGCGTTGGTACAGTTTCTGCGCTTTCT
>DATHSI010000312.1:0-66092 GCA_035464315.1 Candidatus Sulfomarinibacteraceae bacterium
GGCCATCCGCGCCGGGCTGGACTTTATCATCGTCACCGACCACAACGTGTGGGTCCACGGTGTGGAGGGGTACTACGAGACGGACGAGGGGCGCGTGTTGCTGCTGACGGGGGAGGAGGTGCACGACGTGCGCCGCCAGCCGCTAAAGGCGACGGCGCCGTATACTTTCAGTCCAGCCCCTCCCACAGTTGGACAACACTCGCAAATCGATTAACATTAACCCCAGACACAAACTCACAGAGGCCCTATGCACGAATACGCCGGCAACATGCACATCCACACCCCCTACTCCGACGGGGAAAAGTGGCATAAGGAGGTGGCCGAGGCGGCCATCCGCGCCGGGCTGGACTTTATCATCGTCACCGACCACAACGTGTGGGTCCACGGTGTGGAGGGGTACTACGAGACGGACGAGGGGCGCGTGTTGCTGCTGACCGGCGAGGAGGTGCACGACGTGCGCCGCCAGCCGCAGGCCAACCATTTCCTGGTCTACGGCGCGGAGCAGGAGATGTCGCCCTACGCCGCGGACCCCCAGGAGCTGATCGACGCCACCAACGCCGCCGGCGGCTGCGGCTTCCTGGCCCACCCCTACGAGCGTGACCTGCCCCTGTTCAACGGCCCCGATCTGGGCTGGCACGACTGGGACGTGGAGGGCTACCGCGGGCTGGAAATCTGGAATTATATGTCCAGCTTCAAGAACGAGCTGAGCCGCGCCGTGGACGGGCAAAACGGCCTGCTGGCGCGCCTCAGCATCCTGCGCATGGCCCTGCATCCCGAGCGTTACGTGACAGCGCCCGAACCAGAGGTGCTGGAGAAGTGGGACAGTCTGCTGGCGGAAGGCAAGCGCATCGCGGCCATCGGCAACAGCGACGCGCACGGCACCCCCATGAGCATGGGACCGATCACGCGCACCATCTTTCCCTACGAGTTCCTCTTCCGCGCCGTCAACACCCACATCCTGACCCCCCAGGCGCTGAGTGGCGACGTGGAGCGGGACCGCGGCCTGGTGCACAGCGCCATCGGCCGCGGCAACGCCTGGGTCGGCTACGACATGGCGCACCCCACCAAAGGCTTTCGCTTCAGCGGCAAGGGCCAGAACAAGGGCATCATGGGCGACCGCATCCGCCTGGACGCCGGGGCCACCCTGCAGGTGTACGCCCCCCGCCGCGCCCACATCCGCCTCATCCACCGGGGAGAGGTCGTGGCCGAGGTACAGAACGAGCAAAATCTGACACACATGCCGGTGGAGGCCGGCGCGTACCGCGCCGAATGTTACATCCCCTACGAGGGGCAAGAACGGGGCTGGATCTACAGCAACCCCATCTACCTCAGCGGCTGACCCACCGCCCCCGCACTCCCGCCGCCAACCTCCGGGAGGCCCGGCACATGGTTTGAGAGAGGGACAGAGCGCACGCAAGCCTCCCGGAGGGTTACATGTGCGGGAAAAGCTTAGACGAAAGGCACCTTTAGTTTCCCCCAGCCTGTGTTAAAATAGCCGCCGACTGTACACAACGAGAGACACGTATGAACCAACAACACCCCAACGAGCAAAGACCACTTGAACCACAGGGCAAAGCGATCGTCATCGGCGCGTCATCGGGCATCGGCGCGGCCTTGCTGCAAGACCTGGTGCGGCAGGGCTACACCGTCGCCGGTCTGGCGCGGCGCGAGGATCGCCTCAACACCGTCGTCGAGCAGGCCAACCAGATGGCCGGCGCGCAGCGAGCGCTGGCCTACGAGCATGACGTGACCTCGTTCGACGAAGCGCCCTCGCTTTTCCAGGAGATCGTGCAGGACCTGGGCGGCCTGGATCTCATCGTCTACGTCGCCGGCGTGCAGCCGCCCGTCGCGCCCAACGAGTACAACTTCGACAAGGACGCGGCGATGGTGGGCGTCAACCTGCTGGGGGCCATGGCCTGGCTGAACCAGGCCGCGCAACGGTTCCACGAGACCGGCGCAGGGCACATCGTGGGCGTCTCCTCCATCTCCGGCGACCGCGGACGCTCCGCCTTTCCCGGCTACCACACCAGCAAGGGAGCCCTGAGCATTTACCTGGAGTCGCTGCGCAACCGCCTTTCGCGACGCGGCGCTACCGTGACCACGGTCAAGCCCGGCTTTGTGGACACCCCGCTGCTGGCCAACGCCGACAAGACGTTCTGGGTCATCTCCCCACAGGAGGCCGCGCGGCTCATCGTGGAGGCAATCCACGACGGCAAGCAGGTGGCTTACATCCCTGGTCGCTGGCGTTGGATCAGTCTGGTCATCAGCAACATCCCCTCGTTCATCTTCCGCCGGCTCAACTTGTAGCCGGTCCACCGGGGGATACCCAACATATGACGCGACCTGCACAGCCCGATCTCGCAGTGAGGAACAACTATGACACGCCCACTACAGGACAGTATTAAAGAAAAGATGCACCATAACGGCTCGCCACAGGCGCGCTCCGCCGGCGACCTGACACCCAATAGCAGCCGGCTGGAGCGGGTGGCGGCCTGGGGCGGGGCCAGCGACAGCGTCAGCTACGTCTATCGCCCCAGCACAGTCGAGGACCTGCGCGCCATTTTCCAGCAGGCGCGCCAGCACGGCCTGACCGTCGGCTTCCAGGGCGGCGGCAACAGCTACGGCGACGCCGCGCTGAACAACGAGAACATCCTGATCGACATGCAGCGCATGACGCGCATCCTCGATTGGGACCCGCAGAGCGGCGTCGTGCGCGTGGAGCCCGGCGTCACCCTGGAGCAGCTGTGGCAGTACGTGCTGGGCGACGGCTGGTGGCCCCCCGTGGTCACGGGCACCATGCGCGTGACCATCGGCGGCGGCGCTGCCATGAACGTGCACGGCAAGAACGCCTGGAAGCTGGGCCCCATCGGCGAGCATATCCTGGAATTCGACCTGCTCCTGCCCTCCGGTGAACTCATTACCTGCGACCGCCGGCAGAACAGCGACATCTTCTACGCCGCGATTGGCGGCTTTGGCATGTTGGGCTGCTTCACCTCGCTCACGCTGCAGATGAAGCGCGTGTACTCCGGCCTGCTCAACGTGGAAGCCCTCGGCAGCCCCAACCTGGGCCATATGATGGCCTACTTCGAGCAACACCTGGATGATTCCGACTATCTGGTGGGCTGGATTGACGCCTTTGGCGCGGGCGACGCCCTGGGTCGCGGCGAAATCCACCGCGCCACTTATCTGCAGCCGGGGGAGGATCCGGAGCCGGAGGAAACGCTGCGGCTAACGCGACAGGAAATTCCGGAGACGATCATGGGCCTCGTGCCCAAGCTGTGGCTGCCCACCTTCATGCGCCCCTTCTACAACAACGCCGGCTGGCGTGTGGTCTGTTGGGCCAAATATATGGCCGCGCGCCTGCGCGATGAGATACCCGGCCCTGAGATGTACCAGGAACCCCACGCCCACTTCCACTTCCTGCTGGACGCCATTCCCTTCAAGAACGCCTACGGCCCCGGCGGCATCATCCAGTACCAGGTGTTCATCCCCACCGCCCGCGCCCAGGAGACGATGACGAGGCTGTTGGCCATGGGCCAGGAACACGGCATCCCCAATTACCTCAGCGTGCTCAAGCGCCACCGCTCTGATCCCTTCCTGATGACCCACGGGCTGGACGGCTACTCGCTGGCCATGGATTTCCACATCAGCCACCGCAACCGCGCCCGCGTGCGCCAGCTGGCGCGGGAGATGGACGAGGTGGTGCTGGAGGCCGGCGGGCGCTTCTACTTCGCCAAGGACAGCACGCTGCGCCCGGAGGTGGTCCGCGCCTTCCTCGGCGAGGAAACCATAGAACAGTTCCGCGCCCTCAAAGCGCGCTGCGATCCGCAGGGCCTCATCGAAACCAACTTGTGGCGGCGGCTGTTCGCCTGAGTGGTGCTCACATCCGATTTCTTGAGGCGTGCGTGTCAACGTACGCTACTCCTCCTCATCCAACCGCGTGAAGAAATGATGCTCCTGCGTCAGCGTATCCAACCGCAGGCGTAAGGGCCGCCCGTCGTCCACCTCAAAGGCCAGGTAGACGCGCTTGCCGATCAGCTCGCCCACCATGGCCCAATACTGTTTAGACAGCTCGTCCCTGGGGCGCATCTCCCCCCGCTCGTCCTCCTGCCGCCCCGCCTTCAGCTCGGCCAGGCGCAGCAGGTAGCGGTCGAGCTGGAAATCGTGCGCCTCCACCTCCGCCTCGAAAATGGCGCGAATAAAATCGCCGTCCGGCAACTGCCACACAAATTGAATGGCGAATGATTCGCCCGGTTCGTAGTTTGCAACTGGCATAACGCTTTACTTCCTGTCCCTGCAATCAACAAAGGAACACTGAGAACCACGGAGAGTGAGGGAGGGTCAGTGAGAGATTTGAGCGAAAGGCCCCGACAAATTCTCAATCATGCCTCTCTCTTTTTGTACCGCATCACCAGCCATCCGGCAAAGCGCCACATCGTCTCTCCTCCGTGGCCCTCTCCAGCGGCCATTGGCCGCCCCTCTCCCTGGTCCTCCGTGTCACATTAGTTCCCAAAAGTGCGTTGCCGCCGCACGCGCCGCAGCCGCAATCGCCCGTTGACGATGAGCACGCCAACGAGGATCAGCAGGCCGCCGCCCATCATGCGCCAATCCAGCTGCTCGCCGAGCAACAACACGCCCGCCGTCACGCCCACGATGGGCACCAGGTAGGTGACCAGCGTCGTGCGCGTCGCGCCCCACTCCTGCAACACGAAAAAGTAGAGAATATAAGCCATGCAGGACCCCAACAAACCGAGCCAGAGCAGAGAGCCGATGGTCACCCAGGTAAAGGTCTGCTGGCTGAAGTCCTCCAGCGGCAGGGCCACGCTCAGCACGGCTACGTTGGCCAGAAACAGCTGGCCCGCCGCCAGAGTGATCGGGTTCAGGCCCTGCAGCGAGCGGCGAGCGTAAATGGTGCCCAGCGCGTAACAAAGCGCCGCGCCGACCACAGCCACCGAGGGCCACACACTGCCCGCCTGCGTCGTCGCGTCGCGGCTCATGAGCAACACCACGCCGGAAAAGCCCACGACCAGCCCCACCACGCGAGCCACCGACACCGTCTCCATGCGCAGCACGACCCCGGCGACCACGATGCTGAACAAGGGCACCGTGCTGTTGAGAATGGAGGCCACGCCGCTATCCAGGCCCTGGCTTCCCGACTCGGCCCAGGTGATGAGCACGAAGGGCAGAGCCACGTTGATCAGGGCAATGACCACCAGGTGTCCCCACGTCCTGCGCCCTCGCGGCAGCGACAGGCCCCGCCAGCGCATGATGATCCCCAGGCCCACCCAGCCGATGAGCAGGCGCAACGTCACCAGCGTCAGCGGCTGCAGCGTCTGCACGGCCAGCTTGATGAACATGAACGAGGTGCCCCAGGCCAGGGCCAACAAAAGAAAGGCTCCCCAGACTTTACGTTCGGTCATATGGCACTCGGAAAGATTGCGGCGGCAACAAAAAAAGCCGCTGCTCCCGGGAGCAGCGGCTTCTGTGGAGCAGGTGAAGGTCTTAACGAATCGTCAGTTCGGTGCTCTTGTCGAAGAGGTGCATGCGATCCGTGTCCAGAACGAGGTCAAGGTCCTGGCCAACCGCTGGGGCCAGGCGCGTATCGACCGTGGCCACAAAGCTGTTTTGGCCGCCGTCCAGATAGAGGTGCAGTTCGTGTCCCAGCAGCTCCACAACCTCAACCTGAGCCTGGATGGGCGATGTTGTGATCTTGGGCGGCGCGAACTGGCGGGCGTGGATGTGCTCGGGTCGAATGCCGAAGATCACCTCTTTGCCCACATAGTTATCATACGGCGCCCGGCGATCCTCAGGCACCTGGATGCGGAAGTCGCCGGTGTCCACATACATATTGCCTTCTTCGCCCACCACGGTGGCGTCGAAAAAGTTCATGCTGGGGCTGCCGATGAAGCCGGCCACAAACAGGTTGCGCGGCTCTTCGTACAGGTTGCGCGGCGTGTCGATCTGCTGCAAAACGCCGTCCATCAACACCAGAATGCGGTCGCCCATGGTCATCGCTTCCACCTGGTCGTGGGTCACATAAATAAACGTCGTGCCCAGCCGCTTGTGCAGCTTGGAAATCTCCGCCCGCGCCGTCACACGCAGCTTGGCGTCCAGGTTCGAGAGCGGCTCGTCCATGAGGAACACGGCCGGCTCGCGCACAATGGCGCGGCCCACAGCCACGCGCTGCCGCTGGCCGCCGGACAGCGCCTTAGGCTTGCGGTCCAGCAGATGGGCCAGGCCCAAAATCTCCGCCGCTTCCTTCACGCGGCGGTCGATCTCGCTCTTGGGCGTCTTGCGCAGCTTCAGGCCGAAGGCCATGTTATCGTACACCGACATGTGCGGGTAAAGAGCGTAGGATTGGAAGACCATGGCGATGTCGCGATCTTTGGGCGGCACGTCGTTGACCACACGATCGCCGATGTAAATTTCGCCCTCCGAAATCTCCTCCAGACCGGCCAGCAACCGCAGCAGGGTTGACTTTCCGCACCCGGAAGGGCCGACGAAGACGACAAACTCTTTGTCGTTGATCTCCACGTTCATATCTGTGATGACTTCGACGTCCCCAAACCGCTTGAAAACGCTATCATACGTTACACTTGCCATTGACGCTTCTCCTTAAGTTTTCGTGCACCCGTCCACTTGCATTATAACACGAGCCTGAAAATTCCCTTTCCAAAATATAGCGGTCTCCCCAGCACCTGTCAAGCAGGCATCGATCCTCAAAATAGCGTGAGGATAACCGCCAGCAAGAACAGAGCCACCGCCGCCATCACCAGCAGCCCGTTCTCGCGCACGGCGTCGGCCATCGTAGGCTCCCGTGTGTCCCCGTTGCGCGGCGGGCGCGGCTCGTCGCCCAGCAACGCGCCGTAGAATTGGTGCAAATCTCGCGGCCGGTCGTCCGGGTGCATTTCCATGGCCCACAGCACCGTCTCCGACGTTTTGCGGCTCAGCGCCGGATTCAGCTCCTGCGGCTCGCGCAGTTTGCCCGGCGTCAGGAAGCGGCTCTTTGCCGCCGGCGGGGCCTGCCCCGTCAACAGGTGATAGAGCGTGGATCCCAAGGCGTAGATGTCCGAGCGCACGTCCGTGTGGCCGCCGTCGCCCCCATACTGCTCCAGCGGCGTGTACAGCGCCGTGCCGCGCCCCTGTACCACCGTGATCGTGCGCGCGTCGTCGTGGTCCATCAGCTTCACCAGGCCAAAATCAACCAGCTTGATGCGGTTGGAGGGCGTCAGCTTGATGTTGGCCGGCTTGATGTCGCGGTGCACGACCGGCGGGTCGTGCTCGTGCAGGTAGATCAGGGCGTCCAGGATCTGCTCCGCCCACTTCAGGACTTCCGCTTCCGCCAGCGGCTCGCCCGCGCCCCAGCTCTCCTGGCTCAACTGGCGCAAGTCCTTGCCGGGAACGTAGTCCATCACCAGGTAATCGCGCCCGTCATCGTGGAAGAAATCGGAAACTTTTGGTAGATTGGGGTGATCCAGGCGGGCCAGGATACTTGCTTCCTGCAGGAACTGTTCCTGAGCCTGCTTCTGAAGTTCGGGCGACGCGCCGGGCTCCGGCTGCACCTCCTTAATGGCGCACAAGCGGCCCGGCAGGCGTAAATCTTCGGCCCGATAAATGCTGCCCATGCCACCCTGCCCAACAATGTTGGTTATCTGGTAGCGTTGGCGTAAAATAGTATTATTCGGTAGTGGTGGTAGCATTTCTCTTCAGTCACAAACCGCAGTTATTTTACATACCTGAGGCAATTAGGAAGATGAATGAGAAGCCAGTGGTCGTTGCCAGCGAGGGAGAGCTTGCCGGGCAACAATGGACGGTCGACGCAGATCCATTTATCATCGGCCGCGGCAGTGACTGTCACATCGTCTTGCCCGAACGACAGGTCTCGCGACATCACGTCAAGATCACTCGTGAGAACGGCCAATATCTCTTACACGACCTCCAGAGCAAGAACGGCACGCATCTGAACGGGGTGCAGGTAACCGGGTCCGCGCCGCTGCATGATGGCGACGAGATCCAGATTGCCCTTTGTGTCAAGTTGTTATTCGTGGGAACGGACGCCACATTGCCGTTGACCTTCGAACAACCCACCCCCACCGGAAATCTCGTCCTGGACTCCGAGCAGCGCGCTGTCACCATCAACGGTGAGGAACTTGATCCGCCATTATCCTTGGCACAGTTTCGTCTCCTCCAAACTTTATATGAGGCTGAGGGAGCCGTGGTCGACCGTGACGCTATCGTCGAAGCTGTCTGGCCGGGCACAGAAGGCATCGGCGTTTCAGAACAGGCGATTGACGCCCTGGTGCGCCGTCTGCGCGATAGGCTGGTGGAACTTGACGACTACGAATACGTGGTCACGGTCCGGGGTCACGGCTTTCGCCTCGACAACGACCCTCACTAACTCACTTCCTGGCTACTCAAGACATCGGATGTCTTGGAAACATCCGATGTCTCCTCGGAAAGGCAGCAGCAGCCGCTTACGGCGTGATGATACCTCCTGACGGCGTCGATGGCGATGCCGGCGAGGCCGTCGACACCCTCGTTTCTACCATCGCCTTCAGCTTGCGAATCTCGCCTGCCATCTCCGCTGTCTCGCCGTCGCCGGCCACTTCGTTGGCCAGCGCGTCCAGCATCTGGACCAGTTCTGGCGTCACCAGCTCGGCGTTTTGATCCAGAATGCGTTGCCGCTCATCTTCTGATTCTGCGCGCAACAGGCGGTTGATGATGCGAATCTGGGGCGGCACCTGCTGCTCGGCCTCCTCCATGATCAGCTCCTGCACGCGCTTCAGGGCCTGTACCTGCTCCGTCTGGCCCTCTTGCTCGGCCTGGGCCACCATGGCTGAGAGCACATACATAAAGGCGTCGTCAATGCGCGAGGCGTTCTCCTTGACCGCCGCCTTCTGATCTTCAGCCTGCAAGATCGACTCCAGCGTGTCCATCGCATCCTGCAACATACGCTGCGACTGTTCCTGTAGCTCGCGCTGTAACTCCAGCAGTCGCTGGCGCAGGCGCGTCAGCCCTTTGGCTTTTTCCTTCTGCCCTTCCCTGGCTGCCTTTTCGATATTCTCGGTCAGGTGGGTGAAGAACTCATAGTTGAACGCCGACTGGCCCATGGAAATCAGGGCGTCGACGATGCTGTCGTTCTCATAGTGGCGCACCACGTGGTCCGCCAGCATCTGCGGCGTCAGCGCCTCTTCCTTCTGCACCTCTTTCTGGAAGGCGCGCAGGGCCGCCTGCTGCTTCTCCAACCGCTGCCCTACTTCCGTCTCCGTATAGAGCCTGGCCTGCAGGTTGATGAGCTTGATCAGCAAGTCGTTGTTATTTTGCTGCTGGGCGGCCTCAATGTTGCTGCGCAGCATGGCGAAGAACGTCTCGTCTATCTTCTCCACGTTCTCCTCAATCAGATTGCCCGCCGCTTCCTTGTCGGCGTCGATCATCTGCTGCAGCAGGCGTCCCTGCTCCCGCTGCCGCTCGATCATCTCCGGCGTGACCCCTTCCGTTTCCAGGATTTTCTCCATGAACGTCTGATAACGGATCACCTCTTCCGGCTGCAGCATGTAGCCGCGTCGTTCCTCGCTGGGGATCTCGCTCATGGCCTCCTGCACCATCTGCCCGATTACTTTCTGCTGTTCCTCGTGGGGCAGGTTCATCTCCATCGGCACGTGCACCATGAAGATTTCGTGCTCCGGATCGTGATAGAGTAAGGGCGTGGCCATCTGCCCCGACGTGCCGCAGTTAGGGCAGACAAAGACGTTGAGCGTCCCGTTGAGCAGTTCGTACTTCAGTTGCGGGTTACGGCCGACGTCGATCACCTGGTGGATATTGGCCGTAAATGGGGTCTGGCATCGGGGACAAGTAATTTGTGTCTGCATATATTGACTCTCTTTTAACAAGGCCAGAGCGGGTGAGCGGGGCATAACCCTTGCCGTCACCGCCCTCTATTCCTCGCTGATCGTTCTCTCTTTTCTCTTAATGTCTTTGTTCGCATTGGCGCCTGCGTGCGCCGCATTGGCGCTTGCCTGCGCCGCCTCGCGGCCATCTCGCGGCAGGCAGAAGGTAAACGTGGCGCCACGCGCGCCGTCGCCATCCGCGTCGCGATTGTTGCTGAACCAGATGCGACCGTCGTGCGCTTCGACGATGGCCTTGGTCAAGAACAGGCCCAGACCCGTTCCTTCGGTCTTGCGGCTGAGGGCGTTATCCAATCGCGAAAACTTCTCGAAAATGCGCTGTTCTTCATGCTCCGGGATGCCGATGCCTTCGTCGCGCACAGAGACAAGCACATATTCGGGGTTGACGTCCCCGCTGACTTCAATTTCTCCGCCGCCGGGCGAATATTTAATGGCGTTGCTGATCAGGTTGTTCAGGACCTGAGTCAGCCGGCGCTCGTCGCCGAAAATCACGGGGAAGTCGTCCGGGAATTCTATCTTCAGGCGGTGTTTGGCCGTCTGGCTGCTGAACTTACGCGTCACCGATCTGGCGATTTTGGGCAGCCACACCTCGTCCAGCTCCAGCTTGAAGGTGCCTGCTTGCAGCCGCGACGCTTCCAGCAGGCGGTCGATCAATTCTGTCAGCTGGTCGGCCTCTTCCTCGATGACGGAGAGGTACTCGTCCAACACCTCCGGCGGCCAATTTGCCTCCTGCTGGCGGCGCAGCGTTCCCGCATAGCCTTTGATAATCGACACCGGCGTCTTCAGCTCGTGGCTGACGACCGAAATAAACGTCTTCTGCAGCTCCTGTTCCTCGCGATAGCGGGTCAGGTCGCGCACGTTGGCGATGATGTCCGTCATGCGCCCGCTGTTGTCCAAAAGCGGCGCGTACGTAATGCCCAGGCTCACGGTGGAGCCATCCGGACGCTCCATGTCGCCCTCTACGTAAAGGTGCGCGGCGTGCGGCAGAGGCCAGCCGTTGGCCAGGGCCACTTCCAGATCCATCTCCGTCTCCAGCGCCTCCCAGCGGATCACCTCGTCGTGCATGCGACCGATGGCGTCCTCGGCGCTCCACCCCGTCATGCGACTCAGCGCTTTGTTGAAGCCGGTAATCTCCAGGTGCGGGTCCAGAATCATCACACCGTCCGCGCTCTGCTCCAGAATGGCGTCCAGCCGCTGCTTTTCGGCGATCACCGCTTCATAAAGGCGCGCGTTCTTCACCGCAATCGCCGCCTGATCGGCAAAGCTGCGCAGCAAGTTGGAGGCGTCGCTACGGAAGCGGTAGTTTCCCGTCTGGAACACGAAAATCATACCCACGACGCTGTCCCCGCTGATCATCGGCAGGCGAATGACCTGGTTGAGACCCAGCTCGGCCTCGCGGGCCAGCTCCTGCATGCGCCGCGTCAGATCGGGGATCGCTTCGTGCTCCTGCCCCTCGCGATAGGGCAGCCCCTGCAACAGGGGATCAAAGCGGTTGATATGCTCCGGCGGAATGCCGTACACGGCAGCCACGCGGAACGTTTCGTCTGTGGGGTTGGCCAAGGCGATGATGCCCGCCCGGCCGGAAACCAGCTCCACGGCGGCGCGCACGATGATGCGCAACACGTCGCTGAGATCCAGTTCCGCGGTAAGCGCGCGGCTGATAGCCAGCAAATATTCTCGCTCTAGTACCCGGTAGTCTAACAGCATGATCCTATCAATTTTAACATAGCGCCGGGAGGCCGACGAGACCATGATCCCACCAGGGCGTAAGAACCGCGTTGGAACTGCCCCGCCGGCGGCGCATCGGGCGCTCTAGCGAATCTCGATTTCCGTTAACGCCACCTGATCCCCCGGCAA
The DNA here is from genome assembly GCA_035464315.1 of Candidatus Sulfomarinibacteraceae bacterium. Taxonomy (GTDB): domain Bacteria; phylum Chloroflexota; class Anaerolineae; order Promineifilales; family Promineifilaceae; genus JAAYYY01. Next base: position 11,763 of record DATHSI010000312.1, read on the forward strand.
GCGCTGCCCGTCCACCGTCACCGCCGCCCGCTGCTGGTCGTCCGCCGTGTACAGACCCACCAGCAGCGTTGCCGCGCCGGGCGCGGCGTCGGGCGCGATAGGAATGACGCGCTCCTCCACCACCACCTCGCCCGGCAACCACGTATTGGTCAGCCACGCCTTGCCCACCGGCGGGCTGTCCAGTTGACCCTGCATCTGCCCTTCCTCGTTGACCAGGTGGTTGAAGACGGTGTAATTCTGGCCCACGCGCTGCAGCGCGCGCCACACCAGCGTCAGGCGGACCTCGCCGCCCGGGCGCGCCTCACTCGTCTCCACCTCATAACCCAGTAATTCAATGAGTTCCTCAAAGCGAGCGTTGACGCTGTGAGCCACCGGCGGCGCTTCGAAAACGCGCTGGCGCGCGTCCGGTTCCAACGAGCCCAGCAATCCGTCCCCCTGTGTCACCGGCAGCGGCTGCTGTCCCCCCACCCCCAGCCGGCAAAAGGCGCGCGCGCAGTTGCGGCGCGATGCCGGTTTCCACATCCAGCGGAATATCCAGCCCGTGGAACGTCGTCACCGCTTCCTTCGCCTGCCAGGACGTGGGCGGATACTGTCCGGGCCACAGCTCAAACGTCTCCTGCAACAGCAGCTCTTCGGCGCCTGGTCGCACCAGCTGCAACTGCACGCGGTAGTCCTGCGCCGGGCGTACCAGGGCCACCCAATCCAGGGCCACGTTCAACGTCGTCCCCGGCGTCAGGTAGGGCCGGAACGTGGCCTGGCGCAAGACGAGCGCGCCGTCGAAAACGGTCATTTCCGGGGTCACAGAGAACGCTTCCAGTGGGCGGGCGCGCACCAGCGCCGCCGGCGGCGCCCCCTCGTCACGCTCCACGATGGCGTAAGGCTGTCCCCGGTCGTCACGCAATTCGAAGGCAAGCGAGGCCGGGCCGGGCAATATACCGTCGGGCAGCGCCAGGGTCAGCTCCTGCACAAAGCGGTCTCCATCCTGCCAACCGGCCTGCGGGTAACCCAGCAATATCTTGTCTCGGACGCGAACCGCACCCGCCGCGGCTCGCAGGTGCACCTGCGCGTACGTCAGCCGGTTGGGCCGCGCCTCTTCGTCATCGGGGACCTGCCAGTGCAACGTAACCGGCGCGTCCTCCCCGGCCATTACCGTTTCGGGCATATCATAGCCCACGAGGCGCAACCGCTCTCGAACGTCCACCGCATCGTCCGCCGCGGCTGCCAGGCCACCTCGTCGGGCGCAACGCGATACAGCGTGAACGCCGGCGACCCATCTGCGTAATGCACAACCTCCTCCGCGCCCGCCGCGCGCAGCCTCTTTGTAACCATCGCCGGTAACCGGCTGCGCGTGGGCAGCAAATACCACGCCTCCTGCTCTCCGGCGGGCCATACAAACGTCTGCTCCCGCGAAAACCAGGAGACGTCGACGTCAGAAAAGAAAGAAAACCCGATCGCCGTCGTGTTGTCATAGGCATAGCCGCTGGCCACAAACAGCCGCGCCTGCGCCGCCCCTGGCTCCTGCTGCAAAAAGCGACCGATGGCCGCCAGCTCGGCGTTATACGCCTCGCGCACCTCTGGATGGTGCACCCACTCGCCGAAATAACCCTGCCAGGTCTGGCGCAGGGTGAACGCGGCGAGCGCCAGCACAAGCAGCGGCATCAAGAGCCGCGCGCGAGGCCAGCGCCGCCGCACGAAGCGGTGCGCGCCATCCAGGCCCAAACCCAGCAGTAGATAGGTGGGCACAATGGCCCCCGCCGCGCGCAGGAAAGAGGGATTTTCGTTGAGCACAGCGTTGGGCGCCAGCATGGCCCCCAACCACAAGAGCAGCAACAGGTACGCCGGCTTCCGCACATTCTGCGCCGCGCCCCGCAGCACAGCGGCGACCGCCAGCGCCAGCCCTCCATAGAAAAACAGGCTGCTCAGCGGATCGAAGACCGGCCGGTAGGCCAGATGGTAGCGCCACTCGTCATCACCGCGAAAGCTGAACATTTTCAGGACGCCGCCCACGGAGCCCAGCAGCGCCTGCGGCTCGCCGCGCTGCGCCCGTTGCAGCGCGTTCTCCATGCTGTAAATCCGCTGGTTGACCAGATCCGGTTCCTGCAGCATGTACAGGCCCAAGGGAGCGAAAAACGCCAGGGCCAGCAAGAGAGCCAGCAGGAGTGAACGGCGGTTGGCGCGCCACTGTGATCGTCGCCAGTACCACACCGCCGCCGCCCAACCGGCGATCACCGCGGGGCAGGCGCGGCTGGGAATATACGTGTACATCGTCAGCCCCAGGGCGGCGCCGCCTGCCAGCAAATAGGCCCGTTGTCCGCGCTGCAGGCCGCGCCAACAACAGCACCGTCAGCGCCGTGAAAACGTCAGGCTGATGGCGCGCAGGCCGATGCGCGAGGACATCACGGGCCACAGCGCCACGGCCACGAACAACCCCGCGGCAGGGCCCACGCGCCGGTTGAACAGTTCCTTGCCCGTCAGATAGGCCAGTACGGCGCTGCCCGCGCCAAAGAGGACCGAAGGCAGCCGCACAGCCAGCACGCTGTCGCCCAGCAGGCGCAGGGAGAGCGCCATGACGTAGAAATAGAGCGCTTCACGCCTGTTGTTGCCCGGTAGATAAACGGGCCAGTTGCCCCACCCAATGCCCCGCGCATCGATGATATTGTAGATTTCGTCGCCGTTGAGGCCGGGAGGAGCCGCGCCCAGTTCGTACAGCCGGGGCACAAGCGCCAGCGCAAACAGGCCCAGCACAGTGAGCAGCTCCCTCCTCGTGGGGCGCTACCGCCATGCCTGTCTTACCCTTTCCAAACGTTCCACAACCGCCTGTCCCTCTGATGACGACAAAACGGCCTGTCTTGGGCGTGGCCGTCCTTTTTCACACTATTCCGGGCCGAAAGTACCGGCCTGGAGTCGCCGGTCAGTCCAGCTGAACCTCTTTGGGATCGATGCCGGCCTCCTTCAGCGCTTTGAAAAACGCCGAGCGCTCGCGGGCGTTGTGCACGCGCGCGCTGCGCACCTCGTCGGGAGACATATCGTCCGTGACTTCCATGTAATCCGGACGCGCAATATGCGCCGGGATCTCCACGCCGCCATCCGCTGCTTGCGCTTCCGGCTCCGGTTCAGGGGAAGGCTCGGGCGCGGGGGCTTCTTGCGCCGGCGCCTCGGCCGCTGCACCCGATGGAGCTGCCGCCGCCTCTTGCTGCGCTTCCAGCGCCTTGGGGTCAATGCCGCGCTCCTTCAACGCCTTGTAATAGCGGGAGCGCTCGCGGGCGTTTTGCACGCGTGCTTTGCGCACCTCGTCCGCCGGCATATCGTCCGTGATCTCAATATAGTCCGGCTGTGGAATATCATCGGGCACGGCAATCGCTTCGCGCTCCGATGCCGGCGTGGGCTCCGCCGGGCGCGTGGCCTGCGCCGATTCCTCGGTCGCCGCCGGCGCCGCCGCGGGTTGCTTCTCCTGCTCGGTCACCTGGCTGGGATCGATCCCCGCTTCCTTCAGAGCCTTCATATAAGCAGAGCGCGCTCGAGCGTTGTGGATGCGCGCCTTGCGCACTTCGTCGGCAGGCATGTCGTCCGTAATCTCAATATACTCCGGCTCTTCCACGCCCGCTGCGGCGACCGCTTCCGCCGCCGGGGAAGCCTTCTGCGCTTCGGCCACCACCGGTTCGCCGGCCGGCGCGTCGGCCGCCGGCGGGGCGGCCTCGGCCTGTTGCTTCAGCGCCTTCACCGCCGCCGAGCGCGCGCGGGCGTTGGCGATGCGCGCCTGCCGCACTTCGTCGGGGGACATATCGTCCGTAATTTCAGTAAAAGGATAATCCTCGCCGGGCACCAGATCTTCTGGCTTCTTGGTAGGAGCGGTCTGCGCCTGGCGCGCCACGGTCTGTGCCTGCGGCACGCCGCCGGCCGGCGGCCCCACCTTGGCCCCCTGCCAGGTGTGGAACGCGGCAATCTTCACCGCCGACAGCGGATCTTCTTCCAGCCCCTTGCTTGCCCCCTTCAAAGTAGAGGCGCCCAGACGGCCAATGCGCATATTCGCTCCACGCGGCAAAGCTGCCGCGCGTTTTGCCGCCAGCTTCCGCGCCGCTTCCAGCTGCTCAGACACGTCTGCCTGGACGGGAATCTCAAAACCGAAGGTGACCGACGGATTGTACGCCGTCCGCTCTTCTTCTAACTCTCGCTGATTCTCGTTGACCATATGGCTCAGGCGCACAAAGATAGCAGCGATGGCCACACCCAACAAAATGACGAGAATTCCAACGATACCGGCGATGATAAACAAATTCATGAACTTTCCCTCTAAGTAGTCAAATACTTATGAGACCGCACACGCTACCCCTGGCGCGGCGCGCTGGCGGCGCGTATGTCTTTAATGAAATCCACGGCTGCGGGCCAGTGGTCATTATACTTGTGCTTTATTTCTCAAGCAATTAAGCGCGTTGACAGAAACGCTTCGTCAAGCGGCGTCCGCTTTGCCCACCCGCGCAGCCAGGAAATCAAGCAGGTCAATCTGCGTCAGGATCCCTTGCACGCGGTCGCCGCTGGCAATGACAACGGCGCGCCGGGTGCTGAAAATGCCCATCAGCGTTTCCAGCGGCGTATTGGCCTGCACCACAGCCACGTTGCGATCAATCATGGACTCGATTGTCTCCTCCGGCTCGTGCTCGTGCTCGGCGGTGAGCATATGGTTGAGCAGGTCGATCTCGCGTACCAGCCCCACCAGACGCTCGTCCTCGTCGATCACCGGCAACTGGGACACGCCGTGCTGCTTCAGCTGGGCCACCACGTCCGTCAAGCGGTCCTGCGGCCGGGCGGTGATCACCGTCTCCACGCCCTGCGCCGCCTGAATATCCGCCGCCTGGAAATCGACCCACGTGCGTTCCAGGAAGCTGTTCTCGCGCATCCAGTCGTCGTCAAACACCTTGCTCAAATAGCGCGATCCGGAATCGGGCAAGATAACGACCAGCACATCATCTTCGCCGAGCTCGTGCCTGCGCGCATACTCCAGAGCGCCCCAAACCGCACTGCCCGAAGAGCCGCCACAGAAAATGCCTTCCTCGCGCACCAGTCGCCGCGTGGTCAGAAAGCTGGCGCGGTCCGTGACCTGGATAATTTCGTCAACGACGTCCAGGTCTGTCGTGCCCGGCAAGAAATCCTCGCCGATCCCCTCAACCTTGTAACTCTCGGCCTCGACGTGCTCGCCCGTGCGGTGCAGCTCATAGAGAATGGAGCCCACCGGATCGACGCCGATCACCTTCACCTGCGGGTTCTGCTCCTTCAAGTAACGGCCCACACCCGTAATTGTGCCTCCGGTGCCCATGCCCGCCACGAAGTGCGTCATGCGGCCCGCGGTCTGCCGCCACAGTTCCGGTCCGGTGATCTCGTAATGCGCCTGTGGATTCACCGGGTTCTCGTATTGGTCGGCGAGGATGGCGTTAGGCGTCTCTTCCACCAGACGGCGCGCTACCGAATAGTAGCTGCGCGGGTCGTCGGGAGCCACGGCTGTGGGCGTCACCACCACCCGCGCCCCAAAGGCGCGTAGGAGCTGAATCTTCTCCTGCGACATCTTGTCCGGCATCACAAAAATACAACGGTAGCCCTTGACGGCGGCAGCAATGGCCAGGCCCACGCCCGTATTGCCCGACGTGGCTTCCACAATGGTTCCGCCCGGCTTCAGCCTGCCGCTGCGTTCTGCTTCTGCGATAATCGGCGGTCCGATGCGATCTTTCACTGAGCCACCGGGATTAAAGAACTCAACCTTGGCCAATATGGTACAGGGCAGCTCTCGGCCTACCGCTTGCAACTTCACCAACGGCGTCTCGCCGATTGTCTGCAAAATGTCTGTCACAAATTCCACGTCGGCCAACGCCTGTTTTTCTTTCGTTTCCGGTAACGTCATATCTTCTCCTGCTCTATCTGACCGCCAGTCTTTTGTGGCAATTGTCCATCGCCCGTAGTATACCCGATCTGCACAGCAGCGCCGATCTAAGTGACGCGTCAGCGCCTGTTATCCGCCGATTCCCCTTCGAAACACTTGTTTCGTGGGCGGAGGGCTCTATAATAGCCGTAGTCCTTAGCAATCAGTCGCACTGGGCGTGGGCCACAGTGGCGCATACACGTCCAATTCAGGTGGGAGGTTCCTTTCCATGAAGAAGTACCGTTGGACCATCATTCCCGTCCTCGTATTGTTCCTTGCGTTTTTCGCGGTGAACGCGGCGTTCGCTGATTTCAGCTACACCGTGCAACCCGGGGACACCTTATCGGCGATCGCGCGGCAATATAACACGACCGTGCAAGAGCTCGTCGCCCGTAACAACATCGCCAACCCTAACATCATCCACGTCGGACAGGTCCTGACCATTCCGGGTGAGGGCAGCGGCGGAGACGACGGCGGCTCGCAACCGCCTCCGCCATCCGGCCAATCCACCTACACCGTTCAGGCCGGCGATACCCTCAGTTCCATCGCCCGCCGCTTTGGCACCACGTACCAGGAACTGGCGGCCCTGAACAACATCGCCAACCCCAACGTCATCCACGTCGGACAGGTTCTGCAACTGCCAGGCGGCAGCAGCGGCCCGCCCGCGCCGGGCCCCACCCCACCGCCCTCCGCCGCCGGCTTTGAGATCGGCGGTCAGGTCGTGGGCTTCGACTCCGACACCCGTATGAAGCACGCGGGCATGACCTGGGTCAAGTTCCAACACAAATGGCACCCGAGCGATGATCCCAACGCTGTAGCGGGGTTGATCCAGGAAGCGCACAACAACGGCTACAAAATCCTGTTGAGCATTCCCGGCGCCAACCTTTACCCGGGCGCCGACGGCATTGACTTCAACGCCTATGCCAACTTCCTGGGCGGCGTGGCTGCGCTGGGTCCCGACGCCATCGAGGTGTGGAACGAGCAGAATATCGACCGCGAATGGCCCGCGGGTCAGATCAGCCCATCCAGCTACGTCAACAACATGCTGCGACCGGCGTATAACGCCATCAAGAGCGCCAACTCCAACGTCATGGTCATCACCGGCGCGCCGGCGCCGACCGGCTTCGACAACGGCACCAACGCCTGGGCTGACAACCGTTACGTGGCGGGCATGGCTGCGGCCGGCGCCGCCAATTACGCCGACTGCATCGGCATACACTTTAATTCTGGCGCCACCTCTCCGCACGCCCGTAGCGGGCATCCCGGCGGCAGTCACTACAGCTGGTACTACGCCCCCATGGTAGAGGTTTATTACAACGCCTTTGGCGGCGCGCGCCAGCTTTGCTTCACCGAGCTTGGCTACCTGTCCGGCGACGGCTATCCCGGCATTCCCGGCGCGTTCGGCTGGGCGTCGGGCACGTCCGTAGGCGAACAGGCGCAGTGGCTGGCGGAAACGGTGAGTCTGGCGGCAAACAACAACCGGGTGCGCATGCTCATCGTCTTCAACGTCGACTTCACCTTCTACGATCCCAACGGCGACCCACAGGCCGGCTACGCCATGGTTCGGCCGGATGGCAGTTGCCCGTCCTGCGATGCTTTGCACAACGTCACCGGAGGACGCTGAGCATTGTCAGCCTCATATCCATCTCCTACAATCCATAGGAGCAGTGTAAGTTAACAAGTTAGTGTAGGGCGCAGCGGTACGCGCCCTACTTTCTTTTAAGAGAGGTCCACAGATGAAAGTCATGCGATTGTTGGCAACCAAGAGCGGGCGCGTTATCACCATTGGGCCTAAACAGCCAATTCGAGACGCGGTGGCTCTGTTAAGCAAGCACAATATCGGCGCGCTCATCGTCATGGACGAGGGCAATGATCTCCCCGTGGGCATCATTTCTGAGCGAGACGTCATCCGCCGCGGCGCTGAAAACGAGAACGTTTTCTCGGAGCTGGTTGAAGATATCATGACCAAAGAAGTGATCACGGGCCTGCCCCAGGACGACCTCTTCTCCGTCATGCACACAATGACCGAAAAGCGCTTTCGCCACCTGCCGGTCGTGGACCAGGGGAAGTTGATCGGCATCATCTCCATCGGCGACGTCCTGAAAGCACAACGGGACGCTTATCGCGGCGAGATCGACACCCTGGAAACACAGTTGCTGGCTGACGAAGGCTAAAAAGGAGCAAGCAATGTCAGAAGTTGGTACGGAGACAAGCCCCCTGCGCGTGGCAATCATCGGCGCCGGGCCAACCGGATTTTACACGGCGGACCAACTGTTCAAACAAAAACAGTACCACGTCGAAGTGGACATGTACGAGCGTCTGCCCACACCCTTTGGACTGGTACGCTATGGCGTGGCCCCCGATCACCAGAAGATTAAGTCCGTCACCAAAGTATTTGATCGCACGGCGCGCAAGCCCAATTTCCGCTTCTACGGCAACGTAGATCTGGGCCGCGATATCAGCCTGGCCGATTTGCGCCGGCACTACCATCAGATTGTCTTTACGACCGGCGCCCAGACAGACCGCTCGCTGGGCATCCCCGGCGAAGAATTGCGCGGCAGCCACGCCGCGACCGAGTTTGTAGCCTGGTATAACGGGCACCCTGACTTCCGCGACTGTCACTTCGATCTCAGCGGCGAGCGCGCTGCCGTGATCGGTGTGGGCAACGTGGCTGTGGACGTGTGCCGCATCCTCAGCCGCACGCCGGAGGAGCTAGGGCGCACCGATATCGCCGACTACGCTCTGGAAGCGCTGCGAGAGAGCAACATCAAAGAGGTCTATATGCTGGGTCGCCGCGGGCCCGCGCAGGCAGCGTTCACCACGCCCGAGGTGAAAGAGCTGGGCGAAATGGAAGACGCCGACTGCTACGTGCCGCCGGACGAAGCGCGTCTGGATCCGCTCAGCGAAGCGGCGGTGGCCGAAAGCGCCGACCGCGCCACGGCTCGCAAAGTGGAGATTATTCAGCAGTTCGCCGAGGAACCGCCGAATCCCAAATCGCGCACGCTCATCCTGCGCTTCCTGGTCTCGCCCACAGAGTTGATAGGCGATGACGAGGGAAACGTGACGGCCATGAAGCTGGTGAAGAACGAACTGTATCAGACCGAGGCCGGCACACTGCGCCCGCGCTCGACAGATGAGTACGAAACGCTTCCCTGCGACATCGTCTTCCGTTCTATTGGTTACACCGGCGTTCCCCTACCCGGCGTACCTTTCAAGGAAAGCTGGGGCGTCATCCTCAACGAGGCCGGACGTGTGATCGATCCCGACTCCGGCGAGCCGATCCCCGGCGAGTATACGGCGGGTTGGATCAAGCGCGGGGCCACCGGCGTCATCGGCACCAACAAGCCGGACGCCGCGGAGACGGTGGAAGCGATGATTGAGGACGTCGCCGCCGGATCTTACCTGCGGCCGACCGCGCCCGACGCGGAGGCCGCACGGGCCACCGTAGAGAACAAACAGCCGCGCTACTTCTCGTATGAAGATTGGCTCGAATTGGACGAGATCGAAGTCCAACGCGGCAAAGAACAGGGCCGGCCGCGCGTCAAGTTTACCTCTGTCGAGGAAATGCTTGAGGCGCTGGACAAAAGCTAAGAAGCATCCACAGACTAGATGAAAGTTACGATATACACTGATGGCGGCTCCGACCCCAATCCCGGGATTGGCGGCTGGGCCGCCATTTTGCGTTATAGTCAGCGGGAGAAGGTGCTCACCGGTAACCATCCCAACACAACCAACAACCGCATGGAGCTGACCGCGGCTATCTCGGCCTTGAAGGCGCTAAACAGACCTTGCGAAATCGACTTCTACACCGATTCTGAGTACCTGCGGCGGGGGATCACGGAGTGGATCGACAAATGGGCGGAGAAAGGGTGGAAGACAGAAAATGGCAAACCGGTCTCCAACGAAGATCTGTGGCGCGAGCTGTGGCCCCTGACCCGCCAGCACGAGATTGAGTGGCACTGGGTGCGCGGGCACAGCGGCGATCCGCTCAACGAGCGTGTGGACGACCTGGCGCGCGAGGCGCGGTTGGCCATCACCCCCAGGGCGCAGCTCGCGCCCGGCGCGCCGCGCCTTTATCTGCGTGCCTCCTGCAAGGGCAATCCCGGACCCGGCGGCTGGGGCGTTGTCCTGGAAGAAGGGGCAGACACCACCCAGCTGAGCGGCTCCGAACCGCAGACGACGAACAACCGCATGGAAGTGCGCGCGGCTATCGAAGGGCTCAGCCTGCTGGAACCGGGCGAGGAGATCCAGGTCTACACCACGTCCGATTACCTCTACCAGGGAGCGACCAACTGGATCCACGGCTGGCGCCGCCGTGACTGGAAGAAACGCAACGGAAAAGCAATCGCCAACGCCGACCTCTGGCAGGAATTGGACCGCCTCATGAAAGAGCACGACGTCGTCTGGGTCAACGCCAAAGGAAAGCAAGGAGACGACGTGCGCGGCTTGCAGGAAGCGGCGCGCCTGGCCTCGGAGGCCGTAGAGATTGTATGACGCCTGTCCCGGCGCCTTAGTCAGCGTCGCGCAGGTAGCGGCAAGTGGCGTGCACGAAGCCAAAGTCGTCGCGGGCAGCAATTAGCTCGTCCACTTCGACGATGACGTACACAGCGCCATCCAAAACCACCTCTTCTCCAACGGCCGGTTGCTGCTGGCGATCGGCGATTTTGCCCGGGTGCGCCCCATCTTCAATCACGTAACTTACCTTATAGTAGTTGCGATCACTCACAGGCGCGCCCCCGCGTTTCCCGGCGCGTATTCTTCCACGTAAGACATCTGTATATAAATGGTGTGATGAGCACGATATTGGTTGACAATCGTCTTATTATTGATAGAATAACTCTCTGCGTGCCGAAGTGGCGAAACAGGCAGACGCGCTACGTTCAGGGCGTAGTGGGCATTACGCCCGTGTGGGTTCGAATCCCACCTTCGGCATGAAGAAGCCCGGTTAAGCCGGGCTTTTTTGTTTCTTACCCTGCAGCTTATTCTCACGAATCGCATCAATGTGGCAGTCGCTGTGTTGCGACGGGCGCCGGCAGCCGCGACTGGTCCAGCCGGTCAGCGACGCCCATTGTGGCAGAAGTTGAGAGCGCCGTCAACCACGAGTAGAATATCCAAAATAGGACGAGGACAGGGCGATCATGAACCATTCACTTCCCGAGCCGCTTGCAGAACAGGAATCAGTTGCTGAGACGCTTGCCGAGACCGTGCACATCACGCGCGCAGCAGGCGACGTCATCATGGCGTTTTACCGTTCCTCCTTCGAGGTCCACGACAAGAAACCGGATAACCCCGTCACCGACGCCGACTTCGCCGCCGACAGCCTGCTTAAACAGCGCCTGCTGGCCCTTCTGCCGCAGGCCGGCTGGCTCAGCGAGGAGACGGTGGACAATCCGCAACGGCTGGAAAAGGAGCTGGTATGGGTCGTCGATCCGCTCGACGGTACCAAAGAGTTCGTGATGGGCATCCCTGAGTTTTCCGTCTCCGTGGCCCTGGTGCACAACGGAGCCCCCCTGCTCGGCGTGATCCTCAATCCTGCCAGCAGCGAGCTCTATACCGCCGTGCGCGGGCAGGGCCTGCGTTTCAACGGCGACGATGGCAGCGTCAGTGACCGCGCCTCGCTGCAAGGCGCCGTGGTCGACGCCAGCCGCTCGGAATGGAAGCGGGGTGAGTTCGACCCCTTTAAGGAGCTGGTGACCGTTAACGTGATGGGCAGCATCGCCTATAAACTGGCGCGCGTCGCCGCCGGTCAGGCGGACGCTAGCTGGAGCCGGGGGCCCAAGAACGAGTGGGACATCTGCGCCGGCGCGCTGCTGGTGCAGGAGGCGGGGGGGCGTTGCGTCGATTTGAACGGCGACCCGTTTACTTTCAACCGGCCCAATCCCAAGGTCAACGGCATTATCGCCGACAACGGTTATCTGCATCAGGAGCTCATGGACGCGCTGGCCCCCCACGGCGCGGCGCGCCTTAAATGAGCGCGAGAAACGGCGCCGAAAACCGGCCTCTGCCGCCAATGTCACCAAAATGTTCCAAATTTGATACAATAAAGTCCACGACCGTCGACGAACGAGTCGGAGATTGTCCATGATTGCCCAGACAGCAGCCCGGCTGCGCCAGAACATTCAGAAAGTGATCGTCGGTAAAGACGACGTCATCGACCTGGCCCTGATCGCCCTTCTGTGCCAGGGCCACTTGCTGCTGGAAGACGTGCCGGGGACGGGTAAAACCACGCTGGCCAAAACGGTGGCCCGCTCCCTGGGCTGCACCTTCCAGCGCATCCAGTTCACACCCGATCTGCTTCCCTCGGACGTCACCGGCATCTATTTCTACAACCAGAAACAGCAGGAGTTCGTCTTCCGGCCTGGGCCGATTTTTTCCGAAATTCTGCTTGCAGACGAGATAAATCGCGCCACACCGCGCACCCAATCCGCTCTTCTGGAGGCCATGCAGGAGCGCCAGGTAACCGTGGACATCGCCACGCACGAACTGCCGCGCCCGTTCCTGGTCATGGCCACCCAGAACCCCATCGAACTGGAAGGCACCTTTCCCCTGCCGGAAGCACAGCTCGACCGCTTCCTGATGCGCATCACCATTGGCTATCCCGACGAAGCGCAGGAAAACGACATCTTGCTCCGTTTTGAGCGGGAAGATCCTCTGGAGACGTTGGAAGCGGTCGTGGAACCGCAACAGATTTTGCAGATGCAGGAGGCGGTGCGCCTGATCCGTGTCGAAGAATCGGTGCGCAACTACATCGTCAACGTGTGCCGCACGACGCGCCGCCACGACGACATCGAACTGGGAGCCAGCCCGCGGGCCACCATGGCCCTCTACCGCACCTGCCAGGCCTACGCTGCCGTTCACGACCGGGAATTTGTCATTCCTGACGACGTAAAGGCCATGGCGCCGCCGGTGCTGACGCATCGTCTGGTGGTCAACCCCCAGACACGGCTGCGGGGCCGGCAGCCGGAGGATATCATACGCGAGGTGGTGGAAACTGTTCCCGTACCCGTGGAAGTGGTATAAGGCCCTGCGGGCCGCCTGCTCGCGAAAAGCCCGCCATATATTAGTCAGCCCAGAACAACAGTAACGGCAAGCGCTTATGATAGATGGCAGTCACCTCATCATTGTGGAACGCGGTGAGGAAAGCGAGAGTCAGAAAGACGCCCGCCGCCGTCTGGTGCGCCAGGTTCTGCGCGGCAGCGTTCCCACTTTCGAAGACCTGGTCCTCTCGCGCGGCATGGTGCTCAAGGAGCGCCACAACAGCATCTTCAGCGAAGCGTGGATTCCCCTCGCCTTCCTCTTCCTCATAATCGGCCTCATCGCCGGCCGCCACGTGGGCCTGCTGGCCCTGGGCGCCGTGCTGCTGTTAATCTACGCCGTCAGCGTCTGGTGGAAGGATAACGCCCTTGCTGGCGTCAGCTACCGCCGCTCCTTCGATCACACACGCGTCTTCCCCGGCGAGCCCGTTTCCATGACCGTGCACATCCAGAACCACAAACCGCTGCCCCTCACCGGGCTTCGGTTTGACGACCGCCTGCCCCTGGCGCCGCTGGAAGCCGGGGAGACAGGGAATATTATCGGCGAGACACACGGCAAATACAACCTGCAGAATGTGTTGGCCATCGGCGGCAACGCCTACGCGCGCCGCACCTTCACCCTCACCTTTCCGCGACGCGGCTTTTATACGCTGGGTCCCGTCACTTACCGTTCCGGCGACATCTTCACGCTCTTTACCATCGAGCGCCAGTACGACGACACGCGCCGCATAGTCGTCTTTCCCCGCATCTGGCCCCTGGAGGAGCTGGGCTTTCCGGCCAAGGAACCGTTCGGGGAGCTTAACGTGCAGCGCAGCCTGTTCACAGATCCTATCCGCACGCAGGGCATTCGCGATTACCATCCCCGCGACCGCTTCCGCGACGTGCATTGGAAAGCATCCGCGCGCCGCGGCAGCCTGCAGACAAAAGTGTACGATCCTTCTACAGGCATGACGCTCGTCGTCTTTCTCAACGTGGCCACCATGCGCCGCCACTGGATGGGGTTCAGCCCCGAACAGTTGGAGCGCGCCATCAGCGTCGCCGGCTCCATCGCCAATTATGGCGCCGAGCAGAAGTGGGGCATCGGCCTCTACGTCAACGGCTCGGTCCCGCGCTCCGATCAGCCCATTCGCGTGCCGCCCGGGCGCTCTCCCGACCAGTTAGCTCACATCCTGGAAGCGCTGGCGGCGACCACCGAGTTCGCCACCGGCTCCATTGAGAAATTGCTCAACCAGGAGAGCCCGCGCCTGCCCTGGCCCGCCACCCTGGTGCTGGTCACGGCGCACGTCAGCGAGGAAATGGCCGCCGTCTTGCTGCGCCTCAAAGAAGCCGGCCGGCGTGTGGCCCTCGTCTCCCTGGCCGACGAACCCCCACCCACCCTCCAAGGCATTCCCGTCTACCACATTCCACCGGACGCCGCGGCCTTCGCATCGCAAGACGAAGCGGAGCGAGAGGGCACAGCGGCGCAGCGGACGCCCACCGAGGCGTCGCTGGCAACCATTCCGGCGACTACCGTGGAAGCCGGCAACGGCGATGGGTCGTCGCCGCAGACGAGCAAGGACGATGCGTGAAACGATAGCCTCCGGCAGCCGCGAGGCAGCGCCTCCTATGCGCACCGCCTTCGACAGCAGCTGGGCCTACGCGCGTCACGAATTACTATATTTATTCTGGGCGCTCATGGAAACAGCGCTCATCGCTCCGCTGGCGCTGCTTCTCATGCCCTGGGCCCGCTTCTGGTCCGCGCCGCTCTTCACCGGGTGGCTGTTGCTGCTCATGCTTATTCCCTTCAATCTCAGCCGCGTGCTGACTCTTGCCGGCGCCTCCCTCAGACGACAACGGGCTATTATGCTCGGCGCGCTCTTGCTCACCGCGCTCATCGCGCTGCGCACCCTGCTTCTCGACGCCGGCGGCCTCCTGGACACCCGCTGGCTTGCCGAACTGTACAGCCACTTTGTCCAGCCGGGCAATCCCTTCTGGCAACAGGACGTGGGCCTGCTCCTCCTGGTCGTTGCCGTCTGGTGGCGCGGCATCAGCCTGACCGGGCGGCGCCTGGACGTGCGCGACGTGGGTCTGCGCCTGCGCGCCGGCGGCTTGATCTTCGCCCCCCTACTCCTGGCCCTCAGCCTGTTGCCCGAGGCCACCCCATCCACAGCCTACGTCCTGCTCTTCTTCCTCGCGGGCCTCACCAGCGTGGCCCTGACGCGCGCCGAGAGCGTGGCGCTGGAACACACGGGGCATGGCTATGCCATGCGGCCTGGTTGGGTCCTCATCATCTTCCTCACCAGCCTCCTCATCGTGTCCCTCGCGGGTCTGGTGGCCCTGGCCATCGGCGGCGGGGGCTTTCCACAAATGGTACGCTGGCTGCAGCCGTTGTGGGATGCGCTCTTCTTCCTGGCCATGGTCGTCATCATCACCACCACCTACCTTGTTCTTTTCCTCCTCAAGCCGCTGCAGTGGCTGCTCTCCTACTTCTTTCGCCTGCTGGGCTCTCTGGGCATCGAAGGGCTGCCCGAACCCGAGGATTTGCCACAGGAACTGACCGACATGAACGTAGACCAGATCGCGGAGCTGTTTCGCGACGGCGGCGGCCTGCCGTTATTCTGGATCAACCGCGCGCTTACTGTGCTCATCGTCGCCGGCGCCTTGCTGCTGGTGTGGCTGGCCCTGAACCGTTACTTTCGCCAGCGGGAGATGGCCCATGGCTACGAAGCCGCCGCGGGCGAACACGGCGCGGCTGATGAAGGTGGGTTGGGATTGGGAGATCGGATCAGGCGCCGCCTCGACCTGTGGCGCCAGATGCGCGCGGCGGCCAACGTGCGCCATCTCTACCGCCAGATGTGCGAGGACGCCTCGGCGCGCGGTTTCCCCCGCCACAGCTCGCAAACACCGTATGAATATCTCAGCGCGCTGGACGAAGCGTGGCCTGAGGGGCAGGAGCAAACGCGTCTGATCACCACAGCTTACGTACGCGTTCGGTATGGCGAAGTACCGGAGACGGACGAAGAGATGGCGCGGCTGCGCAATGCCTGGCAGCATCTGGCGCGTACGGAACCGCCGCAAACGACGGCGTGAATAGTACTTTTAGCCCTCTGGCAAGCCTCCTATCATCTTTGACAGCCCCCCGGCGATATGGTAATATGCAGGCGTTCTGGCTTACATAAAATAGAGCGTTTCGTGTCAGGCCGGACGAGACCCTTTCGAGACAAGTCGACACTATTACCTGAAGAACTGAAGTCTGTTTACGATTGCTGTAGACGGGCGGTATGGCAAGGAGTCTTGGATGAGATCGCGTACCGAAATGATGGTGGATCGCCTGCGTGATTTACAGGCAGGGACCCCAGACATAGAAGCCTCCGCGGTGGTCAGCGTCGATGGGCTGATCATGGCCTCATCGCTTCCGGCGGGCGTCGACGAAGACCGCATCTCCGCCATGTCCGCGGCCATGCTCTCCCTTGGCGATCGCATTGCCAGCGAGCTAAGCCGTGGTAAACTGGAGCGCGTCTATATCAGTGGCGACGCGGGCATCATTGTGCTCATGGCCGTCGGCGAAGACGCGGTGCTCACGGTGTTGGCGCGCAGTACGGCCAAGCTGGGCCTTATATTTTTGGACGCCAGCCGCGCCGCCGAGGATCTGGCACGGCTCTTGTAATGGAAACCTATGGCAAAATTGCGTAAGCACGCACCCAACGAACGGGACGAAAGCAAGTGGGGCATGTCACCCAGGATGACATGCCCCACTTTTCTTTTTGGGTGCGGGCGCCGCTATGATCCTCCCGGAGGTTCAGAACCTCCGGGAGGATGGGTCCGCCGTCCGATTCTGTGACAAAACTAAGAATCACCCGCTAAATTCGTAAGCGCGCAGGAAGGTAACGAGAGAGGTAATGATGACAAAATACATTTTCTTCACCGGTGGTGTGGTCAGTTCGGTGGGCAAAGGCGTTACCGCCGCCGCCCTGGGCCGTATCCTCAAAGCGCGGGGCCTGACCGTCGCCGTGCAAAAACTGGATCCGTACATCAACGTCGATCCGGGCACCATGTCGCCTTATCAACATGGCGAAGTGTTCGTCACGGAAGACGGCGCTGAGACAGACCTGGACCTTGGACACTACGAGCGCTTCATCAACATCAACCTCAGCCAGATGTCCAACGTCACCACCGGTCGCGTCTACGCCGAAGTGATCTCCAAGGAGCGGCGCGGCGACTATCTGGGAGGCACCATCCAGGTAATTCCGCACATCACCAACGAGATCAAGCGCTTCATCCGCGTCGTGGCCGAGCGCACGCGGGCGGACGTGGTCATCGTGGAAGTGGGCGGCACAGTGGGCGATATCGAAAGCCTGCCCTTCATGGAAGCGTTGCGCCAGATGCGCTCCGACGTGGGGCGTGACAACACCCTTTATGTGCACGTGACATTCCTGCCCTATCTCGAAGCCAGCCGGGAACTGAAGACCAAGCCCACCCAGCACAGCGTGCGCGAGCTGCGCGGCATCGGTATACAGCCCGACGTGATCATTGCCCGCGCCGATCACCCCATTCCCGAGGAGCACGTGGAGAAAATTGCGCTCTTCACCGACGTGGAGAAATCGGCCGTGATCCCCGCCGTCACCAGCGACATCCTTTACAGCATTCCCCTGGAGCTGGAAGCAACGGGGATGGGCGATCTGGTTGTGGAGCGCCTGGGCCTGGAAGAGCGCGCGCACGAGCCCGACCTTGAGGCGTGGCGGGAAATGATCGACAACATCCTCAGGCCCCACCGCACCATTCGCATCGGCATCGTGGGCAAGTACGTCGAGCTCCACGACGCTTACATGAGTGTGCGCGAAGCGCTATACCACGCGGGCATCGTCAACGACCGGCAGGTGGAAGTGGCCTGGATTCACTCCGACGAGCTGCGCAAAGGCAACCTGGCCCAGCATCTCGAAGGCCTGGACGGCATTGTCGTGCCTGGCGGCTTCGGCTATCGCGGCGTGGAAGGCAAGATCCTGGCGGCGCGTTGGGCGCGCGAAAAGAAAGTGCCTTACCTCGGCCTGTGCCTGGGCATGCAGGTCATGTGCATCGAGTTCGCCCGCCACATCTACGACAGCGACGAGCCCAACAGCACGGAGTTCGACGAAACGACCGAACACCCGGTGATCAGCCTGATGCCCGACCAGCACGAGCTGGCAGACATGGGCGGCACCATGCGCCTGGGCACCTATCCCTGCCGCCTGCAGCCGGGCAGCGTCGCCGCCGCTGCGTATGGGGAAGAGTTGGTCGAAGAACGCCATCGCCACCGCTGGGAGTTCAACAATCGCTACCGTGACATCTTCGAGAAGCGCGGCATGGTGTTCAGCGGCCTCTCTCCGGACGGGCGACTGGTGGAGATCGCCGAACTGAAGGACCATCCTTTCATGTTGGGCAGCCAGTTCCATCCTGAGTTTCGCAGCCGCCCCAACCGGCCCCACCCCCTGTTCAAATCGTTCCTGGCTGCCGCCGTGCGCCACCAGGAAGCGGGCCAGGGGTCGGAGGACGTGTCACAGGCGGACCCGTCCTCGGAGGAGGCGCAAAACGGGCGCGCGCCGGAGGGCGCTAAAGCTCCCGCCCCATAATCTGGTAGCGGCGTTGCACACCTGGAAAGTGAAAGTCGCGCAGCAACACCTGCCAACCGCGCCTGCGATAGAGGTGAAACCCGGCCGTTTCGGCGTCCAGCGTAGAAAGCACCGCCGTGCGCTGCGTGGCCTCGCCCAGCAGGGCGTCGTGAAGCCGTCCCCCCAACCCCAGGCCCTGTCGTTCGGGCGACACCGCCAGTTCCACCAGCTCGAACGCATCGCCGAGCCAGTAGGCCGCCTTTTCACGGCCCAGCGCGCGTGAAACGTGGTCGTGCCACCACTGCCCCTGGCGGCTGGTGTAGCCGTATGCCAGGCCCACCACCTCCCCTGCCTGCCCCTCGCGAGCCACGAAGGCGCGGAAGCCCTCCTGCCGAACGTGCCGCGCCAGCGCGTTGGCGAACTGTTGCATCGCCCCCTCCGTTTTCTCATAAGGCGGCGGCAAAAACGCAGCCCGATAGACGGCGACCAGCGCCTCGCGTAACGCCAGAAACGCCTGCGGCGACAACGATTCGATGACATACTCATCGGTCATCGGGCAGTCCGCTGCATCAGTAGTTCTCTCTGCAACTCGCCCCAACCCATCGTCGAGTCTCTCTCCGTGTCTCTCCGGTCATCCTCCGTGGCCCTCCGTATAACTTCTCGCCCACATTCACTTTAGACCGCTCCCCGGAAAAACGTTCTACGATAGACTCTCCAGCGCCTTTGCCGTCTCCCGCAGCACCGCAATCGTTTCCTGCACGTCGTCCAGGTGCGTGCGGAAGGACACAATCGCCGCGCGGAGCACAAACTTACCCTGCACCCTCGTACTGCTGACGAACACGCGTCCATCCTGCTGCAGGGCCTGTGCCAGCCGCTCGTTGAACGCATCCGGGTCGCCGCGACGCGGCACATAGCGGTAAATGACCACCGACAAATCTGGCTCCGGCCCCACCTCAAAGCCCTCAACAGCCTGCAGCTCCCGGTGGAAGTAGCGCGCCAGCAACATCTTCTCCTCCAGCGCCGCCCGGAAGGGAGCCAGCCCCACCACCTTCAGCGGCAACCACAGGCGCATGCCGCGAAAATGTTTCGTCAGCTCAGGCGACACCTCCGCCGGCGACAGCTCTTCGACCGCGCGCTCCGTATCCTGCATGTAGTCCGCCGTGTAATGGTGGCTGGGCATCAGCGTGGCCCGATCCCGCACCAGCACCGTGCCGGTGCCGTACGGCAGAAACAGCGTCTTGTGTGGGTCCATGACCACCGAGTCCGACAGCTCTATGCCCTGCAACTTGCGCCGGCCCTCGTCACAGAGGATGAAAAATCCCCCATAGGCACCATCCACATGATACCAGAGCCCCTGCTCTCGCGCGATCTGGCCCAGCGTTGTCAACGGATCCACCGACCCCGTGTTCGTGCTGCCTGCCGCCGCCACCAACAGCCACGGTCGCAACCCCTTTTTGCGGTCGGCGGCAATCGTCTGTTGCAACACCTCTGGGCGCATGCGATAACAACGGTCCACCGGCACGCGGCGCACCACACAGTTGCCCATGCCTGCAATGCGCAACGCCTTGTCCACAGAGTGGTGCGTGTGCTCTGTGAGGTAGACCACGGCGCGGCTCACCGCCTCACCCTCCACCTCGTGCGCGTCGCGCGCCGCCACCACGCCCATCAGGTTAGCAATGCTGCCGCCGGAGGTGATGTTACCCCCGCGGCTCCGCGGATATCCGACCAGATCGCCCATCCAACCCAGCAGCATATTCTCCATGCGCACCGCGCCGGGAGAGGCAAAAAAGATGCCCGCATAGCGGTTGGCCACCGCTGCCAGAAAGTCGCCCAGCGCCGAGTAATAGAGCCCTCCCCCAGGAATATAGCCCAGAAAGCGGCCGGACGCGGGGTTGACTCCCGGTTTGTCTACGTGTTCGGCGATCAGCTCCAGGGCCTCGTCCAGGCCAATGCCTTCCTCCGACAGCGGCGACGCGTGCAGGCCCTTACGCCGCTCCCCCGGCGAGTCCTCCACAAAAGCCGGCGCTCCTTCCAGATTCTCCAGAAAGCCCTGCGCGTAGGCGCTCACTCGCTCCATCAGCCGCCGCCGCTGTGCCTCATCCGGTTCCAGAGGGCGCGCTTGCCGTTCCAGTTCTTTCAATCGGTCCAACATCGTCCGCCTCGCGTCGCGTCGCCTGCCCAGCGGAGCTGGGCCGTCCGCCGTCATAATCGCCGGGCAGGCCTTCGAAAGTTAACCACAACATTCTATGACCCCACCCGGCGCGATGCAACGCCGCTGCCAAGACATCCGATTTTTCCAAAAAATCGGATGTCTCCTCTCCCGCGTCAAAACGCCAGTAGCGCCTCCATCGCCTCGCGAATGTCCGCCACAGTGGGAACCACGGCCTGCATGAGATTATAGTTGAAAGGCACCGGCACGGAAGGCGAGGCCAGTCGCCGCACCGGGGCATCCAGATAGAAGAACATCTCTTCAGCAATCGTCGCCGCGATCTCCGCGCCGAAGCCGGCGAGCTGCGCGTCTTCGTGCACAATGAGGCACTTCGACGTCTTTTGCAGAGAGTCGCGCACTGCGTCCTTGTCCCAGGGCACAATAGTGCGCAAATCCAGAATCTCCACGCCCCCGCCAACCTCCTGCGCCGCCTGCTCACACCGTTCGACCATCGCGCCCCAGGTGACGACCGTCAGATCACGGCCCTCGCGGATCAGCCGCCCGCGGCCAAAGGGCACCACGTATTCGTCGCCGGGATAGGGCCGGCGCGCCCAGGCCGCGTCCATTTGCGCCCGGTGTTCGAAGAAGATGACCGGATCCTCTCCCCACAGCGCCGCGCGCAGCAGGCCCACCGCATCCTCCGCGTTGGAAGGAAAGGCCACGCGCCAACCCACCGTGTGCGCAAAATCCACCTCGCCCGTCATGCTGTGCCAGGGGTCGCCCACCTTGCGCCCAAACCCGCCCGGCATGCGCACCACGATCGGCGCAGCGAAACGGCCCGCCGTGCGCCAGCGCAACGTGCCGCAGTTGCGCAACTGCTCCGTAGCCGGATCGGCGTACTTACGAAACTGGATCTCCGGCGCAGGCTGCAGGCCGGCGAGGGCCATGCCCACGGCGCGCCCGATGATGCCTTCTTCTGACAGGCTCGTGTCAAACACGCGCCGCTCGCCATACTTGCTCTGCAGCCCCAACGTCGCCGTGTGCACCCCGCCCTTGCGTCCCACATCTTCGCCGAAGACGAGGAAGCGCGGGTTGCGCGCCAGCTCCACGTCCAGCGTGCGGCGAATGGCCTCGATCATGTTAATGCGCCGCGGTTCCAGCGGCTGCGGGCGCTCGCTGCCCAGGCTCGCCTCCACACCGGCCGGCGCCTTCCACACGTGCGCCGTCACCTCGGTAGCGTCTGGCTCAGGTTGGGCCGACGCCGCCTCCCGCGCTTTCTGCACCTCCTCCTCTATCTCTCGCTCTAGCTCCGCCCACGCGCCCTCGTCGTACAACGCCGGCGTCAGATAATCGCGCAACCTGGGCAGTGGATCACGGGCCTGCTCCTCCTCCAGTACTTCCGGCGGTTTATACGTCTGGTTGTCGTGGCTGGAATGGCCGCTGAGGCGCGGCACCGTCAGGCGTAACAGGCCCGGTCCCTGCCAGCCGCGCACGTATGCTACAGCGCCCCGCACCAGCTCCGCCGTTTCCTCGGGCGCCGTGCCGCTGCCCTGCCACACCTGCAAGTTCTCAAAGGAAGCCAGGTTGCGGGCAATGTCGCCGCCCGGCGTTTGCAGCCACTTCTCCACGGAGATGGCGTACCCGTTGTCTTCCACCACAAAGAGCAACGGCAGCTCCAGCGTCGTGGCCATGGTCAGCGCCGACCAGAAGCCGTTGGTAGCCACAGAGCCTTCGCCGCCGAAGACAACGGCCACGCTGCCCTCCAGTTCCGTTTCGCCCAATTCCTGTACGCGGTAACAGAGCGCCTGCGCCCAGCCGGCAGCCGGCGTGTACTGCGAGCCCACGTCGCCGGCCATGGGCAGCACCGTGGCTCGCCCGCGCGCGGGCATATTAAAGACCACGCCCACGTCGCGCCCGGCGCTCAGGCTGCCGCTGCGCGCCATGCCGCTGGCCAAGGCCTCCTCCAACGTCAGCCCGCTGGCCAGCATGAACGGACGCGAGCGATAGTATACGCTGGCGGCGTCCCCCGGACGATCTAGAAGTTGGGCCAGCAAGACCTGGCCCAGTTCGTGTCCCCGCGCCGAGAATTGATAGGGCACCTCGCCTCGAGGATTCAAGTCACTTTCTTCCAGATCGTCCAGGAGGCGCGATGAGAGAATCACGCGCGCGGCTTCTTGCCAGTCGAAGGGACGGAGTAAACGGTTCACAACCACCTCTTTATGTTAAACAAAACGCCGTTCCGTGGGCCAGCAGCGCCCCAACGCAAGCTGCATGAGCGCAAATCCACCCCATTTCAGGGCCTTGCAGGGGGCGCGTTAGGATGAATGGGCTACTTATTCACACTGGCCCCTATGCTATAATGAACTCCAGTTTAAATCCACCCATCTGCCGTGGCTCGCTGTACCCGACTGCCTGCAACCGGATAGGGAAACGACACATGGCCGGCATTACCGACGCACACAAAAACCGAGGGCAGGCAATGGTCGAGTTTGCATTAATCATTCTCGTCCTCCTGTTTCTGCTCTTTGTCATCATTGAGGGAGCCCGTATTTTACAGGCCAATCTCACGGCGCAAAGCGCGGCCCGTGAGGCCGGGCGCTACGCCATCACTGGTCAGTACGATCCTTCCTGCCTCAACGACACACCACCCTGCCCCGATCCACGAGTGGCTTCCATTAAAGCACAGGCGCGCGCGGCATTGGGTGGACTGACGCTGGACGATGGCGCTGCCTACAACGATCCGCAATATTATCTGATCGAAGTGATCGGCACCGACGAGAACGGCAATCAGATCCCGGACTACGCTGGCGCGCCCGGCATGCCCGTCATGGTGCGCGTCACCTACCGCGTCGGCATGGTCACTCCTCTGGTACAGCCGATTGCTAATACAGTACGCGTCATCGGCCAGGTAGTGCTGAACAACGAGCAATTCACGCAGATCAGCACCAGTAACACCCGCAACGAGGCGCCGCAGCTTACACCGTATCCCACAGCCGGTCCCTCGCCGACGCCAATTCCACCCAATCTGCAGCTAACCAAATCAGATTCGGAAAACCCTGGGCCGGCTATTGTGGGCGAGCCCTTCTTCTACGTCATGAGCATCGTCAATATTGGCCAGAGTGACGCTGAGGACGCCATGCTGGTCGATGACCTACCCGATGGCATTGATTACGTCTCCGGACCGGCCGGATGCGAAGAAAACGACGGTGTCGTCACCTGTGAAGGGATAGACGTCGCCGCCAACAGTAGCACCACTCTCAACCTACGTGTCGTGGCCCGTCCCGAAGTAGGGGATACAACGGTCTCAAACACGGCGACAATCAGCCACCCGCGAGACGAGACACCGGATAACAACAGCGATACCCACGAGACGTACATCGTCGGCGTGCCCCAGGATGCTGACCTCGCCCTGGCCAAGAGCGCCTCTGCGACACTGATCGCCGTGGGCAACGAGCTGGTTTATACCATTGGCATCGTCAACAACGGTCTGGCCGAAGCGACAGATGTAACCGTTGTCGATACGCTGCCCGGTGGGATCACCTTCCTCTCGGCCACGCCTTCACAGGGTAGCTGCCAGGACCCGGACGGCAACCAGCTTACGTGCGAGCTAGGTGACCTGGCCCGCAACGAGTCGGCCAACGTCATTATCCGCGTGCGGCCGACGCAACAGGGAACAATTACCAACACGGCTGAAGTGTCCGCCAATGAAGAAGATCCGGATGAGAGCAACAACCAGGATTCAGTGGATGTTGACGTGCGCAATGTCTCCGACCTCAGCGTAACCAAGTTGGCCTCCGCCAATCCCGGCCTCGGTGAGGAAATGACCTACACTGTTAACGTTGTTAACAACGGCCCGGCTACAGCCACCAACGTTCAGATGCAGGACTCGCTGCCGCCGTCGGTGACGGTACAGAGCATAGACACATCACAGGGTAGTTGCAGCGGATCCGGCAACGTGGTCGACTGCAGCCTGGGGAGCCTGGACCCACACACCAACGCCACAGTAAGCATCGTGGTTATACCCAATGAGAGCGGCTCCATCACCAATTATGCCAGCGTCAGCGGCGATCAGGAAGATCCGTTCGCTCCCAACGACGACTTCGAGCTAAACACGACCATCCAGCCCCGCGCCGACCTGACCGTCAGCAAGACGGGGGCTGACGAGGTAGAGGCTGGCGACACCCTGACCTACAGACTGGTTGTCACCAACAACGGCCCCTCAGCAGCTGAAGGGATCATCGTCAATGACGTCCTGCCACCCAACGTCACTTTCGTCTCTGCCTCTGCCAGCCAGGGCACATGCAGCGGCAGCAACAGCGCCGTCACCTGCAGCCTGGAGGAACTGGCCAACGGAGCCACGGCGGAGATCACGATTCGGGTCATTCCCAACGTGCCGGGGCACATCGAGAACACGGTGCACGTGAATGCCAAGACGGTTGACCCGGATGGCGACAACAACAGCAGCAGCGCCCAGACTGAAGTAACGGCCGACAACGCCTACATTGTACTCGACCGCATTTGCGGCCGTCCGGGCGACCAGATCGAGGTAAAAGGCTACAACTGGCCCACTAACGAGAACCGCAATAACTCGGACCGCTATGAGTTACACATCCACTTCGAAGATGGCGTCAATGAGCCGATAGTTCTACAGAGCGGCCTGGATAACCTGTCGACCTGGACTTACCTGGTCACCATCCCTGAGGTGGAAGATGGCATCCATACGGTGCGGGCCTTCCGCGAGGGCGCTCACAATCAAAATCAAGGGGAAATCGAGGCCGAGGACACTGCCCAACTCGAAATCCCCTGCCCGGCGCCCAACCTTGTTGTCAGCCAACCCCAATTGATCACGCCCATCGGAGACATAATTGCCGGGGAACCGGTAAGCTTCCGCGCTGAAGTGAGCAATGTGGGCAACCTGGACGCCATCAGCCAGTTCTTCACCGGCCTCTACTTTGATCCTTCGCCGGAACCTACTGCGGACGACACCCACATCGACCAGGAATACCGCCAGGACATCGTGGCTCTAAACGGCCTTGCGGCGGGCGCCACGAAGGTAGTCACCTTCACCGTGGACAGCGGTTTCGAAACAGATGGTACACACCTGGTGTATGCCGTCGCCGACTCCGACCCGGGTCCAGAAGGTATCATCACCACCGAGCACGATGAAACGGACAACATTTCCACCGCGCTGGAGGTTGAGGTTACCGCACCGGCAACGCCCACGCCGACCACCACACCCACGGCGACCAACACGGGCACGCCTGGTGCTACTCCCACGCCGACCACCACACCATCGGCGACGCCGACACCGGCGCCCACCTCTGCGCCCGGCACGCTCGTCGTGACCATCTTCAACCAGTACGGTGAACCACAAGCCAACGCCGAGATCAACGTCTACGAGGAGGACGGCGGCGCCCTGGTAGCCACCGGCTACAGCGACATTGACGGCAATCACTTCTTCACAGGCCTGGCGCCGGATACCTATACGGTCACAGCCTGTATCACTATTGAAAGTGAGGACTTCTTCCGCTCGGCATCGGGCGTGATCGTCAGCTCCGGCGGCGTCACCCAGATTGTCCTATTCTTGCAGCCGTCCCCAGCGGGATGCGTCTGAGCGGAGGAGAACTATGAGTAACGTAATGCAAGAAACAACGTCGAAAACTCAGGTGCTCTTGCTGATGGGCGCCCTGGTCCTGGTTGCCCTGGCGCTCAACGCACGGGCGGTCACCGCCGAGGAAGCACCCGCGCCGAATTTCACCTGGGAAGGCGAGCGGCTGCTATCGACCACCTCTTCCTCGGGTGCCTTTCGACCATCACTACGCGCCGCCGGGAACGGCGATTTGATAATTGCCTACAACCACAATATTAACAGTTCGACGCGAAATCCCTATTATCGCCTGTCAACAGACGGCGGCGAATCGTGGTCGGCGCCGGCGCCCATCTACAACAGCAGCAGCAATTTGCGACAGGTCACTGTCGACTTTGACAACAACAACGTGGCCCACGCGGCATGGTACTCCAGTTCGGGGCTGTTCCATGCTGCGCAGAATCAGTGGCCGAGCAACTCAAACAGTGTGCACGCCACCACCGCTGACATACTGGATCCAATGATGGCCATCTCATCTGACAACGTCCTCCATCTGGTGTGGGCACAGGGTGACGTCGGCAGTCCGCATAATATCTATCATGCCTATTCCCAAAATGGCGGCACCACGTGGAGCAGCCCTGTGGCCCTGGCCACCAACGCGGACCACTCTAGCTATCCCAACCTGGACACCGATAGCTCCGGCAACGTCTATGTAGTCTGGGAAGAACGTGTGCTTGACCCAGAATTGGGAGCATTCCGCTATGAGCTCCAGTACAAGAGAGGGTCAAAGGTGGGTTCCGCATATGCCTGGGACGCTTCGCCCTCTATCGTCTCTGGTAATGCGCTGAAAGCGCGACGACCGGCGGTCGCTGTGAAAGGTAACACCATACACTTCAGCTATGCCATTCAGGAAAGCAATGACGAACAGTATCCTTATTACCGCCGTTACTCACCCGGCTCAGGCTGGTCTGTACCCCGTGACGTCAGCAATAACACACCGGTAAGCGTCAACACGAATTCACCTTTCTTCTTGCTGTCGTCGATTCAGGTCTGCGGCAATAACGTCTACATTTACTATCATGGCTCCGCCGAACGAAATGCTAACGAGCAGATCTGGGGAGCATCCAGCACTAACAACTGGACCATGGTGGACGAAGTTACTGGCAGCGACACGCGTAACATCAGACCTGCTCTGGTCTGCCTTGGCGGTAACTTGCACCTGGGCATTGAACGCGTAGAGCAGGCCACGGTCAACCACCAAATTTACTACAACGTGAGCAACAATGTGAACGAGTTGTTCTTACCACTTCTTAGCCGTGGGTAAACACACTATTTATTATCTCATTAGTACGTTAACACTATGAGCCGTCTCGAATGGGTACTCAGTGGGCTGCTGGCCCTGCTCATCGTTATCATGGTCGTCATGATGCTGCTGTTCTGGAATCTGAACCGGCAGCAGATGGCGCTGCCCGAGGCGCCCGCCGCCAACCCGGCCCAGGAGATGGGCGAAACGGCGGCGGAAGCGGCCCCGGCGGCGCGTACGGCGCAGGAAGCATTTGCGCTGGCGCTGCCGATCGCGCAACAGTGGGCAGAAGATGCGCAGATGGTTTCGGCCAGCGCTACCTGGCCCGAAGGTGCGGCCCTGACGCCGGAAAATGCGGGCTGGTCCTTCATGTTCTACTCGCCGGGCCGCTCCGAAACAGGACTCGTTTCCGTGTCGGGGAACGCCGCGCGACTGCTGCGCAACAGCGCGACCAACCGCTCACTGCAGCCGCTGGACCTCGACCGCTGGCAGACGGACAGCCCTGCAGTTGTGGAAACGCTGATGGCTCATGGCGGAGAGGAATTTTTACAGACGCACAATCAGCCTACATTATCCCTGACATTCAGCGCGCTCGACGCCTTGCAGTGGCAGGCGCAGCTAATCGACAGAGAACGACGCACTATGTTAACCGTAGAAATAGACCCAGGCAGCGGAGCCGTTACAGCCATCATTACACCCGAGGGAGGGGAATAACCGCCCTTGAGGCCAAGCCCGTTCACGGAGGTTTAGATGTTCGCAACAAAAAACACCCAACACCATAGCAAGGGGCAGAGCCTGGTAGAGACCGCTCTTTTCTTGCCAATTCTCATTATCCTGCTCGGCGGCCTCGTCGAAGTCAGCAATCTACTGGTCACGCAAAACCGCGTATCGACCGCCGCGCGCGCCGCGACCGGTTTCGGCGCAGCCAACTACCGCGGCGACGACTGGAACGATTCCGATGCCTGGTCCACAGCCATGGCCAACGTAGCCATGAACAACGTTACGGACACGTTGGACCTGGATCCGGATCTCTGGGACATCTACGTCGTCAAAGCCACACTGAACCCCGACGGTACATCCTTCGAGGAATGGAACGGCGTCCACGCCCACGGAAACGGTAATGTGATCAACGAGGACCAGTGGAATGCCCGACAATCGCAAATGCAGGCCGACGTACTCGACGCCCTCAGCGACTCCGACTTGGGCCTCGAAATTGTGGCCACCCTGGCCTTCCACGACCGCCAGTCGCTGCTGGGCCTCAACGCCTTCAACTTCGGCGCGCTGACCCAGGTGCGCGGCCTGAGTGTAATGCGTGTTGACCCCAAGGCAGCTTTTGTGGGCTGCCCAATCGTGCCCATTTCACTACGTCTAAACCAGTTTTCCGCCTATCCCTCCAACTGGCCCGAGGGTGAATCTTATAACGCCGCCGATCCCGGCGACCCTGCCACGCAGCTCTTCCCCGATGGCTCGGGGCCAAACAATGGTTTCGAGTATCCCACCGGTTCTGATATACCCGTGTACCTTAATAACCCCAGCGCCGCGCCCGGCCAACTGGACACCGACACTTTTGAACGCAACGTACCGGGCAAGGAACTTCTCAATGCGCAGCCAGGTTACATCTATTGGGCGCGCGAAGAGGGCCCATCCGGTAGCTTTGGCTGGCTGAGTTGGGATGGGTCCACCAGCGCCAATGACCTGCGCGATAGCCTGATTCCGCCCGGCAACTTCCGCGACAAGTATCCCGGCAGCCCGGCAGACATGGGTACCACGGGTGACCCGCCATACGAAGATACAGGCGACGGTGACGGCGTATTGCAGCTCGGCGAATGGGTGGAGAACTCAACGGGTAACATCTCCTCCGCCGAGTGGATCATCCAGGACTACGTCGACAATGAGGAACCGGTCACGCTGATCGTCTACGACGCCACCAACGGCAAGACCGGCTCCAACGCCAATTATCGTGTGGCCCGCTTCGTGAAAGTCAGGATCCTGGGCTACAGCTTCCAGGGCAGCAACGAAAACAAGTGGATCCTCTTCGAGTTCGTCGATTGGGCCGGTGAATGTACAAAGATTGAGTAACGAACGCGGCCAGGAGCGCCTGAACACTGGTGAACGATGGGGAGGGCGAGGCGTTTGTCTCGCCTTCTCCCCTGCCCTCTGAATGGGAGAGTTACCATGACCGAACAGATGACACACAGCCAGACGCTTAGCGACGAAAGACAACAACCACAACAGGCCGGCCAAACGATTGTGCTCATGGTATTCATGATCATCGGATTGCTGGCTTTCGTGGGGCTGGCCGCCGACGTCGGCTTCCTTTTTGCGCGCAGCTCCCAGTTCAGCTCGGCTGTCGATTCCGCGGCGCTGGCAGGGGTCATCGAGATGGATCCCACGGCGGGCAACCTGGAGGATGCCGACGACCGCGCCAAAGAGTTCCTGGAAGCTAACGGGTGGACCGTCGTGTCACCCACCGTCACCTTCGTCAGCACCAGCACGCTCACCATCCAGGGCATCCCCCAGTACACCATCACCGTTACCTGGCCCGTGGAGACGTTCTTCATGGGTCTCCTTGGCTTCAGCGAAATACCAGTGACGCGCTCGGCGACAGCCGTATTCTTCGCCCAGGCCGAAGTGTATACTCCCAGCGCGGTTGAAAGCGGCCACATTCGCCAGGCGTCCCAGTTCATATTAGGGCCCGACTCCTGCACCACATATGGGGACCCAGTCTCTCCCGAGCGCTCCACGGCCAGCCCGCACGTACCTAACGCCGACCCCGCGCACCTTGATGGCATCTATCGCTACCGCATTCGCATTACGGATAGCTACACGCGCACCAACATTGTCCGTGTGGAGCTATTCGATCCTGATTCGGTAAATTTGGACAATAGACTCAGCGGCGTAGACTATACGAACTCATGGGACGGCGGCGGCGGAAGCGGAACCGGCGATTGCTCTGGGCACGCGGGCCAGCCCTGTGTCATTGAAACCGGCGAGAACATAAACGCCCGCACCCAGAACCCGTACTGGTTCGTGCGCGTCGACGAGAATTACGATGACGAGTGCAACCCCGTCAGCAATGGAGACGGCAGCCATACCGTCACGCAATTCGAACTCTACTACTACGACGACGGCGAACGCGTTCCCTGGGCCACGTATACTGATGATAACAGCAGGACGAACCTGACCGACATGAAATGGGTCACCCCGGGTGTGACACCCGGCCTCTCCGTCGATTCCGGCAGCGCCCAATCTTCGTTTGACGTGGACATCAATGCTATTCCCGAAGTAAATGACATGCGCTATATCTACCTCGATGTGAAAACCACAGGAGGATCTGCGCGCAACGTCTGGGATATCCGCGCCGGCCTGCCCAACTCCATGTTCAACCCGCCTCTGGCAACCGACGTGAACGAACGCAATCTACAGATGGCCAACTATCCCGGCAATTTCAAAAATAACGGTGTCGCTGTCTACGCCGTAGGTCGCATGCCGCTGAAGCACTGGGTCGGCAACCATCAGACAACGCTGCCCATCGCACCCATCGATTCCTCACATGGCGGCGGTACAGTCTACGCCACTATTTTCGATTACGACATTCCCCAGCCCAAGGTGCTCACCTTCACCATCGACAGCGTCTCGCCCAACATTTTTCGGGTCCCGGTGCAGGTCGTAGGTAACCCTGACCATGTCAATCCGCTCGCCGGGACGGTTACTTGTACCGATGGCACAACGTGCAACAATTTCTGGTGGCAACCGCAATTACGGCTCGGAATCCCCACCGGTTCATTCTTCGGTGGCGACCTGCAGGCCACCTACGTGCCGCGGCGCAACGCCCACACCTGGTCGGTCTCCATCACCGACGGCGCGCCGATCCTGACGCGGTAGGCTGCGTAAAACCAACTGTCAGTTGGTTTTACGTGGTCGCCATCTCCTCGCGCACCCGTTCATCCTGCTCCGTTTGTAGCGCTTCCCCCAGCGCCGCCCGCGCCTGGTCCCCGCCGACCTGACCCAGGGCCCACGCCGCGTGGCCACGCACCACCGGCGACTCGTCCTGCAACAGCCTCGCCAGCGGCGGCGCGGCCTCCCGGCTGCCCCAGTTGCCCGCCGCCACACAGGCGTTGCGCACCAATCGTTCCCGTTTGATGCGCTTGATGGGGCTGCGAGCAAAACGGCGCGCAAACGACGCCTCATCTAGCGCCAGCAACTCCAGCAGCGGCGGCGCGGCCGCATCGTAATTGGCCGGCCGGAAGCTCAGCTCCTGGCTCTGCGGCGCGAAGCGGTTGAAAGGACACACATCCTGGCACACGTCGCAGCCGTAGACCCAGTTGCCCATCAGCGGGCGCAGGTCGCGTGGAATCCAATCCTTTAGCTCGATGGTCAGGTAGGAGATGCAACGCCTCGCGTCTAGCACGTAAGGCTCGGGAAAAGCATTCGTGGGACAGGCGTCCAGGCAGCGGCGGCAGGAGCCGCAACCGGGCATCACATCGCGCGGCTCATCCGGCTGCAGGGGAAACGTCGTCAGCAGCTCACCCAGAAAGAAGAAGGAGCCACGCCGCGGGCCGATGAGCATCGTGTTCTTGCCCGTAAAGCCCATGCCCGCCGTCTCCGCGTGGTCCCGTTCCAGAATTGCACCGTGGTCCACGTAGACCTTATTGCGAACTTCGTGGCGAAGTTCGCCGCCCTCTCCCCCGGTCTCCGCGCGCAGCCAGCGGGCCAACTCTTCCAGACGCGGCTCCATCACATCGTGATAATCAACGCCCCAGGCGTAGTTAGAGATGCGCCCGCGCGACGGGTCGCCGGCAATTTCCGGCGGCAGGGCCATCGTATGGTAATCCAACGCCACGCAGACGATGGCCTGCACGCCGTCCAGGATCACGTTGGGATCGCAGCGCCGCGCCACGCGATCCGGCCGCGCCATGTAGCCCATCTTGCCCTGGTATTCGTTTTCAATCCAGCGCAGATAGGCGTCCAGCCGCCGGCCCGGTCGCGCCGCGACGATCCCGGCCATGCTGAAGCCCAGCGCCTGGGCCTTCGCTTTCAGGCGGGCAGTTATTTCTTGTGTATCGTGCACGTCTTGCTGCTTCTCCCGATAAAACCGTAGAACCATCTGACAGATGGTTTTACAAGACATTTTACCTTTCCCGATTTATGGTATAATGCCCTCTTGTATTCGACCAGTTTCTTAGCAGGAGATAAGCGTGGCATGGTGGACATTCATATACAATCAATGAAGCGGGTGGACCTGATTACCGTCTCCGGTCGCGTTGACAGCAGCACCGCCCACGAATTGGAGGAGGCTTTAGAGAACTGCATCAGCGACGGCCGCCACAACCTGGTCCTGGAGATGTCCGGCGTGGACTACCTCAGCAGCGCCGGTCTCCGCGCGCTGGTCGCTGCTCTCAGAGCGTCCAAAAAGCGCGGCGGGGATGTGCGCATCGCCAATCCTTCAGAGCGTGTTTCTGAAGTAATGTCCCTGGCAGGACTTGACGCGCTGTTCGAAACTTATGAGGACGTTACGGTTGCCGTTGGCAGTTATTAGGCAATGGTCACACTCACCAAAGAGGGTGTGCGGCGCGCTGCCTGGCGACGGCGCCACCATCTCCTGTCACGGTACATGGGCAAGAAACGCAGCCTGACAGTACGTGGGCGTTACGACAAAATCCGGAACATTTGCGAATTTGTGGCCGGCGGGGCCCAGCGGGCCGGGTTTGACGAGGACGCCGTGTTTCAGGTTCAGCTCGCCTGCGACGAAGCGTGCACAAACATAATCGAACACACGTACCAAGAAGAGGACGCCGGCGACATCACCGTTAGCTGGGAGATAAAGCAGGACGCATTTGTGATTACGATTAAGGACGAAGGGGAACGCTTCGATCCCGGCGATGTTCCACCGGCGCCCATCCCACCCACTCCCCTCACAACCGGAGACGACGAAGACTATAAAATTAAAGTCGGCGGGCTGGGCGTCTATTTTATGCGCACGTTAATGGACAAAGTCGATTTTTCATTTAAAGAAGGGAACGGCAACATTCTGAGGATGGAGAAACAGTTGCCGCAAGAGTCCGATTCATGAGCATCTGGCGCCAGGAACTAGAGAACGATACGTGGTTGGTGGGCGTCAGCGGGCGGCTGGATCAGCACCAGACGCCCGACCTGGAAGCAGAGCTAAACGAGCTTCTGGAAGACGGTCACCATCGTATCATTGTCGATTTAAGCGATGTTAGCTACATCAATAGTGGTGGTTTGCGCTGTCTGGTCACTGCCTGGCGCAAAGCCAGAAAAGAGGGGGGCAACGTGATCCTTTCCGGCCTGCGCGCTCGCGTCCACGACGTATTCACTATGGTAGGCTTTGACAAAGTGTTCGACGTCTACCCCGATCGCCAGGTGGCTCTCAAAGCCTGGCAACAAGAATAAGCGCCTCGCCCTGGCCCAGCCTTTACATCCACCGGCCGTTGTCATATTCATGCGCCATCCACTGCCCGCTCAGGTAGGCGGTCTCTCTGGGCCGTCTTTTTCGTTCGTTATCGCCTTGCTCCTGCTGGCGCTCTTACTGGCTGCCGTCCTGCTGGTCCTCGTGCGTCGCCGCTACCGCCGGCGCCAATCACACATCTTGCAGCGTGTGTCCGAACTGGAAGTGCTCAGCGAAGCCGGGCGCGTACTGGTGGAGTCGGAGCTGGATGTCAAGGCGCTATGCGAATTGATCGCCGAAGAAGCGACCCAGATCGTGGACACCAACACGTTCCAGATCGGCCTTTTCGAAGGCGACCTCTATCAGATCGTCTACTGGTGTGTCGACGGCCAGCGGCGGGATCCGGCCACGTTCGATCTGGAGGAAGACGGTGGGCTGGTGGGCTGGGTGCGCGACCAGCGCCAGCCGCTCTTCATCCGCGACTTCAGCCGAGAATTGCAGGATCTGCCGGCCCGCCCGCGCTACACCAGCTCCAATCCACCGCGCTCCGGCGTTTTCATCCCCCTGGTCAGCGGCGATGAAACGCTGGGCCTGATGTCTGCGCAAAGCATCGAACCCCACCATTTCAGCCAGGACGACCTGCGCCGCCTTTCCATCCTGGCCAACCAGGCCGGCGCGGCCATTGCCAACGCCCACCTTTTCGAGCAGGAACGCACCCGCGCCGCCCACCTGGAACTGGTGGGCCAGATCGCGCAGAAGGTGAACGCCATCCAGGATCTGGACGAACTGTTTAGCCAGGTCGTGACCCTGACGCAAGGAACGTTCGGCTTCCATCCCGTCAGCATTTTTGGCATCGACAGCCAGAGCGGCGCCGCCGTCATCCAGGCCAGCAGCATCGATGAGGTGGCGCCCGGCGGACTGCACATTCCGCCCGGGTTGGGAATCGTTGGCGCGGCCCTGGCCGAACGGCGCACCATCGTCTCCAACTACACCCTGGACGACGAGCGCTTTGTGTTCGGTTTTGGCGAGGACCTGGCGCCGGTGACCAACGCCGAGATCGCCATTCCCCTCATCGTGGACGAGCAACTGCTGGGCGTGCTGGACGTGCAGAGCGAGCGGCCGGGCGTTTTCAACGAGGGCGAGCAAACGGTATTGGAGGCGCTGGCTGCCCAGGTAGCCATCGCCATCCACAAGACGCGGCAACTGGCCGGGCAGCGCGAACAGGCCTGGGTCACCACGGCCCAGTTGCAGGTGGCCGATGCCATCCGCCAGAGCGCCAATATGGAGGAGCTGCTCACAGCGATTACGCGCCTGACGGCGCTGCTCGTTGGCGTGGAACTGTGCGCCATTATGTTGTGGGACGAGGACCTGCAGGTTTACGAAGGTGCTGCGGCCCACGGCCTGCCGCCCCAGGCCCTGGAGCAATTCAGCGGCAGGCATCTGGCCATTGGCGACTGGAACCCGCTGGACGCCGTGCACGTGGGAATGACCCGGCTGAAAACGGAGAAGAGGGCGCCCTGGCAATCAAACGACGCCGGCGCTTCTCCCCTGGTACTCTATCCACTCATCGCCAAAGGGGAAATGGTGGGCGTCATGCTCGTCGACGAGCCGCAACAGCCCCCGGAGACAATCAAGGGCCACGTTTCCGAGAATTTCTTCGAACGGCAAGATGAGCTGTTGCGCAGCATCGCCAACCAGGCCGCACAGGCCATCGAAAGCGAGCAACTGCACATCGCCCAGCAGGAGGAAGCATGGGTCAACACCGCGCTGCTACAGGTGGCCGAAGCGGTCAACAGCCTCATCGACCTCAACGACATTCTGAACACCATCGTGCGCTTCATTCCTATGCTCGTGGGCGTCAAATCGTGCATCATTCTGATCTGGGACAAGGAGACGGAGACGTACTACGCCGGTCCCAGCTACGGCATCGACGAAATGGGTCGCGGGCTGATCGAATCTTTTGAAATCGAAGGCTCCGAGCTGCCAACGGTGCAGTCGCACGAGCTGGACCCACCTACGCCATCCACGACGGTCTACACGGTGCGCCTCCCCAACTGGCTCCACGACGTGATGGGCACGCCCACGGCCAACGCGCTACCGCTACACGCCCGCAGCAGCCTGGTCGGCGCGCTGCTGGTAGGTCCCTCAGTCACGAAACGGCCCTTGATCGGCCGTCGTCTGAGCATCCTTACCGGCATCGCACAGCAAGCGGCCATCGCCGTAGTCAACGATCAGCTCTACAAAGAGGCCGCCGAACGGAGCCGGCTGGAACAAGAACTGGACGTCGCCCGCCACATTCAGGCCAGTTTCATTCCGCCCGGAAACCCCGACATTCCGCGCTGCGACGTGGCCAGCTTCTGGCAGGCGGCGCGACAGGTCAGCGGTGATTTCTACGATTTCCTGGAATTGCCCGGCGGCAAGTGGGGCATCGTCGTCGCTGACGTGGCCGATAAAGGGGTTCCCGCCGCCCTCTTCATGGCCCTCAGCCGCACCATCATTCGCACCATTGCTTTCAGCCGTTACGAGCCGGGCGCGGCATTGGAGCGCGCCAACCGCATCATCTGGAACGACACCACGTCCGACCTCTTTGTCACCGTCTTCTACGCCGTCTGGGACCCGGCCACGCGCACGCTTGCCTACGGCAACGCGGGCCACAATCCGCCCCTGCTGTTGCGGCAGGGCGGCGAGAGCGAGCTGCTGAAGACCGACGGCATCGCCCTCGGTGTGCTGGACAGCGTGCGCATCGCGCAGAAGTATACACACCTGGCGCCTGGCGACACCGTGCTGATCTATACCGACGGCGTCACGGAGGCCATGAACGAAGATTTTGACGAATTTGGCGTGGAACGGCTGCGGCTGGCTGCCGCCGGCGCCGCCAACCGCGCCGCCGCGCATATTATGAACGCCATCACGGCTTCCGTCAGAGATCACGCCGGCGACACCCCACAGTTCGACGATGTGACGCTGGTCGTCATAAAATGTAACGAATAAGGCAAAGGAGAACACAATGACGCAAGGCAAACAGACGAACGCCAGCGGTAGACTACCGCGGCGGGCGCCCTCCCCCGCGCCGGGTCAGCGGACGCAAGACGAGCAACTGCTGCAACGCCCGCACCTGGAAGCGCCGCCCTTCCACGAGACCGACACCTGGCGCGTGCTGCGCATCATGGGCGAGTTCGTCGCCGGCTTCGAAACGATGGCCGATGTGGGCCCGGCAGTCAGCATCTTCGGCTCGGCGCGCGTCAAACCGGACAATCCACAGTACGAAGCGGCGGTGGAAGTGGCCCGGCTGCTGGGCGAAGCGGGCTACGCGATTATCACCGGCGGTGGACCGGGCATCATGGAGGCGGGCAACCGCGGCGCGCAGAAGGCTGGCGCACCCTCAATTGGGCTGAACATTGAGCTGCCGTTCGAGCAGGGATCCAACCGCTTTGTGGAAGTACCCATCGATTTCCACTACTTCTTTGTGCGCAAGACAGTGTTTGTCAAGTACGCTCAGGCCTTCGTCATTTTTCCCGGCGGTTTTGGCACCATGGACGAGCTGTTCGAAGCGTTGACGCTCATCCAGACGGCTAAGATCCAGAACTTCCCCGTGGTTCTTTTCGACTCCGCTTACTGGGATGGGTTGCTGCAATGGCTGCGGCAGACAATGCTCCACGAAGGGAAAATTTCCGAGGGGGACTTCGATCTGCTGGTCGTAACCGATTCCTCGGAAGAGGTGCGCGACGTCATCGTCAGCGCCTCGCAGGATCACCGGCGCCGGCTGGAACAGGAAGAAGGGGCGCGCCAGGCCGCGCGCCAGGCATACGGTGCAGGGTATGCGCCGGAGTAACTGATATGTGCCGAGCACCTTTTTCCTTGTATAATCTAGCGAGTCATCGCAGCAGACCGGCGCATGACCCAGTATCCTGATCCAGTTCGCGTTTTCATATCTAGAGTACGGGACCATTCATGACCACATTCCTCAAACTGCGGGCCGCCGCCGGAACCGATCCCGGCCAAAGTTACGACGTGAATCAGGACAGCGCCTATGCCTCCTTGAGCCAGACAGCTGAGGGGCACCCGTTAGGTCTGTTTATCGTCGCCGACGGCATGGGCGGGCACCAGGCCGGGGAGATAGCCAGCCGTCTGGCGGTCGAGACCATCGAAAAGGAACTGCGCTGGCTGCTTAACCCCGGCACCAGCGAGGACACCAAACCCAGCTACCCCCGAGGCGCCCTCCCCACGGCCATCGACGCCCCGCCAACTCAAAAGCTGGAGCAGCGACTGCGGGCCGCCGTGGAACAAGCCAATATAGCCATCGCTTCCTACAGCGAGACCCATCCGGGCGACGCCGGCAACCTGGGCACCACCGTCACCTGCACCCTGGTCGCCGACGGCGTGGCAGTCATTGCCAACGTCGGTGACAGCCGCACCTACCTGCTTCGCGACGGCCAGTTTCAGCAGATTACGCAGGATCACTCCTACGTAGCGCAACTGGTGAACGAGGGCCAGATACGGCCCGAGGACGTGTACACCCACCCGCGGCGCAACGTCATCACGCGCTCGCTGGGACACCAGCGCTCTGTTGACGTCGACCTGTGGGTAGAACCGCTGCAAGCGGGCGACCGCCTCCTGCTGTGCAGTGATGGTCTGTGGGAAATGTTGCCCGACGTGCAGCTTATCCTGGCCCCCCTGCGCGACCTGAACGATCCCCAGGAAACGGTGCAGCAGTTGATCACATCAGCCAACAACAACGGCGGCGCTGACAATATCGGCGTCGTCGTCGTCCACGTAGAATCAGCCTGACGGGATATATGGCACAAAGAACAATTGGGCGGTACGAGGTCAAATCTGAATTGGGCCGGGGCGGCATGGCCACCGTCTTCCTGGCCAACGATCCGCTGATCGGGCGCGACGTCGCCGTCAAGGTTCTGCCGCGCGAGTTTCTCCACGATCCTTCCTTCCGCGGCCGGTTCGAACGAGAAGCGCGAACCATCGCCATGCTCGAACACCCGGCCATCGTACCCATCTATGATTTCGGCGAGCAGGACGGCCAACCGTATCTGGTGATGCGCTATATGAAGGGAGGCACGCTGGGCGACCGCCTGCGCGAGGGCCCGCTGGATGGGTCCGAAGCAGCCGGCATCCTGGAGCGGCTGGGCGATGCTCTGGACCATGCTCATAACCGTGGCGTCATTCACCGCGACCTGAAACCGGGCAACATCCTTTTCGACGAATACGGGCTGGCCTTTCTTTCCGACTTCGGCATTGTAAAGCTGGCCCAGGCCACTGCTACTTTTACAGGTGAGTCGATCATCGGCACGCCGGCCTATATGAGCCCGGAACAGGTGCATGGCAATCGCGAGATTGACGGGCGCAGCGACATTTACACCCTGGGCATAATCCTCTTCGAGATACTCACGGGCCAGATGCCTTACCGCGCGGACACTCCGGCCAAGCTGATGATGGCCCACGTCCTCAACCCCGTACCGCGCATTAAGGAAGTGCGGCCCGACCTGCCCGACGCCTATGACGCCGTTATTACTCGCGCTTTGGCCAAACAGCCGGACGATCGCTTTGACACCGCGAGCGATCTGTCGCAGGCTCTAACGAAAATAGTGCAGCGCGCGGTACCCACTCAGCAGGTTCCGCCGCAGCAGACAGCGACAATCATAGAAGAGCCGGCCCAACAGCCAGCCAGCGAGCCACACGCCCGTCCTCGGACACCACCAGTTCCTACACCGTCGCCCAGCGAGCCGGCGGCCACGGGCAGCGCCGAGACAGGCGCCCGCTTTCCACGCTGGCTCCTGGCCGTAGCCGGAATGGCCGGCCTGGCGGCTCTCTGTTGCGGCGGCCTCTTCCTCCTCTCGTTCCTCCCCGGTGGCCAGTCCCCGTTCGGCGCCGGTTCGGCCACCGCGACGGGCGAACCCACGGCCATCGTCGAAGAGAGTGCGCTCCCGGCGGAAGAGACGCCCGACGAAGTGCCGGTCGCCAATGCCACGGCCACAGCCGAAGCAGACTTGGTGGCGGCAACGGCGACGGCCCAGGCGCAGGAGGCGGCGATAGCCACGCGAGTGGCGGAGAGCACTGTCACCGCCGAAGCGCGCGCGGCAGCTTCCGCCACAGCTTACGCCCCCACGCGCCAGGCTGAGGTTGCCGCACAGGCCGTTCTCCAGATGCGCGAAAATGACCCGATCTTCGGGCCTACTGAGGGAAGCCTGCTGCACGTGTCCGACGGCTTCATCAAGGCGGACATCGCCGAGGTAAACGTGGCCGATCTGGTCATCGACGCCGTCTTCTACAGTCCATACGCGGCGACGAGCGGAAGCTGGGATATCGGTTACACCTTCCGCCAGGTCGAGATTAACGACCAATACAGGCTGACGGTAGAATCGAACGGCGACTGGAGCCTGAGCGAGTGGCTTGGCGAGGATTCCACATTCATCCAGGATGGCAGCCTGAACAATCTGAATCGCGGCAACGGTGACGCCAATCGCCTCACCGTTTACGCCAACGGGCCTCTGGGCTACTTCTTCGTCAACGGTGAATTCGTCGCCGAGCTTGACCTGTCTGCGCGTCTGGTGGCCGGCAATGTGACCATCGCCACCAGCATGTTTACGGGCAACGAAATCGAGGGGGAGGAAACCAGATATGAAGAGTTCACTATCTGGACCTCGCAGTAGGTTGCCGCTCCAGGCGCGCTAAACCGATCGCCGGGCTGGTCCACGGCGCATTACGGCTTTTCTCCCATTCGCAATAAAATCAGACCATGGCGTTGCACACGATCGGTCGTTATAAAATCCAGGAGGAGTTGGGGTGCGGCATGCTGCTCCTTTCCGGCAGCGACGATGGCACGGCGCGTCTCTGGGGGGTCAGCGGAGGATGAAAGGCGCATCGACTTCCCGTTCCCGCGGCAAGAGGCCGCAACAGCTGCTTCTGGTGGCTGGGCTGGCGCTTCTGCTTTCCCTTGCCGCCTGCCAGCAGCGTCTGCCGGGCGCCCAGGCTGGCCCGTCAGACGCGCCGGCAACACCGGCGGTTGCCGCTACTGCCCCACCAACCACCAACACCACAGCCACGCCGCCGCCAGAGACGCCGGACACCCCGACGCCGGCAACGACCGGCGCCACGCCAACGCCGACCGGCGCGCCACAGCAACCGTCGCCCACGCTTCCCGCGCCCACTTATGCCGGCCCCTATGCCATGGCCGAGGCTCACTGCGGCGTGCATCTCCCGGTGCTGGCCATGGCGCCGGACGCCACACAGGACCCGCTGCCCGCGCCCTCTCTCGCCGCCTTCCCCGAGGAGGTTCGGCCGGCCTTGGCCCACCTGTTCGAGCACCCACAGCAGGTGGCATTGGCCGCCTACGAGGTGGGCCGCGAGGATGAGGGAATCTACCTCAACGCCGACACGCCAGTTCCCCTGGCCTCCGTGGTCAAGGTGATCCACCTTGTGGCTTACGCCCAGGCCGTGCAGAATGGTGTGCTGAACGAGGAGGCGCCTGTGCCCCTGTCGGAGATGGAACGCTATTTTCTGCCGGGCTCCGACCTGGGCGCGCACTCCGCCGGGCTCAACATGCTGCGCGAGGAGGAGCGTGTGCTCGACGAGCCACCCGCCATCTTGCTGCAAGACGTCCCGCGGCTGATGGTAGAGTACAGCTCCAACGCAGCTACCGACTACGTGCACATGCTGCTGGGACAGGAACATATCGAGCAAACGGCCGTGGATCTGGGCCTGGCGCAGCAAACGGCTCCCTGCCCCTTCCTGGGCCAATTTCT
The DNA here is from genome assembly GCA_035464315.1 of Candidatus Sulfomarinibacteraceae bacterium. Taxonomy (GTDB): domain Bacteria; phylum Chloroflexota; class Anaerolineae; order Promineifilales; family Promineifilaceae; genus JAAYYY01. Next base: position 53,474 of record DATHSI010000312.1, read on the forward strand.
GCTCATGGGTCGCAATGGGGCTGATGTGTCTCAGGTGGAAACGTTGCTGCAAGAGCCGGAGGTCTACAGCCGCGATGTCGTACAACTGACCGAGCGCTTCAGCACCGATCCTGCGTTCCGCCAGGAGACCCGTATCTGGCGCGACCGCTCCACGCGGCCCTCGCTACAGGCCCAGGCGCTTTTCAGCAACCAGCTCAGCACGCGGGGCAGCGCCCGCGCCTACGCCGCTCTCATGGCGCGCATCGCTACCAACGACCTCGGTCCCTGGGAGCAGAATGTGCGCATTCGGCGCTATCTAGAATGGCCCACACACATTCCTGTCAATCAAGAAAAGTTGGCCTGGCTGGGCTACAAAGGGGGCTCGCTGCCCGGCGTGCTCACCGTTGTTTACTATGCGCAACCGTGGGACCGGGCGCACCCCGTCGTCGTGGCCCTCTTCTTCCACGATTTGCCCCTGGACACCTATCGCCAGTGGCGGCGCTCCCTGCCCCACGACGAGCTGGCGCGCTGGCTGTTGCGCGAGCGGGAGGCCATTCCCACCCTTCGCGCCCTGTTGGACCAGGACGTCTGAGACCGGACAGCGGACGGCAGACGGCAGACCGCAGACCGCGGCTCCCCCCAATCTCCAATCAACCAGTCTCCAATCAACCAATCCCCACCGTCACTCCTCCCACGCCGTCGTTTCGTCCAGCGCTTCTTTTTCCTCCTCGCTCAGGTCAATTTCGGCGCCCTTCAGCGTGTCCTCAAGCTGAGCGATGCTGTTGGCGCCGATGATGGCCGAGGTCACCGCCGGATTGGCCAGCACCCAGGCAATCGCCGTCTGGGCCACGGTCGCGCCGTGTCCGTCGCCGATTTCTTCCAGTTTCTCCACGGCGTCAAAACCCTGATCGTTCATATAGCGCTTCTTGATGCCTTCGGCCCGATCCGACTCCGGCAGCGGTTCGCCGCGACGATACTTGCCCGTCAGAAAGCCGCCGCCCAGCGGGCTGTACGGAATCACGCCGATGTCCTGGTCCAGACACAGTGGTTGCAACTCCCTCTCGAATTCAGCCCGATGCACGAGGTTGTAGTGCGGCTGTAGGCTGTCGAAGCGCACGAAACCGTTGGCGTCGCTAACCCACAGCGATTTCATCAGCCGCCAGGCGGGATAGTTGGAGACGCCAATGTAGCGCACCTTCCCCGCCCGCACCAGATCGTCCAGCGCGCGCAACGTCTCCTGCAACGGCGTGTGCCTGTCGTAATAGTGCATCTGGTAGAGGTCGATGTAGTCCGTCTGCAGGCGGCGCAGGCTGGCCTCCACCCCGTTCATGATGTGATGGCGCGACAAGCCCTGGTCGTTGGGATCGTCGCTCATTGCCCCGCGCACCTTTGTGGCCACAATGATATCCTCGCGGCGTACGTCGCTCTTCTGCAGCCAGTTCCCGATCATCTCCTCGGCGACTCCGCCCGGATTCCCCTCCACCCAACGCGAGTAGACGTCGGCCGTATCGATGAAGTTGCACCCCAGCTCTACCGCGCGAGACATAATTTCATGCGCCGCCGGCTCATCTGTGCTCCAGCCAAACTGCATGGTGCCCAGGCAAATCGTGGACACCTGCAATCCTGTGCGTCCCAGATAACGGTATTCCATTGAATCTCCTTTGTTAACTTAAAGCAGTTGGTGAGTTATTGGTTCGTCATCGGATCATCCGTCGCGTCGCCAGAAGGTGTGGCTGTCGCCGTAGGCTCTTCTTGCGACGCGCCTGCGCCCTCTAGATCCTGCTCACCCTCCCCCTCTAGCTCTAGCTGCTCCTCCATCTCCAACTCTCGCAGATATTCCGCCCACTCTTCTTCGTCAAACCGATGCTCTTCAACCAGGGCATCGCCCAGATAAGGGTCGTCGTAATTGAAGTAGTTATAGACCGCGCGCGCAATTTCGCGCAGAATCGGAAAACTCTCGGACGATTGCAGCCATTCGCCGTTCTGGTGCAGGTATTCGACCAGCACAAAATCGCCGCCCGGCGAAAGCACGATGCCGGCGTCGCCGTGCGTGGCCTGCGCCCAACCATGCTTGTGCGAAACTGGGACCTCGTCGGGCACGCCAAAGCGAATCAGGTTCCCTTCCTCATTGAGCACCATTAGATCGATGACATACTGGCACTCCTCGGGCGTCAGATCGTCAGGATAAACCGCCAGCAAAGTGCCGCCCCCCTGCGAACAGTCATAAATCATGCCCAGCAAGGAACCGATGTCCTCCGCCGTCGTCTGCCTGGACGGATCGGGGAAGGTGTTGACGTCCGTGCGCGAATTGGCCGGCGTGGTGTACGTCGTGTGGCGGTGCTCGGGAGCTGTCGCATCGTAGGGCACGGCCATAAACGTGTTCTCCAGACCCAGACGCCACATGGACTCGGTGAAAACGTCCGCGCCTCTGTAGGTGTTATCCTCACCGGCAATAATGTGCAGAAGCAAATTGGCGCCATAGTTGCTGGACCGGGTCGCCGTGTCCATAAATAGCTGCTCCTGGTAATCCGTCAGCGGCATGTCGATGTGACGGAAAGCTTCGGCAAAGATGCCGATCTTGAGGATACTGAGCCCCGACAGCGCCACGTCGGAGTTGATGCGAATCTCGTCGCCTGTCTCCAGGTCCATGATAAAGATGCTGCCCATGCCGTCAAAGGACGTGAGCTGGCGGCGAATCACCGCTTCCAGCAGCTCGAAGTTCAGTTCTGGCGCATCCTGATCCACGATCACCAGTTCCGCCTCACGGTTGTTGGGACTGATCATCGCCTTCTCTACCAGCGGCAGGCTGGCGTCGATGTCGGTCACAAAGCCACCCTCGCCGGGCCGGAAAACGGCGGTTTCAGCCACGATTTGCGGCGACTGGCCAGGCTCATCCAGAAACTCGGCCACGGTCACCACCATCTCCCGTAGTTCTTCCGGATCGTATCCTGCCTGTAGCGGAATCGAAATCGGCTGCCAGCGCCAGCCCAGGACGTGGAAGAGGAACCCTTCCCAGTAATTCTCCTCCTGGTAAGCGGCCTGCGCTTCGGCCATCATGGCATCCAGATCTATGTAGAAGCCTGCTTCCAACGAATCCAGCTCGATACGCTCCGTGCGGTGGTAGATGATCACCGGGCGTAGAAAGCGTTCCTCCAGCAACTCGCGCGCTTCGTCCGGCGTGTGACCGGACACGTCCACCCCGGCGATGGTCATGCCCACCGGGAAGGTATCGCGCGCCTGATGGTAGAGGAAGAGCTGGTAAGCAAGGAAGCCCATCCCTGCCAGCAACAACAGCGCCAGCAGGAAGCGTTTCAATGCGTCACCAAACGAGGAACGGTTCCTTCTCAATTGGCCCTCGAGCTTTCCACGTATGGACTGTCGAAGTTAAAGTAATTGTAGGTGGCGCGGGCAATATCCGCCATCAGCGGCGAACTACGCTCCCAGGGCAGCCACTCGTTCTGGTAGAGGATCTCTACCAGCACGTAATCGCCGCCCGGCGAATAGACGATGCCGGCGTCGGCGTGCGTGTCGCCAATCCAGGCGTGACGGTGGGCCACACGCGTGCCGGGCGGCACCCCTTCCTCGATCAGGCTCCCGATCTGATTCGTAGCCATTACGTCCAGGATCTCCTGGCATTCATCCGGCGTAATCGTCTCCGGATACGCCGCGCGCAGCGGCCCGCCGGCGCCTTCGGCGCAATAGTAGAGCATGGCCAGCAGCGCGCCCATGTCCTCTGCCGTCGTCTGCATCGACGGGCTGGGCTGCGTGCGCAGGCTCACGCTGGTGTTGGCCGGCGTCTCATACGTCGTGCGACCACCGGGAACGGGACCTTCGCCATAGGGAATGGCAATGAAGGTGTTCCGCAACCCCAGCCGCCACATCGATTCGGTCATAATCTGGGCGCCCAGGAAAGGATTATCCTGCCCTGCAATCACGTTCAATAGGGCATTTGGCGGTTCCGGCTCGGTGGTAAGCAACGTCCGCGTAATGTGCTGCATCTGCGTTTGTGACGGGCTGTTGTCCAGCATGCGGTACGTATCCAGTACAATGGGCACCTTGAGCAAATCCATGCCGGAGACAGGGGCGTTGGCGTCCACCTGCACCTCTTCGCCGCTCTGCAGGTCCAGGATGAAGATGCTGGCCACGCCGCTAAAGGCCTGTTCCTGCAGGTGGTTCAGGATCAGCCGGCCCAGCAGGCCCATATCCGGACGTTCCGCCTGAACCGGTCGCAATGACAGATGCGCCTCGCGCCCGGTGGGCCGGTAGAAGGCCGCGCGCACGTCACCAACGCTGGCGGGAATATCCGTTTCCATGCCCGCCTCGCCATACTGGAACGTCAGCGTTGTGGGCACCGGCTGAGGCGGCTGCGTTGCCGTGTCGAAGCCGCCGGCGACCGTCTCCACCACACGCTCCAGCGCATCCTCATCATGGCTGGCGCGTAGCTCGACCATATCCACCTCTATGGGCCTGTTCCACAAGAAACCCCAGAATCCGGCCCAGAAGTCCTGCTGCGAGCGCTGATAATCGGCCTCGTTCATCATCGCCTGCAGGTCCAGCATAAACTCAATATCGTCAGGGCTGACGGCGATAGAATTCTCGCCATGATATATGAGCACATCCGCCCCATAGCGGTTGCTGACCTGCGCTTCCGCTTCAGACGCGGTCATTCCCCCTACTTCCACGCCGGCGATAGTCAGCCCTGCGGGCATGTACTGGCGTACTGTGCCATATTGGTAAACTTTGTAGAGCAGAAAAACGATGCTGGTCACGATGATGGTCATAACCAGCCACTGCCCCAGTCCCGGTGTTGATCTGTCAGTCATGGGGCAACAACCTCACCCAGTTGCATCTCAGTCGCGCGCAGGGCCGTCGCCGCCGCAATCGCCTCTCGCGTAAAAGGCAAAATGGGCGCGGGTAGCGTATCCGGAGAAAACCAGCGCGCCGACAGAATCTCTGAACTCAGTGTTAAGGGGCCGGGGTTCGTCTGCGCCGCAAAGGCCACATTAAGCCCCAACGTGTGTGTATCATACGTGACGTGCACCACCGGCCCCAGCGTCGCCGTGAGGCCAGTTTCCTCTTTCAGCTCGCGCACGGCGCACGTCTGAGGCGTTTCATCACGCCCCATCCAGCCGCCGGGCAAGCCCCACGGCGTGCGCGGATGAAAGACGTGTTTCAGCATCAAAACCCGGTTGGCCTCGTCCAGGGCCACGATGCCCACGCCAACACGGTGGCGTGGAACGACCGCCCGGATGCCCCACACCATTAACTGGTGGACAGGCGGCCAACGCACCATTCGCGCCATCGAACGCTTCCAAAAATCAGGCATTTGCATCCGTCACAATCGTCTTTTCGTGTCTCCTGATTCATCTCCGCTCAAGCTCGCCAGTATAACACAACAGCCGACTCGCTTCTAACAGGCGGCATCTTTCGTCACGCCAGTTCAGAACGTTCTCATTTAGTGAGTGTTAGCCAGTGGCGCTGCAAAGGCGCGCACCTTGCAGACGCTTTCGTGTGCAACTTTGTTTGCCAGCAAGCGTATAGCACAATAGACCAAGATGTAAAGGAGTGTTTCAGCGATGAATCCAAGACTGGTGCGAAGTGAAAGCGAACAAATGATTGCGGGGGTCTGCGGTGGGCTGGCCCAATACCTTGGCGTCGATCCCGTTTTGGTGCGACTGGCGTTTCTTATCTTGATTCCGGCCGGCGGCGTAGGCATCCCTCTGTACTTCATTCTGATGGTAATCATGCCCAGCGAGTCGGATGTGGATCTGACTCAGTCCGAGGTCATCGAGAAGAACCTGGAAGGGTTGGGCGATACGATTTCCTCCAGCGTAGAACGCGGGCGACAACATCCAAACGGCCCCACCATCGCCGCCGTCCTGCTCATTCTAATGGGCTTCTACTTCCTGTTCGAGAACTTTGGCTGGATCAACGGCAGCATCTTTTGGCCCCTGGCTCTGATTCTGCTGGGTGTCTTTATGCTCCTGCGTCGCAGCCACTAGATCGGCGCTATAAGGCGAACCGGCGGGCGTGGCGGCTACCCGTGCTGCCGCGCCAGTGACGAGTGGGATGAGGACGGCCCCCCTCTACTCACCTTACTGATCTTCTCCGGGGCCAGCGGGAGGTAGATGTGGAATGTTGTGCCCTTGCCCACTTCGCTTTCCACCTCAATTTCCCCGTCATGCACTTCCACGATCCATTTGGCGATAGACAATCCCAGTCCAGAGCCGCCGTGTGCGCGCGTGCGGGCTTTATCTACGCGGTAGAATCGATCAAAGATATAGGGCAGATCCTCCTCCGGGATACCGATGCCCGTGTCTGAAATGCTTAACTGCGCCTGGCTCACCGTTTTGCATAACCTCAGGCTGACCACGCCGCCAGGCGATGTATACTTGATGGCGTTATCCGCCAGGTTCAGAATGAGCTGCTTCAGGCGATCTTCATCGCCCATTACGGCGACCTGATCCACCTCTTCCAGAACCACCCGCACCGGCCGGTTCAGCTTCGACAACTGGCGATAAACGTCCAGAACCACCGTGTCCAGCTCCACCAGTCTATGCTCAATGGGCAGGCTGCCCACGTCGGCGCGCGCCAGCAGCAACAGGTCGTTTACCAGGCGCGTCATTCTCTCCAGCTCAGCCTGAATATCATCCAGGAAGCTGGCGTCGGCCACGCCCATACGACGCATAAGGTCGACGTTGCCGCGGATGGTGGTCAGAGGCGTGCGCAGTTCGTGGGAAACGTCGGCCAGGAACCGTTGCTGGGTGCGGAACAGCGTCTCCAGCCGTTCCAACGTCTGGTTCACGGCCACGGTCAGGTCCCCGATCTCGTCATTGCGGCCCGTGTCGGGCAGCCGCCGGCTGAGATCGTCGGCGCGGCTAATCTGGCGCGCCAGCGCCGCGATATTCTCCAGGGGACGGAACACCTTGGGCGCGATCCAGGTCACCGTAAACATAGAGGCGGTGACCGACGCCAGTCCGATGAACACAGCAATGATCAGCAGCCGGTTGAACGTATCGTACGCCTCAACGACGCGGGCGACCTGCAAATAGCCGATCAGCTCCTCGGCGCTGCCGCGCTCGACGCGCAGGGGCACGGTGAGCACGCGCACCGGCTGTCCCTCATAGGTTACGGTGTGGAAGCTGCGGGTCTCCGCACCCAATCCGTCCGGATCGAGGATGCCCTGGAAGCCGCGCAGGTTGTCCGAGCGCCGTAGGACCTCCCCCTCCTCATCAACGACCATGATAAAGATGTTGGCCCGCCGGAAAACGGAGTCGTCTTCTGTGGGGATAAAGAGGGAGAGCACATCGCGCTGGCTGAGCACTTGCGTCTCTTCCAGCATTTCCAGCGCCGTATCTTCCAGACTTTCGTCGATCTCAGTGCGCAGCGATACTCGCGGCAAGTGGTAGACGACAAGCGTAAACAGCAGGAAGGCAAGCAAAAAGATGCCTGTATAAATAATGGTAAGCCTGTCGCGAATTGACATAAAAGGGTCGCTGCGCCGGGAGCAACGATTACTCCTCGCGCAGCACGTAGCCTACGCCACGCACAGTATGGATAAGACGCGGTTTGTCTTCCGCCTCCGTCTTCTGGCGCAAATAGCGCACGTACACCTCGATGATGTTACTCTCGCCGCCAAAATCGTAATTCCAGACGCGGTCAAAGATAATGTCGCGGGTCAGGACCTGCCGGGGGTGGCGCATGAACAGCTCCAACAGTTCATACTCTTTAGCCGTCAGGTCGAAAATGTGGTCGCCGCGCCGGCCGCGGCGCGTGCCGGTGTCCAGCTCCAGATCGGCGAAGCGGTAGACCTGGGGTTGCGCCGGCTGAGCGCGCCGCAAGAGGGCGCGGACGCGCGCCAGAAGCTCATCAAAAGCAAACGGCTTCACCAGATAATCGTCAGCGCCGGCGTCCAACCCCGCCACCCTATCTTCAATGGCCTCCTTGGCCGTCAACATCAGAATGGGCACCTCGCCTGCCGCTCGCAGCCGGCGGCAGACTTCGATTCCGTCAATGCCCGGTAGCATGATATCCAGCAGCACCAGATCCGGCGGACTTTCGCGCGCCGTGTCCAGCGCTTCCTGGCCATCACCCGCCGTGTCCACGCGGTAGCCTTCAAAAGTCAGGCCGCGCTGCAAGAACTGGCGGATGCGATCTTCATCTTCAACAACAAGTATCCTTGCTGACATTCACTCTCTCCAACTCGTCTATAGCTATCTCAGAAGTGCTCAGAACGCACCATATCTTATGTCCGAACACGCTTTGTTCACACTTATTGACAGTGCATCACCCTATTATAGGTTTTCTCTACTTAATATTACGTTAAAATAGAAGAGCGTTTCGAGATGCGTTTCGCGAATCGTGGGCGGCGGTGGCTATAAGTCGTTGACACCGGTCCCGGCGGCCAAAGCACGCCCGCCAGAGGCAACACCTCCTCCCGGTTACTGTCAACTCGACTGAAAATTGATTATAGTTGGCGACCCGCCGATTGCAACTGGTAACAATGCCTGCAACGGCGACGGTCGGTATAGCGCAGGGAAATCGTCGGCACAGCGCCGGGTACGACCGCCGCGTTGTAACCACGAGAACAGAGGAAGGTCTACGTGGACACCATTCAAGATTTCAGCCTGGAGGTCATTCGCTGGCTGCAAGGAGAGTACACTCACCTGGCAGCCTTCCTACGGATTGTCAGCGATCTGGGTCGTTTCGAGTTCTATCTGGCCGTGGTGCCCCTCATCTACTGGTGCGTGCACAAGGCGCTGGGCAAGGAATTGGCCTACTTGCTGGCAGTGGCTAACGCCGTTCTGCTCCTGGCCAAGCAGGCCATTCGCGCCCCTCGTCCTTTCTGGCTCGACGACACCCTGGCCCTCAGCAGCGAAAGCGGCTTCGGCACGCCCAGCGGTCACGTTCAGATTGCTACCGTCATTTACCTTTACGTGGCAGCGGTGGTGCGCCAGCGACGAGCATGGGTTCTGGCCTTCCTGGCCATTGGGCTGATGGGCTTCAGCCGCGTCTTCCTCGGTATGCATTTCCTGCACGATGTGTTCGCCGGCTTTCTGGTGGGCGTGCTGATCCTGTTTGCCTGTTGGGCCTGGCGTGCGAACTTTCGCCAGCAGTTTCGCAATCGTATCTTGGGCCAGCGGCTGCTTGTCGTCATGGTCGTTCCCATCTTTTTCCTGACCCTTTACGTTGTGCTAATGATCGTCCTCAGCAATATCGCTCTGGAAGTGGCCTGGGATGCTCACGCCATCGCTGCCGAAGCCGATACCAGAGAAGAAATGACGGCAGCGTTGGGCATTCTGCTGGGGCTGGGGGTGGGCTTTATTCTGGAAGCGTCGCGCGTGCACTTCATGGTAGCCGGCTCCCTTTCCCGGCGCCTTCTTCGCTATCTGTTCGGCATGCTGGTCACGGTGGCCATCTGGCGCGGGTTGGCCATGGTGTTTCCCCAGGATCCCGCCTGGTTGGGCCTGCCCCTGCGGCTCCTGCGCTACACGTTAGCCGGGCTGTGGGTCTCCTACTACGGTCCCTACCTGTTCGTGCGCCTGGGGCTGGCCGATGCCTCTCCCGAACCGGACGTGCAGCTGACAATATCTGACGGCAGTTTCACGCGCCCCTAGCGCCTCCGGGCCAGCACCAGCAGCCGCTCACTATCCTCCTCAAATGGCCCCTGCTCATAATCGCCATAGATCCCTTCCAGTGCAAATCCGCCGTTCTGCAGCATTAATTCCAACTGGTGCGGGTAATAGTAATGGTAGGCCAGTCGCGAGACAGTACGCTGGACAGGGCCGCCGCCCGCAGGCGAGCGATCGTACACCCACGTGATGTGCAATATCTGCGCCGCAGCTTCCAGCCAGCTGCCCGCAAAGACCAGCAGCTCGCTGCCTGTCGCTTCGTCCACAATTGCCTGTTCCAGGGAAAACGCGCGCTCATCCTGCGCGTGCTCCACCAGCAGCGGGTTGACCAGGTCCAAAAAGAGGCGCCCATCCGGCTGCAAATGCCGCTGAATGGCGCGGCAGGCGCGAAGCGTCAGTTCGGGTGGGAGGTGCAGGAACGTGTTGTAAGACACCAGCGCCAGCCGGAAATGCTCCCGGAGCAGCGGCGGGGCTATCATATCCGCGGCAACTAGCTGTACGGACGGCCGCTGCTGCGGCGCCAGGTCGGCAAGCCGTGCCCGCGCCCGTGCAAGCATCGCCAGCGAGCTATCAAGGCCCGTGACCTGATGGCCCGCACGCACCAGAGGACGCAACAGCCGGCCCGTCCCGCAACCCAGTTCCAAAATGGGATCGCCCGCCTCCGCCGCCAGCGCCAGAATCAGATCCAGATCCTGGGTCAAAGTATCATGTAACAGATCGTAATAGGGAGCAATCGTTTCGTAGAGGTCTCCGCTCATGGCTCCCCAGTATAACCGACTACTGGACGCCCGTCTTGCGAAACTGGAAGCCGCGGCTGCGCCACCACAGCGCCGGCAGGCGGCGCACCTTGGCCAACGCTCCCAGGTGTGCGCGGTGGTTGAACACGTCGTAATCGTTGACCTCGATCCGATCCAGAATCGCCCGGTAAAGGCCCGTTGCCGCGGCAATGGCCAACCGGCCGTCCCCGTCCAGCAATCCAATTCCCGGCCATGCCTCGGCGTACAGTTGGCGATTGCGTTCCAGTTGGAAGCGCATGAAGCGCCGCCACCGCTCTGTCACGCGACCGGCTGCCAGATCGGCCTCACTCAGGCCGAAGGCATCCAATTCTGCCTGCGGCAGGTAGACGCGCCCTCGTCCGTAATCCTCCCCCACGTCGCGCAATATGTTGGTCAGTTGCAGGGCCACACCGAGCTTGACGGCGTAGGGAATGGCTTCCGGCCCGTGAAAGCCGGTGATGTGCATGCTCATCAGGCCCACCGTAGAGGCCACACCGTACGCATAAGCCGCCAGCTCCTCGAAGGTCTGGTAACGGTTCTGCACCAGATCGCGGGCCACCCCGTCCAACAGCTGTTCTGAATAGCGCCAGGGAATGTGAAAACGCGCCCGGGCATCGGCCCAGGCCAGCAGCACCAGATCATCCGCCGGCGGATGCGCAGCCAGCGCCCGCGCCCGCCACTGGCTGAAATTCACCGCCGCATTCTCGCCGCTTTCGTCCACCACATTATCGCTGACACGACAAAAGGCGTAGAGCGCCCGCGCCGCCGCGCGCTTTGCAGGGGGCAGCAAACCCGACGCCAGGTGAAAGGAGCGGCTGTGAGTGGCCGTAATCTGCTCGCTTAACTCATACGCTCGTGTTAGCAGCTGTTGATCGGCATAACTCGGCTGAACAGACAACGTCGTCGAATTCAACGCTTCTTTTGCCTGCACTAACAAAGGTAGCTCCCACGCATTAACCTGTGAACGCATCATTTTGCTCTCTCCCATCGACAAGCCGTCGATTTAGCTTCTGGCTCCAACACGCCCTAGCATAACACAGTTGCAAAATAATTGTCAAGGTTTTACGTCCAATTTCTTGACAAACGCTCGCAGAGGTTGTAGAATCCTGGGGAAAGCTATGATAAATATGAGCTAATCGTCCCCTGCTGAAGTTTTACAAAATAATTCGCTACTAAAATGCAAAGCTTAACCAGGGACAGAGAGAGAACTACTATGACAAGACATGCCACTGCACTGGTAATCGGAGCCGGTCTTGGCGGAATAGCAGCCGCCGGTCGCCTGGCGCGCAACGGTTACGATGTGACGGTCGTGGAAAAGAACAGCCAGCCGGGCGGACGCTGCGATCAGCTTCTGCGCGATGGGCACCGCTTCGATCTGGGCCCCACCCTGTTTCTAATGCCCGAGGTGTTTGCCGAAACTTACGCTGCGCTTGGCGAGCGCATGGAAGATCACCTTGACTTGCGGCGCATTGATCCCACCTACCGCGTGCGCTTCAGCGACGGCACAGAGCTGACGCTGACGGCCAACCTGCACGAGATGCAAGAGCAGCTGGAGGCCATTGAACCGGGCAGCTTTGGCGGGCTGCTGCGCTATCTGGCCGAGGGTCACCGCCATTACCGCATGTCTCTAAAGCACTTTGTCGGACGCAACTTCTATAGCCTGGGCCAGTACTTCAGCCTGCGCAACCTGCCGCTGCTGTTTCAGCTAAAGGCGCTGAAGAAACATTACGCCAACGTCGGCAACTACTTCAGCCACAGGCAGCTCAAAGCAGCCTTCACCTTCCAGAATATGTACCTGGGTCTGAGTCCCTACGACGCCCCCGCCACGTATTCGTTACTGCAGTACACAGAGCTCGCCGACGGCGTCTGGTTCCCCATGGGCGGCCTGTATCGTGTGGTGGAAACGTTAACGGCAATCGCCGAGCGACACGGCGTGCGCTTTCTCTACGACGCTCCCGTGCGCGCCATTGAGACAGAAGGGGATCGCGCTCGCGCCCTGCTTCTCGAAGACGGGCGGCGACTGGCTGCCGACGTTATCGTGGCCAACGCCGACCTGCCCTACGTCTACAAACACCTGCTCAACGACCAGGAGAGCACGAAGAAACTGGAACGCAAAAAGTACACCTGCTCTGCCATCACCTTCTACTGGGGCGTAGACCGCGCTTACCCGCAACTGTACCCACACAACGTTTTCCTCTCCGACGAATATCGGGCCAGCTTCGAGCGTATCTT